>NZ_CP034753.1:3750655-4088319 GCF_004006235.1 Agromyces sp. LHK192
CGACATCGTCGCCGGCATCGAGGCGGGCCTGCACACGGTGCTCGTGCTCACCGGCATCAGCGACCAGCGAGAGATCGAGCGCTATCCGTTCCGCCCCGACGAGGTGCTGCAGGGGGTCTTCGAACTCCTCGACGAGGAGCCGGGCGAGAGCGACCTGTAGGGCGGTACCCCGCGCGTCAGGCGGTCCGGAGCATCAGGCGGTCCGGAGCATCAGATGTTCCGCAGCTCGTACTCCCGGCTGCGATCCCACGGTTCGGTCCAGCCGAGCGCGTCGAACACCTCGTCGAGGATGCGGCCGGTGAACCCCCACACCAGGTGCTCGACACCGGCGACCGTGACGAGCCATCCCGGTCCGCGCCACTCGTGGCCGTCGCGGCGGATGACGGTCATGACGCGGTTGCCCGGGTCGAGCAGGTCGGCGACCGGCGTACGGAACACGTGCGACGACTCGGCGAGGTCGACGACCCCGACGGGCGACTGTTCCGCCCACCAGCCGAGCACCGGGGTCACCCGGTGGCCCGAGAAGGGCATCGGCAGGCCGCGCAGCTCGCCCAGCACCTCGACCCCCGTCGGATCGAGCCCGGTCTCCTCTCGGGCCTCGCGCAGGGCGGCCGCGACGGAGTCGACGTCGCCCGGGTCGACCCGGCCGCCGGGGAACGCGACCTGGCCGGCGTGCGAGCGCAGCGTCGCGGCCCGCTCGAGAAGGAGCACGTCGAGGTCGCGGGACACGGCCGACGCCTGCGCCGTGTGGTCGGACGGGCGGCCGTCGAGCACGCCGAACAGGATGAGCACGGCGGCCTCGCGAGCCGGCTCGAGCTCGGGACCGGTGGGCTCGGCAGCCCAATCGCGGAACAGCGTCGGATGCCCGATGAGCGCGGCGAGTTCGTCGCGCGCGAAGCGCCCGTCGTGCGCCGAACGCTGTCCGTGCGTCATCCCGCCGCGATCCCGGCTCGCGCCGTCGCCGGTGCGACGTCGATCCCGTACGCGAGGATGACGATGCGAACGCCGTCGGACCGATCGAACGCGAAGTCGCGCTCGGGAATCCGCTCGAATCCCATCCGCTCGTAGAGCCGCTGCGCACCGCGCATCTGGGTGCCGGTGTTGAGCACGACGCGACGGAGGCCGCGCTCCGCGGCGAGCGCGAGCACGTGCCGGACCATCGCCTCGCCGACGCCGCGTCCGCGAGCGGAGCCGGCGACGCCGAGGAACCGGAAGTCGAGCTCGTCGTCGTGGACCGCGACACCCGACAGGCGAACGCCCTCGCGCGGCGTGGTCACCGTGCCGAGCAGTTCGCCGGTCACGACGTTCTCGGCGACCCAGACCTCGTGCTCGCCGTCGCGATCGCCGACGGCCTCAATCTCGTCCAGGTACTCGGGCGCGAGCCGGTAGTCGGCCGCGTAGGCGTCTCTCGCCAGGCGACCGACGGATTCGACCTCTTCGGCGCGGAGGCGGCGGATCAGCAGGGGCGCTGCGGCCCGTTCGGCGGTCGTGGTCACCGATCCACGATACGCCGGTTCCCTGAGCACCGGCCCGGTTCACGCCGCAGCGGGCGGTTACGGCCTGTTGCGCCCGGCCTGTTCTCCGCGGATGCCCGGGCGTAGCGTGCCCGGCATGACCTCGCTCGAACTCCCCTCCGCACTCGTCTCGGCCGACTGGGTCGCCGAGCACCTCGGCGACGAGCGGCTCGTCGTGGTGGACGCGACGGTGATCGGCTCGCAGACCGAGGCCGGGTTCCGCTGGCTCTCGGGCCTCGACGCCTACCTGGTCGACGGCCATGTGCCCGGCGCGGTCTTCGCCGACCTGATCGAGTCGTTCAGCGACCCCGACGGTCGCTTCTCGTTCGCCCGCCCCGACCTCGATCGGCTGCGGGATGCCGCGACCGAGCTCGGCATCGACGACTCTCGCACGGTCGTGGTCTACGACGCATCCCTGGGCCAGTGGGCGACACGCCTCTGGTGGCTGCTGCAGTCGGCCGGGTTCCCGCACGTCGCGGTCCTCGACGGCGGTCTCGCACGCTGGGTCGCCGACGGCCGCGCACTCGAGACCGGTTACGAGGCTCCGTCGCCCGCCGGCCCCCTGACCCTCATCGAGCAGTCGGGGTGGTGGGCCGACGGCGACGAGGTGCGGCGCATCGTCGACGGTGAAGCGGATGCCTCGCTCGTGTGCGCGCTGCCCCGCAGCGACTTCGCCGGCGAGACCGGCCGCTTCTCGCGCCGGGGGCACATCCCCGGCAGCGTCAGCGTGCCGGTCTCCTCGGTCGTCGACCGGGAGACGAAGCGGTTCGTCGACGACGAGGCGCGCGACTCCGCCGTCTCCGAGGTCGGCGACGGCCGCGTCGTGCTCTACTGCGGTGCGGGCATCGCCGCCACCGGAACCGGCTTCGTCCTCCGTCAGGCGGGCCGATCGGATGTCGCGGTGTACGACGGATCGCTCGACGAGTGGAGCGCCGACCCGACCGCGCCGCTGGTCACGCTCGCGTGACCGGGCAGCCCTCCCGACGGCTGCGCGCCCGGGTCAGCAGGCGCAGCTGATCGGCTGCGCCGCGAGTTCGCCGCGCGGCAGCACGGCGGTCGACACGTTGGTGAGCGGGTCGGGCGTCGCCTGCCCCACCACGCCGTCGGCCTCGATCGGGAACCCCTCCCGAGCCCAGTACTCGAAGCCGCCGATCATCTCCTTGACCGGGTGGCCGAGCAGGGCGAACTCGAGCGCCGCGCGCGTCGCCCCGTTGCATCCCGGTCCCCAGCAGTAGACGACGACCGGGGTACCGGGTTCGACGATCGCTGCGGCCCCGTCGCCGATGCGTCGGGTCGGCAGGTTCACGGCCCCGGGCACGTGGCCCTGCGCCCAGGCGGCGTCGCTGCGCGTATCGATCAGCGCGAATCCGGCGTCGCCGGACTGCAGCGCGGCATACACGTCCGAGACATCCGATTCGAACCCGAGCCGGCCGCGGAAATGCGCGATCGCGTCCTCGGCGGTGGCGACGTGCTCGAACAGGGGGCTGGCGGTGCGGACCTCGGTCATACGACCACCCTGCATCCCCGTCCCGGATTCCGGCGGTCCGCATCCGGTCACCCGTCGGCGAGATCGCGCCATTCGGTGGCCGGTGGGCCGCTGCCGGCGCTTCACTCCCCGGCGAGGAACTCCGCGACGGCGCGCCCGAGGCCGACGAGGTCATCGACGTGCGCGAGCTCGCGCGCCGAGTGCATCGACAGCAGCGGCACGCCGACGTCGACGGTGCGGATGCCGAGCCGCGTCGCCGAGATCGGCCCGATCGTCGACCCGCACGGCACGGTGTTGTTCGAGACGAACGGTTGCGTCGCGGTTCCCGCGCGGCGGCACACGGCCTCCCACATCGCCGACCCGACCGCGTCGCTCGCGTAGCGCTGGTTCGCGTTCAGCTTGAGCAGCACGCCCTCGCCGAACAGGGGACGCGTCGCCGGGTCGTGCTTCTCGGGGTAGTTCGGGTGCACGGCGTGGCCGGCGTCGGCCGACACGATCCACGAGCCGGCGATCGCTTGACGCCGCTCGTCGTCGCTCGCGCCGAGCGCCGACGAGATGCGGCCGAGCACGTCCTCGAGGAAGGGGCCGGCCGCGCCCGATCGCGAGGCCGACCCGAGCTCCTCGTGGTCGAACGCGGCGAGCACGCTGACGTGCCCGGCGCGCTCCCACGCCGCGTCGGCGGCGGCCTCGATGCCGACGAGCCCGGCGAACACGGAGGTCAGGTTGTCGAGCCGGCCCGAGGCGAAGAACGCGTCGTCGCGACCGAACCGCTCGGGCGCGGTCGTCGGTGCGGTCAGCACGTCGAAGCCGGCGATGTCGGCGGCGTCGATGCCCGCGTCCGCGGCGAGCAGTTCGAGCACGTCGCCGCCCTCGCCGGCGGCCCAGATCGGCTGCACGTGCCGCTGCCGGTCGAGGGTCAGCGCCTTGTTGGCCTCACGGTCGAGGTGGACGGCGAGCTGCGGGATGCGCAGCATCGCGCCGGTGCGCACGAGGTGCTCGTCGCCGCCGATCGTCACGATCCGGCCGGCGAGCTCGAGCTCGCGGTCGAGCCAGGAGTTCAGCAACGGGCCGCCGTACACTTCAACACTCGCCTGGCTGAACCCGGCGGCCTCGGTCGTCGTCGTCGGCTTCAGCTTGAACCCCGGCGAGTCGGTGTGCGCACCGAGGATGCGGAACGGCGCGGTCGCGCTCGCGGCCGGCGGCTGGACCCAGGCGATCACGGCGCCGTCGCGCACGACCACCCGGCGTCCCGGGCCGGTCGGCCAGGCATCCCGCTCGTCCAGTCGTTCGAAACCCGCCGACTCGAGGCGACGGGCCACCGCCTCGGCGGCGTGGTACGAGGAGGGCGAGGCCTGGATGAACTCCGAGAAGTCGGAGACGTACGCGTCGGTCGAGGTCACGGGCATGGAAACGACCCTATGCGAAGCGCACGGCGGCCTGCAGGCGCGCCCGCACCTCCATGACCTCGGTGCCGCCGATGTGCGCACTGCCGGGGAGGCCCTCGCGGATCGCGCTGACCAGTCGAGATCGGCGCACCAGCGCCACGGTCGCCCCGCGCAGGCTGCCCCCGACCTGCAACGGCTCGACGGCGTGCTCGTCGGGGACGACGACCACGAGCGCGGTCGGCTTCACCCGGGCCGCGCGGCCGATCGCCTTCGCCCTCGCCCCGAGCGCCCGGAACGGCCGCTCGCCGTCGAGCCCCTCGCCGATCAGCTCGCCGCGCTTGAAGGCGACCGGCGCACCCCAGTCCTCGGACTGGATCGCGAACAGGCCCGTCGGCCCGAGCACGAGATGGTCGAGTTTCGGGGGCAGGCCCGGGCCCGCGGCATCCGTCGCGAGGTCGTGCCAGATCGTGTAGGCGATGCCGAGGTTCGGCAGCGCCCGCGCGGTGGCCTCCTCGGCGATGGCGTCGGCGAGGAGGTGGCGCAGGTGCCTCGGTGCGCTGCGCACGAGCGCCGGGTCGTAGGGGTCGTCGAGCTCGACGCCGCGGCCGACCCACTCCCGGACGAGTTCGAGGTAGCGCCCGCGCGAGAGCCCGCCGGGATGACCGTGCGATCGCGCGAGCGGTCGCGAGTCGCGGCGCGGCCGGGGCGGCGGCGGGGCCCACGCGGCGCTCGTCGCATCCGCGGCGGCGGCTCCGCCACGTCCGCGGTCGAACGCGGCGCGCGCGTCCGGGGTGCCGACGAGCACCCAGGCGCGCTGCACCGCGTGGAACTCCGTGGTGCTGCCGCCGGTGTCCGGGTGCGCCCGGCGCAGCGCGCGGCGGTACGCGACGCGGAGCGCGGCGTCGTCGGCGTCGAACGGGACGCCGAGGATCTCGTACGGTGACGCGGAGAGCGGACTGTCGGGCATGGGCTCGCTTTCGGGATGCCCCACGAGACTACCCGCGCGACGCCGGGGGTATGCCCGGAATCACGCGCTGGACGATGACGGGCTCGACGATCGCGATGCCGACCGCCGCTGCCCGAGCGCGAGCGCGTCGAGCGCGGACGCCCAGAGATCGTCGCTCATCCGAGCGGTGCGCAGCTCGGCGTGTGCGGAGATGATGTGCTCGACACCGTCGAAGTAGGCGTGAACGGCGGCGCGCGCGCGGTCGGCATCGCGATCGACGAGCGCATCCGCGATGGGCGCCCAGGCGCCGCGGATCGCCCTCAGCTCGGGGAGCAGCTCGGCGCCGTACCCGATCGAGAGCGAGGTGAGCTCGATGACGAGGGCGTCCAAGGTCCCGACCAGCACCTCGAGCAGCGGCTCGTGGGCTGCGCGCGCGAGGCCCGAGAGGAATGCCGCCGCGTGATCTGCATTCGTCGCCGCATCGGAGGCAGGTTCGACACGGCTCAGCTCGGAGAGTCTCTCGAGGTCGCCGGCCTGCGCGCGCTCGACTCCGAGTTCGACGACGCGTACATGCAGGTGCCGGCTGAGTTCGACGACGTCCGAGAGCGGCACCACGCCGAGTCGCATGACGGTCCCGAGCGATTCCGACACCAGGGTCGACGGCATCAGGTGGACGAACGCCCCGCTTCCCTGACGCACCTCGACGAGACCGACGGCGCCGAGCGCCCGGATCGCCTCGCGAACGGTGTTGGGGCTGACGTCGAACTCACCCGCGAGTTGACGTTCCGTCGGGAGGCGCTCTCCGTCAGCCCACTCTCCGGAGAGGACCCTCCGGCGCAGTTCGTCGAAGATCTGGTCGGACGCCCGACGTCGCTCCAAGGTCATCGGGCCTCCTGCCGATCCGGTGCTCCGATCCTAGGCGCCGCACGATGCCCGCCACGGTGTCGACGACGGTGATCGCCTCGACGAATACGCCGCCGAAATTGGTGAACGCGTGGGGCAGACCCGCCAGGTCGATCGAGGTGACGGGCACGCGATCGCGCCTGAGGGCGTCGACGTAGTCGCGGCTCTGCTGCGCGAACGGATCGAGATCGGAGGTGACGACGACGGCTTCGGGAACACCTCGGTGATCGTCCGCGCGTGCCGGGCTGACATCGGCGTCGCGGGCACCGGCCCGCTCCGCGAGGTAGAGCGAGACCACCCAGTCCAACGTGCGCTGCTCGCGCTCGAGGTCGAGCAGCTCCTCGGCGCTCGCGCTCGAGACGACCGGAGCCGAGAGATCGTACAGCCCGCAGAGCAGCACCTGCATGGCGACCAGGTCCGGGCACCGCCGAGCGACGGTCGTGGCGAGCGTCGCTCCGGCACTGTCCCCGCCGATGCAGACCCGCTCCGGCGAGATCCCGAGCGCGGCGGCCTGTCCGGCAACCCACCTGAGCACCGACTCCGCGTCCGAGAGGGCGGCCGGGTGCTGATGCTCGGGAGCGAGACGGTAGTCGACGGAGATGACCACGCAGCCCGCCCCGACGGCGAGCCGCCTGCAGACCGGATCGGCGGTGTCGAGCGTGCCCCGGACGAAGGCGCCCCCGTGCAGGTACACCATGACCGCGCGGCCGACCTCGCCCGGTGCGGGATCGTACCGTCGCACGCGGACCCCGGCGACGTCGAGGTCGTCGACGAGCTCGACGGGCGGAACCGGCCCGATGAGCGCGGGGCTCGAGGAGAGCGCGTCGCGGAAGCCCGCGACGCCCAGCGCCGCGGGGTCGATCGCGGCGCGTTCCAGGAAGACGCGCGCTCGCGCGGCTCCGTCGACCGAACTCATCGGATCTCCGCCTCGACGGACGTGGCGTCCGTGCGCGCGACGGCAATCGCGTCCGCGGGCTCGGCCGCGGCCTCGGCCGCGTGGAAGCCCGTACCGCGCGCGGCCGAGCGCTGCAGCACGAACGTGGCGACGAAGCCGACGGCCGCCGCGCCGACGAGGTAGACGGCGACCGCGAACCCGCTTCCCGTGGTGACGACGAGGGTCTGCGCGAGAACGGGGGCCAACCCCCCGCCGACGACGTTGCCGAAGTTGAAGGCGAGCGAGCTGCCGCTGTAGCGCCACACCGGATCGAACGTGCGACTGATCATCGACGCCTCGGGGCCGAACATGAGCGAGTAGGGCAGCAACGCGAGCGCCAGCAGCACCAGCGACGGAGCACCCGCGCCGCTCTCGATCGCGACGAAGAATGCGACCGTGACCACCGAGATGCTGATCGCGCCGATCCGCCAGATGAGATACGCGCCGAATCGGTCGGCGAGAAGTCCGGCGAACGGCGTGGCGATCCCGCCGAGGACCGCCGCGATCATGACCGCTGCCAGCACCCCCGCGCTCGAGATCTCCTTCGTGGGCGCGTACGACAGCACGAACGACGTGAAGATGAAGACCGACACGCTCGATCCCGCCTTCACGAGGATCGCGCTCACCAGCGTCACCGGCTGATTCCGGACGACCTCGACGAGGGGACGGCGCACCAGCGCGTGTGCGCTCATCGCTCGCTCGAAGACGGGCGTCTCCTCGACCTTGAGCCGCAGATACAGCCCGACGAGCAGCAGTACCGCGCTCGCGAGCAGCGGGATCCGCCAGCCCCAGTCGAACAGCACGTCCGGCGCGAGCCGCACCTGCAGCATCAGCACGGCGAAGTTCGCCAGCGCGAGCCCCCACATCGCGCCCGACTGCGGGAAGGCCGCGAGCAGTGCCGCGCGCGCCGCGCGCCCCGACTCCATCGAGAGGAGCGTGGCTCCGCCCCATTCGCCCCCGAAGCCGACGCCTTGCACCACGCGGCAGAGCAGCAGCAGCACCGGCGCCCAGATGCCCACCTGCTCGTACACCGGCAACGCGCCGGCTCCGACCGTGCCGATCGCGACCATGACCAACGTGACGAGCATGATCGGCTTGCGTCCGATCCGATCGCCGAGATGGCCGAACACGATCCCGCCGATCGGGCGCGCGAGGAATCCCACGAAGTAGGTGCCGAACGCGAGCAGGATGCCGGTCGCGGGATCGGATCCGGGGAAGAACAGGGTCGGGAAGATCAGCGCGGAGTACACGCCGAAGATGATCAGGTCGTACCCCTCGATGATCGCGCCGATCGTCGAGGCGGACACTGCGCGCCGGGTCCGGGCACTGGACACCGCATCACCACGTTGTGACATAGGGACTCCAATTCATTGAGTAACTCAGGTAGTTCTATCACCAACGGCCCGAGCCTGCAACACGCTCGGTCGCGTGCGCGTCGACCGGACGGGCGCGCACCGACGATGACGCACTCGTCTCCGAGGCATCCTCGCCGCTAGAATCCGGGCAACGGCCGCCGGCCGCCCGAGGAGGTCCGCGCATGTTCGTCGACGTCAACTACTGGGCGGTCGTGCTCGCGACCCTCTCGACCCTCGTCATCGGTTCGGTCTGGTACACGCCGAAGGTCTTCGGCACACGTTGGGCCGAGCTCGCGAAGGTCGACCTCGAGAAGGTCGGCAGCGGGGTCGGGGCCATCCTGACGACCGTCGTCGTGAGCTTCATCAGCGCCTGGGTCCTCGCGATCTTTACGCAGACCGCCTGGCTCGCGTACGGCGGCGGATACCTCGTGCTCGCCATCATGGTCGGGGTCATGCTCTGGGCGGGCTTCACCGCCGCCCGGTTCATCACGCACGACGCGTTCGAGGGCAGGCCCCCGCAGCTGACGCTGCTGAACATCTCGCACGAGCTCGTGACCGCCGTCGTGATGGCGATCATCATCGGCGTCTGGCCGCCGGCCGGCACCGTCTGACGCCGCTGCGGCGCAGGCCTCGCCCCGCCTCTCAGCCGGCCGGCAGCAGCATCCCCGCGTGCACGAGACCGCGCACCTGCGGCGCGAGCTCGGCCCACAGCGCGTCGCGGTCGACGTCGAGGAGGTCGGCGATCGCGTCGTTCAGCACGCCGACCGGGAGCTCGCCGTCGGCCGCACCGACGAGCGCGACGAGCGCCGTGCCGGCGTCGATCGTCCTGCCGAACCCGCCGCCCTGCCGCAGCAGGATCGCGGTCGGCGACTCGGCGCCGGGCAGGTGGTGCCGCTCCTCCGAGACATCCCCGGCCACCGTCGTCACCACCTCCCGCAGCGCGGCGTCGTCGAGCCCGTCGATCCGATCGGATGCCTCGAGCACCGCATCGAGGTGCACGCCGAGCCCACCCGGGTTGACGCCCGCCGCCGCGTGCACGCGCTCGAGTCGACGCAGACGCGGGGCGGCGCCGTCGAGCGGACGACGCAGCAGCACGTACCCGAACCCCACGCCGGAGACCCCGCGCGCAGCGAAGTCGTCGAGCCATGCCGCGTGCAGTTCCTCGAACGCGGTCGAGCCCGGCCGAGTCCCGCCGTCGCGGATCCAGGTCTCGGCGTACTCGCTCGGGTCGAGCTGCTCCCGTTCGATGACCCAGTACTCCAGGCCCGCCGACTCGAGCCAGCCGGCGACGCGGTCGAGACCGTCGTCATCCGCGCCGGCACCGTCGCCCGCGTCGGGGCGTTCGTGGATCTCCCAGTTCGCGAGGAACTGCGCGACCCCGCCGGGCTCGAGGTGGTCGCCAGCGCCGGTCAGCACCTCCCGCACGAGCGCGTCGCCGACCAGCCCGCCGTCGCGGTACTCGTACGACGGCACGCCCTCGCGGCGCGGGGTGATCACGAACGGCGGGTTCGAGACGATCCGGTCGAAGCGCTCGCCGGCGACCGGCTCGTAGAGCGAGCCCTCGCGGAACTCGATCGACTCGACGCCGTTCAGGCACACGGTGAACCGGGCGAACGCGACCGCCCGCGACGACAGGTCGGTCGCGACGACCCGCTCGCTGAACCGCGATGCATGCAGGGCCTGGATGCCGCTGCCCGTGCCGAGGTCGAGCGTGCGCCGGGCAGGGCGCTGCAGGAGCAGCCCGCTGAGCGTCGTGGACGCCCCGCCGACGCCGAGCACGTGGTCCTCGGGCAGCGCTCCGCCCATCGCGAGCTCTCCGGGATCGGAGGCGATCCACCACTCGCCCTCGCCCGCGGCATCCGCGAAGGCGTACGGCCGCAGGTCGACCAGCGCCCGCAGGTCGCCGGCCGAATCCGCCGGTCCGACGATGCCGAGCGCGCGGGCGCCGTCGACGCCGAGTGCGGGCAGCGCGGACGCGAGCAGCTCCGCGGGCTGCGCGAGTCCGAGCAGGAACGACCGGACGAGCGCGGCGATGGCGCGGTCCTCATCGCCGACCGAGGCCAACGCCCGGAGCGCCGGCACGCGGTGCCCGCGCCGCAGGGCCTCACCCGGGTCGGTGCGGGCCGCCTCGGCCGTGCGCGCCCACAGCGCGGCGACGCCGTCGACGGTGTATTCGGCCGCAGCGAGATCGCGCCGCAGGCGCCCGACGAGGTCGCGTGTCTCGGCGTCGGGGTGGTCCGACCGCCATCGCGACGGGAACACCTCGCGTCCACCACCCGTGGCAGGAACCCCCGCATCGCCGCCCATGCGCCACCTCCCCGGCCATTCAACCAGCCCCGGATCGCTCCCGTCCGTCACACGGATGTCATCAGCGGCCCTTTCCCGTAACCCTCCCGTCATCCTCGCCGCTTACGTTGGGTAGCATCGACACCAGCGAGAGGGGAGGTCTCGATGCACGAAGCCACGACACTCGAACGGCTCAGGCAGGACGCGCGCGACGAACTCGCCGCGCTCATCGAATTGCGTTGCCGCCTCGGCGAGGACCCGTGGGTGTTCCTCCCGGACCTGCCGTCCGTCGACGAGCAGGTCGTCGCGACGCTTCGCGAAGATCGACTGCAGGATGAACACTGGAGCCGCGCCCGCGCGCGCGCCCACCACCCGACTGCCCGACAGGGCGAGGCCGAACGGTTCGAGTTCGAGATCCTGCGCGACATCGCGGTCGACCACCCCGAACTCTCGAAGGCCGTGTGGTCGATGCTCGATCGCGTCACCGCGCCCTGGTGAGCTGCACCCGCCGCCAGGTCAGGAACCCGATGAAGGTGAACACGCCGTAGAAGGCGTACATCAGGGCCGACGCGTAGTACCCGGCGCTCACGAGCAGCGGCACGCCGACGAGGTCGACCGCGATCCAGATCAGCCAGAACTCGGTCCACCCCTTGGCCATGCCCCACGTGGCGAGGAGCGACCCGACGAAGATCCACGCGTCGGCCCAGACCGGCTCGAAAGAGCCGAGCGCCCGGAAGATCGGCGTGAGCAGCAGCGTGCCGCCGACCATCGCCACCCCGAGGCCGACCCGCACCTTCCAGCTCGCCCATCGCGGCTCGACGGCCACGCCGCTCGCCTCCCGATGTCGCACCCACGCGACCCAGCCGTAGATCGAGACGACGATGAACATCACCTGCCGTCCGGCCTGCCCGAGCAGGTTGACCGGGTTCGGCGCACCGAACACCGCGCCCATGAACACGGTGAACAGCAGCACGTTGCCGATGATGCCGACCGGCCACGCCCAGACCTTGCGCCGCAGCCCGCCGAGCGCGCTCGCCAGCCCGAACGCGTTGCCGACGATCTCGCGCCACAGCACCTGTTGATCGCCGATCGTCAGCGTCGCGGTGAACAGCCACTCGAACACGTTCATGCGTCGGATGCCCCTCCGAGTGCGCGCGGATCGCTCGTCGGCAGTGCGCAGACGAACGCCTCGCATCGGTACGCGAGCGCCGCTCCGCGGGTCGCGTCGCTGACGCGGCCCTCGAAGAGCTCGAAGCCGGCCGAGGCGAACCTCCGCGCCTGATCGTCGGTCACCACGACGGCGACGGATGCCTCCGCGCGGCGGGTCGCGTGGACGAGCGCACGGATGCCCGCCCCGACGTCGCCGACCGCGCTGCCGTCGATCGGCGCGCTGTTGTCGATCGACGCGGTCCCGTCCGTCGCGCTGTTCGGCACGACCGTGACGACCTGCACGAGCGGCGCTGCGAGTTCGGTCATGAGTCGCAGCGATCCGCCGAAGGCCATGGGCCGGGGGAGTGCGAGTTCGGCGACCGAGGCCATCGCCCGCTCGGCCGCGACGCGATACCGGTCGCCGGCGCCGAGCGCGGAGAGCAGCCACGCCGCACGGGCGACCGCCGTGAGTCCCGATGGCGCGGCACCTTCGGCGGGATCGGCGGGCATCGCGAGTCCGTGCGCAACGAGCACCGGGTCCGCGCCGCCCGGCACGTCGAACGCACCTGCGCCGGATGCCGCGCCCGCGGCCAGGGCACGATCCACGAGGGTGCGGGCCTCGACCGCCCACTGCGCGTCACCCGTTGCCAGCGCGAGTTCGAGCAGCCCTTCGGCGAGCATGCCCGTGTCCTCGAGCGCGGCGTGGGCCCCCGAGACGACGCCGTCCCTCGAGGCGCGCAGCACGGTGCCGTCGTCGCGGACGTGTTCGGACAGCAGCAGGCGCGCGGCCGACGCTGCGGCATCGATCGCTGCCCGGCCACCCTCGTCGTCGAGGAGGGCACCCGCGCGGGCGAGCGCCCCGATCGCGAGCCCGTTCCAGCCGGTGAGCACCTTCTCGTCGAGTGCGGGTGGTGCGAGCTCGGCCCGCGCCGCGGCATCCCGCCGGTAGTACCCGCCCTCGTCGCGCCTGCCGTCGATCACGCTCTCGGAATCCTGCGCGCTCGCGAATCCGCCCGACGGCAGCCGCATCACCTCGAGGAGGAATGCGATCAGGCCGCGCGCGATCTCCTCGGCCGACCGGTCGCCGGCGCCGTCCTCGACTGAGTCGACGTCCCTCGCCAGATCCGCGGACACGGCCAGCAGCAACGCGTTGTCCGAGAGCATGCGCTCGTAGTGCGGCTCCGTCCAATCGGCCCGGGTGGCGTAGCGGAAGAACCCGCCCTCGACGGGGTCGCGCAGGGCCGACGCACCCATGCGCCGGAGCGTGCGCCGCGCCAACGCACGGCTGTCGGCACCTCCGGCCGCGAGGAACGCGAGCACTGGAGCCACCGGGAACTTCGGCGCACCGCCGAAACCACCATGGGCGGTATCCTCTTCCTCCGCGAGCCGAGCAGACGCCGATCGCAGGGCCGTGTCGTCGGGCAGCGGCACTGCGGTCCCCGCGGATCCCGCTGCGGCGATCGCGGCGGCCACCTCGGAGGCGGTCTGCTCGAGCGCGCCGCGCCGCTCACGCCACGCTTCGGACACGGCGGCGAGCACCTCCCCGAACGCGGGCACGCCCTGGATCGCGCGCGGCGGGAAGTAGGTGCCGGCGTAGAAGGCCCGACCCAGGGGGTCGGTGAAGACGGTGAGCGGCCAGCCGAGCTGGCGGGTGAACGCGCTCGCGGCGGCGAGGTAGGTCGCGTCGACGTCGGCGTGCTCCTCGCGATCGACCTTGATCGCGACGTACCCGGCGTTGAGCACGTCCGCGATCGCAGGATCCTCGAAGCTCTCGCGGGCCATGACATGGCACCAGTGGCAGGTCGCGTACCCGATCGAGATCATCACCGGGACGTCGCGATCGGATGCCTCGCGAAACGCCTCCGGACCCCACGCATGCCAGTCGACGGGGTTGTCGGCGTGCGCCCGCAGGTAGGGGCTCACCGCGTCGCGGAGTCGTTCGGCCATGCGCTCAACGGTAGTGACTCTCCGGAGCGGTCGGAACGGTTGCGCACGTCGAACCAGTGCGCGTTAAACCAAGAAGAGCCGACCATCACTGGTCGGCTCTTCTCGAAATAATGTCCGGCGGTGTCCTACTCTCCCACAGGGTCGCCCCTGCAGTACCATCGGCGCTGCGAGTCTTAGCTTCCGGGTTCGGAATGTGTCCGGGCGTTTCCCTCGCGCTATGGCCGCCGAAACTCTAGAACCCAGTTCACCCCCGGTGTTGTGGGGTGTTGGGTGGTTTCGGGTGCCTTCCCTGGTGGCGTGGTGCCGACCGTGGTTGGGCGTGTCTGTATTGAAATGTGTTGGGTTCCGTCTGCTGGGAACCACAGAGTGGACGCGAGCAATTCTTTGAGGCCACACACACGGCCTTTACATGAATGAACACTTCGTGTGTGTGTAGTGATTGTCAAGTTATCGGCTTATTAGTACCGGTCAGCTGCACAAGTCTTTCGTCCTTGCTTCCACATCCGGCCTATCAACCCAGTCGTCTACTGGGAGCCTCTCCCCCGAAGGGATGGAAATCTCATCTCGAGGCCGGCTTCCCGCTTAGATGCTTTCAGCGGTTATCCATCCCGAACGTAGCTAACCAGCGGTGCTCCTGGCGGAACAACTGGCACACCAGAGGTTCGTCCAACCCGGTCCTCTCGTACTAGGGTCAGATCCTCTCAAATTTCCTACGCGCGCAGCGGATAGGGACCGAACTGTCTCACGACGTTCTAAACCCAGCTCGCGTACCGCTTTAATGGGCGAACAGCCCAACCCTTGGGACCTACTCCAGCCCCAGGATGCGACGAGCCGACATCGAGGTGCCAAACCATGCCGTCGATATGGACTCTTGGGCAAGATCAGCCTGTTATCCCCGAGGTACCTTTTATCCGTTGAGCGACAGCGCTTCCACAAGCCACTGCCGGATCACTAGTCCCGACTTTCGTCCCTGCTCGACCTGTCAGTCTCACAGTCAAGCTCCCTTGTGCACTTACACTCGCCACCTGATTGCCAACCAGGTTGAGGGAACCTTTGGGCGCCTCCGTTACTTTTTGGGAGGCAACCGCCCCAGTTAAACTACCCACCAGGCACTGTCCCTGAACCGGATCACGGTTCGAAGTTAGACATCCAGAGTGACCAGAGTGGTATTTCAACAATGACTCCACGAACACTGGCGTGCCCGCTTCAAAGTCTCCCACCTATCCTACACAAGCCACACCGAACACCAATACCAAGCTGTAGTAAAGGTCACGGGGTCTTTCCGTCCTGCTGCGCGTAACGAGCATCTTTACTCGTAATGCAATTTCGCCGAGTTCGCGGTTGAGACAGCTGGGAAGTCGTTACGCCATTCGTGCAGGTCGGAACTTACCCGACAAGGAATTTCGCTACCTTAGGATGGTTATAGTTACCACCGCCGTTTACTGGGGCTTAACTTCTCAGCTTCGCTCCGAAGAGCTAACCGTTCCGCTTAACCTTCCAGCACCGGGCAGGCGTCAGTCCGTATACATCGTCTTGCGACTTGGCACGGACCTGTGTTTTTAGTAAACAGTCGCTTCCCACTGGTCTCTGCGGCCATCCACGCTGCCGGCAGCAAGTGCCTTCACGCTTCAGGCCCCCTTCTCCCGAAGTTACGGGGCATTTTGCCGAGTTCCTTAACCACGATTCTCTCGATCTCCTTGGTATTCTCTACCTGACCACCTGAGTCGGTTTGGGGTACGGGCGGCTGGAACCTCGCGTCGATGCTTTTCTCGGCAGCATAGGATCACCCACTTTTCATCCGCATCGCGTCTCAGCCATCACGAGTCGCGGATTTGCCTACGACTCGGCCTACACGCTTGCCCGGGTCAACCATCGCCCGGGCTGGGCTACCTTCCTGCGTCACACCTGTTAATACGCTCACTCCACCAGATGGGGTCGCATGCCGCCACACGATCGTCCCCGAAGGGATCCACGTGTCTTGGGATGCTTAGCACTCCTGATTTCATGTGGGCGGTTCTTCGCCGGTACGGGAATATCAACCCGTTGTCCATCGACTACGCCTGTCGGCCTCGCCTTAGGTCCCGACTTACCCAGGGCAGATTAGCTTGACCCTGGAACCCTTGGTCTTCCGGAGGACGGGTTTCTCACCCGTCTTTCGCTACTCATGCCTGCATTCTCACTCGTGTGCCATCCACGGCTGGTTTCCACCGCCGCTTCACCCGGCACACGACGCTCTCCTACCCATCCACACGACTGGACCACGAAGGCCTATCGATTGTATGAATGCCACGACTTCGGTGGCGTGCTTGAGCCCCGTTACATTGTCGGCGCGGAATCACTTGACCAGTGAGCTATTACGCACTCTTTCAAGGGTGGCTGCTTCTAAGCCAACCTCCTGGTTGTCTGTGCAACTCCACATCCTTTCCCACTTAGCACGCGCTTAGGGACCTTAGTCGGTGGTCTGGGTTGTTTCCCTCTCGACGATGAAGCTTATCCCCCACCGTCTCACTGCTGCGCTCTCACTTACCGGCATTCGGAGTTTGGCTGACGTCAGTAACCTGTTGGGGCCCATCGGCCATCCAGTAGCTCTACCTCCGGCAAGAAACACGCAACGCTGCACCTAAATGCATTTCGGAGAGAACCAGCTATCACGAAGTTTGATTGGCCTTTCACCCCTATCCACAGCTCATCCCCTCCATTTTCAACTGAAGTGGGTTCGGTCCTCCACGACGTCTTACCGTCGCTTCAACCTGGCCATGGATAGATCACTTCGCTTCGGGTCTAGGACCTGCGACTGAATCGCCCTATTCAGACTCGCTTTCGCTACGGCTACCCCACACGGGTTAACCTCGCCACAGATCGCTAACTCGCAGGCTCATTCTTCAAAAGGCACGCTGTCACAGCAACAAGGCTGCTCCAACGGTTTGTAAGCAAACGGTTTCAGGTACTATTTCACTCCCCTCCCGGGGTACTTTTCACCTTTCCCTCACGGTACTTGTCCGCTATCGGTCATCTGGGAGTATTTAGGCTTACCAGGTGGTCCTGGCAGATTCACACGGGATTTCTCGGGCCCCGTGCTACTTGGGATACCTCTCCGGGCCGCACACGATTTCGACTACGGGACTCACACCCACTCCGGTCCGGCTTTCAATCCGGTTCGTCTATCGCATACGCGTCACCGTGACTGCACGGCAGTACAGTCCGAAAGGTCCCACAACCCCGACCATGCAACCCCTGCCGGGTATCACACATGACCGGTTTGGCCTCTTCCGCGTTCGCTCGCCACTACTTACGGAATCACGGTTGTTTTCTCTTCCTGTGGGTACTGAGATGTTTCACTTCCCACGTTCCCTCTACCCGCCCTATATATTCAGGCGGGAGTCACCAGGTCACCCAAAGGGCCTGGCGGGGTTTCCCCATTCGGAAATCCTCGGATCACAGCTCGTTTATCAGCTCCCCGAGGCTTATCGCAGATTACGACGTCCTTCTTCGGCTCCAGATGCCAAGGCATCCACCGTTTGCTCTTAGAAACTTGAAATCACATGAGTTGAATCGATCGCGCACCCCCGAAGGAGTGCGAGATTGACCAATGATTCGTCGAACACGAACCTACGAAAGGTTCGCGCCTACGAAATCTTTGTGATCGACACCCACCACACCAGGAAAACCCGGCAACAGCAGGCATCAATCTAAGATGCTCGCGTCCACTATGTAGTTCTCAACAGACGGCCAGAACCCCCAACCCGCCAACGAAAAACCGCCGACATCGTGAAGGCCTGCAAAGGCCCAAACCGCGCCACCCACGAAAGGCAGCAGCGCCCGGTCCCTCAGGACCCAACAGCGTGCACGCACCCAACCCGCCGGCCCCAGTCGTTCCAACGCCCCCGAAGAGACGCGTACTGAACCAGAACCCTTGGCCTGGATGCCTATGTCAATGTTCCACCCATGAGCTCCCAGCAGACCCAATCTCATACTCCGAATGAGCAGAGCCGGTCTGATCTGGGACTCCTGGAACCAGCAAGCTGGTCCAGTGCTCCTTAGAAAGGAGGTGATCCAGCCGCACCTTCCGGTACGGCTACCTTGTTACGACTTAGTCCTAATCACCGATCCCACCTTCGACGGCTCCCTCCACAAGGGTTAGGCCACCGGCTTCGGGTGTTACCGACTTTCATGACTTGACGGGCGGTGTGTACAAGGCCCGGGAACGTATTCACCGCAGCGTTGCTGATCTGCGATTACTAGCGACTCCGACTTCATGAGGTCGAGTTGCAGACCTCAATCCGAACTGAGACCGGCTTTTTGGGATTCGCTCCGCCTTACGACATCGCAGCCCTTTGTACCGGCCATTGTAGCATGCGTGAAGCCCAAGACATAAGGGGCATGATGATTTGACGTCATCCCCACCTTCCTCCGAGTTGACCCCGGCAGTCTCACATGAGTCCCCACCATTACGTGCTGGCAACATGCGACGAGGGTTGCGCTCGTTGCGGGACTTAACCCAACATCTCACGACACGAGCTGACGACAACCATGCACCACCTGTTCACGAGTGTCCAAAGAGTTGACCATTTCTGGCCCGTTCTCGTGTATGTCAAGCCTTGGTAAGGTTCTTCGCGTTGCATCGAATTAATCCGCATGCTCCGCCGCTTGTGCGGGCCCCGTCAATTCCTTTGAGTTTTAGCCTTGCGGCCGTACTCCCCAGGCGGGGCGCTTAATGCGTTAGCTACGACACGGAAACCGTGGAAAGGTCCCCACATCTAGCGCCCAACGTTTACGGCGTGGACTACCAGGGTATCTAATCCTGTTCGCTCCCCACGCTTTCGCTCCTCAGCGTCAGTTACGGCCCAGAGAACTGCCTTCGCCATCGGTGTTCCTCCTGATATCTGCGCATTCCACCGCTACACCAGGAATTCCATTCTCCCCTACCGCACTCAAGTCTGCCCGTACCCACTGCAGGCTAGAGGTTGAGCCTCTAGTTTTCACAGCAGACGCGACAAACCGCCTACGAGCTCTTTACGCCCAATAATTCCGGACAACGCTCGGACCCTACGTATTACCGCGGCTGCTGGCACGTAGTTAGCCGGTCCTTTTTCTGCAGGTACCGTCAAGCCGAAGCCCTTCTTCCCTACTAAAAGCGGTTTACAACCCGAAGGCCGTCATCCCGCACGCGGCGTTGCTGCATCAGGCTTTCGCCCATTGTGCAATATTCCCCACTGCTGCCTCCCGTAGGAGTCTGGGCCGTGTCTCAGTCCCAGTGTGGCCGGTCACCCTCTCAGGCCGGCTACCCGTCGACGCCTTGGTGAGCCGTTACCTCACCAACAAGCTGATAGGCCGCGAGTCCATCCCAGACCGAAAAAACTTTCCACCCCACACCATGCGGTACAGGGTCCTATCCGGTATTAGCTCCGATTTCTCGGGGTTATCCCAGAGTCCAGGGCAGGTTACTCACGTGTTACTCACCCGTTCGCCACTAATCCCCAGAAGCAAGCTCCTGGATCATCGTTCGACTTGCATGTGTTAAGCACGCCGCCAGCGTTCGTCCTGAGCCAGGATCAAACTCTCCAAAAAAAATGATTCAACCAAACCCCCAAAAGAGGCCGGTCAAGAGTTGATCTCTGACTGAGAAACAATCATTGCTGACTGTCCATCAATCCAAAGGAATCCCACCAACACCGAAATGCTGGTCGGGGTTCAATAAATTGGCATTGAACATAGTGCACGCTGTTGAGTTCTCAAGAAACGGACGCACCAACCAGAACCAACCCAAAACCGGGCCAGCCCCCAGAAGGGCAACCTGTCAACCATACCACCAAGCCGGCACCGATCTGAACCATTCGGTTGATTCGATTTCCGGACCGGATGATCTCGAACCCGAAGGCCGGATCAATCCGAAGTGATGGAGGTTTCGACCTTAGGCTTGAAATCACCGAGTCGCAAATGCGCCTTCGAGGTTATTTGGCTAAGATCTTCACCCGCCGGCCCGGGCCCCGCTCTCGCGCTTCCCGGCCGCCGTGGCGACAAGAAAGAATCTACGCGGCCGGGACCGACCGGGCAAATCGCGGCTGCATCCCGGGCGTGTCGCACCTGATGACGGGAGCCGGCCCGGGCGGAACCGCCCCGCCGAGCGGGTCCGGACGACGATGCGGGGCCGGCGCCGCGAGCCTCCGCGAAGACGACGAAGGCCCCCGGCCGAGTGCCGGGGGCCTGGACGACACGTCGATCACACGGTCGAACTCGCGTCAGCCGAGCTCGCGTCAGTTGAACTCGTCGGGATGCGCGCTCACGCGACCCTCGCGCTCGAGGCCCGTGATCGCCGCGACCTCCGACTCCGACAGCTCGAAGTCGAAGACGTCGAGGTTCTCCGCCATCCGCTCGCGGCGGTTCGACTTCGGGAACAGGATGTTCCCGCGCTGCAGGTGCCAGCGGATGACGACCTGGGCCGGCGTCTTGCCGTGCGCGGCGGCGGCATCCGTCACCTCGGGCAGGTCGAACAGCGGGTACTTGCCCTGCCCGAGCGGTCCCCACGCCTCGATCCGGATCCCCTGCTCGGCGGCGAAGACCGTCGTCGCGGGCTGCTGGTGCGCCGGGTGGAGTTCGATCTGGTCGACCGCGGGCACCACGTCGGTCTCGCCGAGGAGGCGCTCGAGGTGGTGCTTCAGGAAGTTCGAGACGCCGATCGAGCGCACGCGTCCGGTCTCGCGCAACTGCTCGAACGCCTTCCACGTCTCGACGTAGCGGTCGTTCGCCGGCGTCGGCCAGTGGATCAGGTACAGGTCGAGGTACTCGAGGCCGAGCCGTTCCAGACTGCGGTCGAACGCGTCGAACACCGACTGCGTGCCCTGGTCGTCGTTCCACAGCTTGGTCGTGATGAAGAGTTCGTCCCGAGGGACGCCCGACTCGGCGATCGCGCGCCCGACTCCCTCCTCGTTGCCGTAGATGCGGGCCGTGTCGATGTGCCGGTATCCGACCTCGAGCGCGTCGGTCACGATCCGGTGCGTCTCATCGGGGTCGACCTTGAACACGCCGAATCCCAGCTGCGGGATCGAGTGGCCGTCGTTGAGCTGGACACGGGGAACGAGCGAATCCGTCATACGTCCATCCCACCACGTGGTGCGGGGCATCCGGCGGTCCGTTCGCCGAGCGCGATCAGGCCCCGTCGTACGATGGAACGCTATGCCCACGACCATCACGTACCCGCCCGAACTGCCGGTCTCCGCGCAGCGGGACGAGATCGCGCGCGCGCTGCGCGATCACCAGGTCGTGATCGTCGCGGGCGCCACCGGGTCGGGCAAGACCACGCAGCTGCCGAAGATCTGCCTCGAGCTCGGACGCGAGTCGATCGCGCACACCCAGCCGCGACGCATCGCCGCCCGCACCATCGCCGAGCGCGTCGCCGAGGAGCTCGGCAGCGAGGTCGGCGACCTCGTCGGCTACCAGGTGCGCTTCACCGACCGGGTGAGCGAGTCCACGCGTATCAAGGTGATGACCGACGGGATCCTGCTCAACGAGATCCACCGCGACCGCGAACTGCGCCGCTACGACACGATCATCATCGACGAGGCGCACGAGCGCAGCCTCAACATCGACTTCCTGCTGGGCTACCTGAAGCGGCTGCTGCCGCGCCGACCCGACCTCAAGGTGATCATCACCAGCGCCACGATCGATCCCGAGAGCTTCGCGCGGCACTTCGCGGATGCCTCCGGCGAGCCCGCACCCGTCATCGAGGTGTCGGGGCGCACCTACCCGGTGGAGATCCGGTACCGGCCGCTCGTCGGCGACGCCGGTGCCGGCGCCGACGGCTCGGGGGAGTCCGACGACGAGGGGGCCGCGGCATCCGATCGCGACGTGCAGCGGGGCATCCTCGATGCGCTCGACGAGCTGGAACGCGAGTCGTCGGGCGACGTCCTCGTGTTCCTGTCGGGCGAGGGCGAGATCCGCGATGCCGAGCAGGCGGTGCGGGCGCACACGATGCGGCGCGGCGGCGCCGGTGTCACCGAGGTGCTGCCGCTGTACGGCCGGCTGTCGTCGGCCGATCAGCACCGCGTGTTCGAACCGTCGAAGGTCGCCGGACTGCGACGGCGCGTCGTGCTCGCCACGAACGTCGCGGAGACGAGCCTCACCGTGCCCGGCATCCGCTACGTCATCGACGCCGGAACGGCGCGCATCAGCCGCTACTCCGCACGTTCGAAGGTGCAGCGGCTGCCGATCGAGGCGATCTCCCAGGCGTCGGCGAACCAGCGCTCGGGCCGGTCGGGTCGTACGAGCGACGGCATCGCGATCCGCCTCTACGGCGAGGACGACTTCGACCGGCGCGACGAGTTCACCGACCCCGAGATCCTGCGCACGAACCTCGCCGCGGTCATCCTGCAGATGGCGTCGCTCGGGCTCGGCGCGATCGAGGAGTTCCCGTTCCTCACGCCGCCGGACTCGCGCGGGATCCGCGACGGGCTCGACCTGCTGCGCGAACTCGGCGCCCTCGAGGGCGGCGATCTCGATACGCGTCCGACTTCGTCGGACGCTACTCGATCACCGGTCGAGCGCGGACCGCGGCTGACGCGCGTGGGGCGGCAACTCTCCCGCCTGCCGATCGAGCCGCGCTTCGCGCGCATGGTGCTCGAGTCGAAGGCGCAGGCGGTCTCGCGCGAGGTGCTCGCGATCGTTGCCGGGATGACGATCCAGGACCCGCGCGAGCGGCCGCTCGACCGCCGCGAGCAGGCGGATGCCGCGCACGCGCGGTTCGTCGATCCGACCAGCGACTTCCTCACGCTGCTGAACCTCTGGAACCACCTCGAGGAGCAGCAGCGCGAGCTGTCGGGCAGCGCGTTCCGGCGGGCGTGCAAGGCCGAGTTCCTGAACTACCTGCGCGTGCGCGAGTGGCAGGACCTGTACCGCCAGCTCGTGCGCCTCGCGAAGCCGCTCGGCCTGCACGTCGCGGGCCGGCCGGGTGCGCCGAATCCCGACGGCATCCACCGCGCACTGCTGTCGGGCCTGCTCTCGCACATCGGCCTGCGCGACGACGCCCGCACCTCGTCGGGTCGCGGCGGCGCCGGCCGCGACCGCGAGGCCGAGCGCAAGGGCCGCAGGCCGCAGGCCGAGTTCCTCGGCGCGCGGGGCGCGCGGTTCGTCGTGTTCCCCGGGTCTGCGCTCGCCAAGAAGCCGCCCGTGGCGATCATGAGCGCCGAGCTCGTCGAGACGAGCCGGCTCTTCGCCCGGATGAACGCCGCGATCGACCCGGCCTGGGCCGAGCCGCTCGCGGGCTCGCTCGTGCGTCGCACCTGGAGCGAACCGCGGTGGGAGCAGCGCCAGGGCAGCGCGGTGGCCGACGAGAAGGTCACCCTGTTCGGCGTGCCGATCGTGCCGAAGCGGCGCATCCAGCTCGCGCGGATCGATGCGGAGCTCGCCCGCGAGCTCTTCGTGCGTCATGCGCTCGTGCAGGAGGAATGGGACACCAGCCGGCTCGACAGGCGGGTGTTCGCCTTCGTGCGACGAAACCGCGACCTGCGGCGCGAACTCGGCGACCTCGAGGAGCGCACGCGGCGACGCGACATCCTCGCCGGCGACGAGGCGGTCTTCGCCTTCTACGACGCGCGCGTCGCGCGCGAGGCGACCGACGTGCGCGCCTTCGAGTCCTGGTGGCGCGGCGAGTCCCGCCGGGATCCCGACCTGTTGACGATGACCCGCTCCGACCTGCTCGAGGAGTCCGCCGACGACGGCGACGCCGGGTTCCCCGACCGGTGGAAGCAGGGCGACCAGACGTTGCGGCTCGCCTATCGCTTCGAACCCGGTGCGGAGGACGACGGCGTGACCGTGGTCGTTCCGCTGGTGCTGCTGCCGCGACTGGAGGCCTCGGGCTTCGACTGGTCGGTTCCGGGCCTGCGCGACGAGCTGCTCACGGCCATGCTGCGCACCCTGCCGAAGGTGCTGCGCCGACAGGTGGTGCCCGCCGCCGAATGGGCGGCGAAGATCTCGGCCGAGCTCCCCTCCGGGCCCGAGGGCGGCGACGCCCGCGAACCGTTCGCGGCCGTGGTGGCGCAGGCGATCCGCCGGCTCACGTTCGCGCCGGTCGACCCGTCCGACTTCGAGCTCGAGCGCGTGCCGCCGCATCTGCGGGTCACGTTCCGTGCGGTCGACGAGCGGGGGCGGGCCGTCGGCGACGACAAGGACCTCGGTGCGCTGCAGGCGCGACTGGCCGAACGCGCGGGGCGCGCGGTCGCGGCGGCGAGCACGGCGCGCGGTCGCGGCGATCGAGGCCCGACGGGCGCCGGCGCCTGCACCGGCACCGAGACGGGTCCCGATTCGACGCCGCGGGATGGCGCGTCCCGCGGCGGACGCGGGGCGACCGACCGTGCCCCGGGGCGCGGCGCGGGCCCCGGGCTCACCGAGCGCACCGGCCTCACCGCGTGGGACTGGGACGAGCTGCCCACCCACGTCGACACCCGGCAGGCCGGCAACGTCATCCGCGCCTACCCGGCACTCGTGGACGACGGGGCATCCGTGTCGCTCCGACTGCTCGCGACCGCCGACGAACGGGACGCCGCGACGCGGCGGGGCATCCGGCGCCTGTTGGTGCTCGCGACGCCGTCGCCGGTCGCCTACGTGCAGGAGCACCTCTCGAACGACGAGAAGCTGCGGCTCGCCGCCAGCGCGTACGCGGGGCCGCGCGCACTGCTCGACGACTGCCTGCTCGCCGTCGTCGACGAGGAACTGCGGGCGAGGCATCCCGACGGGCTGCTGTACACGCGTGCGGCGTTCGACGCGACGCGCGACGCCGTGTCGGCGGCCGTCATGGAGCGCATGTTCGACACGGTCGCGCTCGTGACGCGGATCCTGAAGGCCGCACGCGAGGCGGACCAGGCGATCACGAAGGCCGCGAGCCTCTCGCTCATGTCGCCGCTCGCCGACGCGCGCTCGCAGCTCGAGGCGCTCGTGCCCGCCGGGTTCGTGTCGACCACCGGCCTCGACCGGTTGCGGCACCTGCCGCGCTACCTCGACGGCATCGCCCTGCGCGTGCGCAAGATGCAGGACGACCCCGGTCGCGACCGCCGGTTCATGAACGACTACGAGACGGCCGCGACGGCGTACGCGAAGGCCGGCGGCACGGTGCCGGTCGCACCCGACGCCGACCCCCGGCTCGTCCGCGTGCGCTGGATGCTCGAGGAGCTTCGCATCGCGCTCTTCGCCCAGGAACTGCGCGCGGCCGAGCCCGTGTCGCCGCAGCGGATCGCGAAGGCGCTCGCGGGCTGACGATCACGCGACCTCGGCGGCCGGAGGGAACACCAGCGGCGGGATCGGGCGATCGAGGTTCGCTCCGCCGCGGTACCTCGTGGCGATATGCGAGTCCGGGAGCCGGTCTCCCCGGCCGAACAGGCGATCGCGCAGGCTCGTGGCAGCCGCCTCCGCCGGCAGCCGCCCGCGACGCCGGAGCTCGGGGACGACGAGCTCGGCGAAGTCCCGGGCCGTGTCGAACGAGTGGTACTGGCGCAGGTTGATGCCGTCGACGCCGTCCTCGTCGAGCCACCGCTCGATCTCGTCGGCCACGACCTTCGGGGTTCCCACCACGTGGAACCGCTCCCGCCGGCCGCCCACGAGACCGTCGAGCAGCTGCCCGACCGTGAGGTGCAGCGGAAGGAACGACGACCGCGTCAACTCGCGACCCGATCGCTCGATCGCCTCCCGGACCGTGATGTCGGGCGGCGCGACGGTCAGGTCGACCGGCAGGCTCGCGTGCGCGAGGTACCCGTCGACGCTCGCGTGCTCACGGTAGCGGCGCCATTTCTCGTCGGCCTCCTCCTCGGAGCGTCCGACCACGACGACCGCGCTCGCGATGAACTTCACGTCGTCGGCCGCCCTGCCGTTGCGGACCGCCGCCGCCCGCATCGCCCGCGCGTTGGCGCGGAACTCCTCGGTGGTGCGCCCGCCGGTGAACACGACCTCCGCGTGCCGTCCCGCGAATTCCGTGCCGGCCGGCGAACCCGTCGCCTGGAACAGGACCGGGGTCCGCTGCCGCGAAGGATGCACGAGGTGGGGACCCGCGACCCGGTGCACCTCACCCACGTGGTCGATGTACCTGACCTTCGTCGGATCGGTCGCGATGCGGCGGTCGCGGTCGTACACCACCGCGTCGTCGTCCCACGAGCCCTCCCACAGCTTGTAGAGCACGTCGAGGTACTCGTCGGCGAGCTCGTAGCGGCGGTCGTGGGGGATTTCGCCGTCCAGGCCGAAGTTGCGCGCGGCGTTCGGCAGGTAGCTCGTCACGACGTTCCAGCCGAACCGGCCCTTCGTCAGGTGGTCGAGCGTCGAGGCGCGCCGGGCGAAGGCGAAGGGCGGCTCGTACGTCGTCGAGAACGTCACGCCGAACCCGAGCCGCTGCGTGACCGCCGCCATCGCGGGCACGACGAGCAACGGGTCGAGGTTCGGCGACTGCAGGCCCTCGCGCAACGCCGTCTCCGGCCCGTCGCGGAACACGTCGTACGCGCCGACCACGTCGGCGAGGAACACCGCGTCGAACCCGCCGTCCTCGAGGATCTGCGCCAGTTCGGTCCAATACGAGAGCTCGTCGAAGCGGTGGCGGTTGTTGCCCTCCAGCGGCCAGAGCCCGTGCGAGATGTGGCTGATGCACGCCATCTCGAAGAGGTTCAGGATGAGCTGCTTGCGCTCGGTCATGCCCGGTCCCCCTCCCGTGCCGCGTCGTCGGCGGGCCCCGGGGCATCCGCGGCACCTTGGAGCGCCGTCGAGAAGATCGCGAGCGGGTCCGCGGCGTTCAGGTACCAGTCGCCCAGTACCCGCTCCTTGTACACGAGCGGATTGTGCGAGGCGACCGTGCGCGCGTTCCGCCAGTGCCGGTCGAGGGCGGCGTCCCGTTGCACGCCCGACGACCCGAGGGCGTCGAACAGCAGTGCGGAGGCCTCGAGCACCGCCGGTGCGACCGAGACCTGCGCCTCGTACACCGCGATCGCGGCAGCACGCGCCGCGGCCGTCGCCGCGGCCTCCTCCGCACGGATCGCCTCGTCGAGCGCTCGCGCGGCGCGGCCCACCGAGCCCTCGGCCGACGCGGCGAGCGCTGCGACTCGGCCGACGACCTGCTGGACCTGCACATCGTCGGCGGCGACGGTGGCGTTGGCGTGCACGTGGGTGCGCGTGCGGGCGCGCACCCGCCCGATCACGTCGTCGCGCGCCGCCCGACCGATGCCCGCGAGGGTCGCGACGAGCACCAGCTGGTAGACCGCCTCCTGCACGGGCGACCGCTCCGCGAACGGCAGGACGTCCTCGTCGGCCACGACGACGTCGCGCAGCACGGTGGTTCCGCTCCCGGTCGCACGCTGACCGAACCCCGTCCAGTCGTCGCGCAACTCGACCCCCTCGGCCGTCGCGTCCACCAGCGCGATCCTGGCGTCGCCGGCCTCGTCGAGCGCGAACACGCCGATCTCGTCGGCGAAGAGCGAACCGGTGCTGTAGTACTTCGTGCCGTTGAGGCGGAGGGTCCCGTCGACGCGCTCGAGCCGGGTGTCGCCGAGGATGCCCGCCGAGCCGACCTCCGACCACGCGCCGCCGATGACGTCGCCCCGCGCGATCCGCCGGAGCCTGCGCTGGTCGTCGTCGGTCCCGCCCGCGAGGCGATCCTCGACGAAGGCGATGTGGTTGCGCCAGAGCTGCGGCTGGTTCGAGTCGGCGGCCGCGAGGTCGACGAGGAGGGCGAAGAAGTCCTCGACGCCCAGGCCGGCGCCGCCGAGCTCGGTCGGGATGCGCAATGCCCCGAAGCCGGCCGCGGCGAGCTCGGCGACCTCCCGGTGCGGGCGCGTCCCCTCGCGCTCGTGCACGGGCGCGGCTGCGGCGATCGCCTCGAAGAGCGGCGCGAACCGCGCACGGACCGCGGCCAGGCCGGTCCCGGTCACGGGTGCCGCGGCGGTCATGCCGTCGCTCCCGCCGCCGCGGCCGGCTCGGACGCATCGGATGCGGCGGCACCCGCCTCCCGGGTGTGCGACGGTGCGGCATCCGGCGCTGAGGCATCCGGCGCTGAGGCATCCGTACCGGCGGCCGCCCATCCGCCCGGCCCGAACGCCCCGCGATACCGGGCCGCCGGGTGACGGTCGTTCAGTCTCGCGGCGCCGAAGAGCCGGCCGCGCAGCGTCGGCTCGGGACCGTACTCGCGCTGCGCGAGGCCGCGCTCGCGGAGCACCGGCAGGACCTTCTCGGCGAACTCCTCGAACGAACCCGGGATCACCCAGTTGATGACGTTGACGCCGTCGATGCCGGCCGCCTGCCACTCGGCGAGCGCATCGGCGATCTGCTCGGGCGTCCCGACGATCCGCGTCGAGCGCGAGATCAGCAGGGCGACGTCGCGGACCACCGGCTCACGGTCGGTGATCGCCTTCGCGGCCCACTCGGTCAGGCCCTTCGCCGTGTTGGTGTCGACGTCCCTGATCGGCGTCTCCGGATCGTAGACGCGGCCGGTCTTGTCGACGAGCGCCGAGTGCGCGAGGTAGCCGTCGATCGACACGTAGCGCTCGTACTCGGCGGCCTTCGCCAGCGCTTCCTCCTCGGTGTCGCCGATCACGAACGACAGGCCCTGGAAGAACTTGACGTCCTCGGGCCGCCGACCCGCTTCGACGGCCTGCCTGCGCGTGTCGTCGATGAGCTCCCTCGCGAGCGCCGGGTTCGGCGCGATGATGAACGTCGCCTCGGCGTGCTGCGCCGCGAAGGCGCGCCCCGATGTCGAGGAGCCCGCCTGGTAGAGCACGGGCGTGCGCTGCGGCGACGGGGAGGGCAGGTGCGGCCCCTGCACCGAGTAGCGCTCGGACTCGTGATGGATCTTGTGGATCTTCGCCGGGTCGGAGTAGATGCCGCGTTCGCGATCCTTGAGGAGGGCGTCGTCCTCCCACGATCCCTCCCAGAGCTTGTAGGCGACGTCGACGTACTCGGCCGCCCACGCGTACCGCTCGGCGTGGTCGGTCAGTCGCGGGTACCCGAAGTTGCGTGCGCCGTTGTCCTGCAGCCCCGTCACGATGTTCCACGCCACGCGGCCCTTCGAGATGTGGTCGAGCGTCGAGACCTGTCGGGCGAACTGGTACGGATGGCTCTGGGCCACGTTCGACGTCAGCGCGAGGCCGATCCGCTCGGTGTGCACGGCGAGCGCGGCCACGAGCGGGATCGGGTCGTTCGACGGGATCTGCAGCCCCTCGCGGATGTACACGTCGAAGTCGGCGTCCGCGTCGCCGTAGACGCCGGTCACGTCGGCGAAGAACAGCGCGTCGAACTTCGCGGCCTCGAGCGTCTTCGCGAGGTCGATCCAGACCTCCACGTCCTCGAAGTCGACCTGCCGGGCGTCGGGGCGCCGCCACTGGCCGTGGTGGATGTGGGAGTTCGTGTTCATCACGAACGCGTTGAAGTGCAGCGGGATGGTCATGACCGGCTCCTCGGTTCGAATGCGGGAATGGAGGCGATGAGGCGGCGCGTGTACTCGTGCGCCGGGTGGTGGAAGATGCGGTCGGGCGCGCCCTCCTCGACCACGCGTCCGTCCTTCATGACGAGCACGCGGTGGCTGAGGTGGGCGATGACGCCGAGATCATGCGAGATGAACAGGTACGACAGGCCCAGTCGCCGTTGCAGGACGACGAGCAGGTCGAGGATCTGCGCCTGGATCGTCACGTCGAGGGCCGAGACGGCCTCGTCGAGCACGATGATGTCGGGCGCGGTCGCGAGCGCGCGGGCGATCGCGATGCGCTGGCGCTGCCCGCCGGAGAGCGTCCGAGGGAAGCGGCGGAGCACGCCCGGCGGCAGTCCCACCTGGCCGAGCAGTTCCAGGATCCGCTCGTCGCGGCCGGCCGACGTGCGGTGGACGTCCGCCGGGAGCGCATCGCGCAGGATGCGTTCGACGTTCCAGCGCGGGTCGAAGCTGGACAACGGATCCTGCGACACCACGGCGATCCGCGACCGCAACGCCCGGCGCCGGGTCTCGCGGACCCCGGTCCACGGCTCGCCGAGCAACGTCACCGTGCCGGCATCCGCCTTCTCGAGGGCCAGCGCGATGCGACCCGTCGTGCTCTTGCCCGAACCGGACTCGCCGACGATCCCGAGCGTCTCGCCGCGATGCAGCCGAAACGATACGTCGTCGACCGCCGTCGTGGCGACGCCGTCGGGCCCGCGGAACCGCTTCACGAGCCCGGTCGCCTCGAGCACGACCGTGTCGAGCACCTCGGGCTGCGGCGGCGCCGCGACCAGCAGCTCTGCACCCTCTGGGCTGAGCGCCGTGCCGCGGGTGGCCTCGTCGGGTACGGCCGCGATGAGCGCACGGGTGTACTCCTCGTGCGGCTCGCGCAGCACTCGGGCCGCCGGGCCCTGCTCGACGACCCGGCCGTCCCGCATGACGAGGATGTGATCGGCCAGTTGCGCGACGACCGACAGGTCGTGGCTGATCAGCAGGATCGACGAGCCGCGGCGCTTCGCGTCCTCGAGGAGAGCGAGCACCTGCGCCTGCACGGTCACGTCGAGCGCCGTCGTCGGCTCATCGGCGATGACGACGTCGGGGTCGAGCGCGAGCGCCGACGCGATGAGCGCGCGCTGGCGGAGCCCGCCCGACAGCTGGTCGGGACGCTGCCGCGCCCGCCGCTCGGGCGCCGGCACGCCGACCGCCCCCAGCAGCTCGACGGCCTTCCGGCGCCGCGAGGTGCGGTCGCCCCAGCCGTGCAGCCGCAGGCTCTCCTCGATCTCGGCGCCCACCGGGCGGAGCGGGTCGAGCGACACGAGCGCGTCCTGCAGGATGAATCCGACCTCACGGCCGCGGATGCCCCGCCACCGGCGTTCGCCGAGCCGGCGCACGTCGCGCTCGTGCAGCACCAGCTCGTCTGCGCGCACCTGCGCCCCACGACCGGTGAGGCCCACGATCGTCCGCGCGGTGACGGACTTGCCCGACCCCGACTCTCCGACGATCGCGACGCACTGCCCCGGGTCGAGGTCGAACGACACGCCGTGCACGATGGGTCGGATGCCGTCGCGCGTCTCGAATCCGACCGACAGGTCGCGTACGCGTACCCGCGAACGGAATGCCGGCAGGTCGTCGATCGCCGCGGCGAGCGCAGGCCCCGCCTCGGACTGGATGGTGCTCATCATCTCTCCCCCTTCTCGAGGAACGTCTGGAGGTGGCGGCCGAGTGTCGTGGTCGTGAGCGCAAGCAGCACGATCACCAGGCCCGGGATCACCGTGAGCCACGGCGAGACCGTGATGTACTGGCGACCGGCGTCGAGCAGGGCGCCCCATTCGGGTGCAGGCGGCGCGATGCCGAGCCCGAGGAACGACAGGCTCGACGCCCACACGATCGACTGGCCGATCGACAACGCGAACACGGCGACCAGCGGCCGGAGGGCGTTCGGCAGCACATGTCGGCGGAGGATGCGTGCTCGCGAGTGCCCCAGCGCGACCGCGGCCTCGACGTACGGCGCGCGCCTCGCGGCGAGGATCTGCCCGCGCACCATGCGCGCGTAGCCCGGTGCCGTGCCGAGCCCGACCGCGAGCACGAGCGTGAGCGCCGACGGGCCGAGGACCGCGATGAGCAGGAGCGAGAGCAGCAGCGCGGGGAAGGCGAAGGCGACCTCGAGCGTCCAGCCCACGAGCCCCGCGACGACCCGGTTGCCGAGTGCGGCCAGCCCGCCGAGCACCACGGCGATGGCGAGGCTCACCCCCGCCGCCCCGATGCCGACGCCGAGCGAGGCGGACGTGCCGTGCACGACGCGGGCGTAGAGGTCGCGGCCGGCCTCGTCGGTGCCGAACCAGTGATCCGCCGACGGCGGCTGGAGGGTGGACTCGAAGTCCATCGCGTACGGGCCCTGGGCGGACAGCAGGTACGGCCACAGGGCGGCGACCGCGAAGACGGCGGTCGCCGCGAGCGCGGCGTACAGGTCCCACGGGTGCCCGGCGAGCCGGCGCGCGAAGGCGCGCCGGTCGGTCGCCGGCCCGGCGTCCGGGCGATCGGCGGGCGTGCGATCGGCGGGCGCGCGGTCGGTGAGTGCGGTCATGCGGTCCTCCTCAGGCGCGGGTCGATGAGCACGTAGGCGAGGTCGACGAGCAGGTTCGCGATCACGTAGAAGCCGGCGATGAGCATCACGATCCCGATCACGACGGGCATGTCCTGGCTGCTCACGGCGGTCACGAGCACCTGCCCGATGCCGGGCCTCGCGAACACCGACTCGACGACGACCGCGCCGGACAGGGTGGCGCCGAGCGCCCACCCCGACAGCGTGACCGCGGGGAGCACGGCGTGCCGGAGCACGTGGCGGAGCCGGATGCCGACGTCGCCCATGCCCCGCGTCCGCGCGGTGAGCACGAACGGCGCGTCCAGCGCGCGTTCGAACTCGGTGCGGGTGGCCTGCCCGAGGAATCCCGCGAGCGGGATCGCGAGCGTGAGTGCCGGGAGGACGATCCCGACGGGGCCCGTGCCGCCGATCACCGGGAACCAACCCAGCGTGAGCGCGAAGACGAGCAGGAGGATGATCCCGAGCCAGTAGTGCGGGAGGCCCGCCGCCACGGTGTCCGCGAAGCCCCCGACGGCGTTCGCGGCGGGTCCGCGGCCGGCCGTGAGCGTCACCCAGACCACCATGATGATCCACGCGAACGCGATCGCGGTCAGCGAGAGCACGATCGTCGCGCCGAGCTGGTCGGCGATGATCGCGCCCACCGGCCGATGCTGCTGGTACGACAGCCCGAGGTCGCCGAGGAACAGGCCCTTGAGATACCCCAGGTACTGCAGGACGAGCGGGTCCTCGAGGTGGTACTCGGCACGAATCGGCGCGAGCTCCTCCGCGGTCCGCTCGACCGCCTGGCCGGCGCGGATGTTCAGGATGACGGTGGCCCGGTCCCCGGGCAGCGAGGCCTGGGCGAAGAACGCCGCGGTGGCCGCACCGAGCAGCACGAGCACCGCGCCGCCCAGCTTCCGGGCGATGAGCGTCAGGACGGCGAAGCCCCGCGGCGGCCGCCCCGGTTCGACCGGGGCGGCGCCGCCGAGCACGGCGCCCGTCGACGAGACGGCGGTGCTACTGGACGAAGTGCGCGTCATAGAAGGTCGGTCCTCCCTGTGCGTGCTCCTGCCAGACGTCCTTCAGGTCGGGCGAGACGGCGAGCGTGGAGAGTCGGTCGTAGACGCCGATGGCCAGCGCGTGGTCGGCGATGTACTCCTGCGCCTGCGCGTAGAGCGCGTTCTGCGCCTCGACGTCGGGCTCGGAGTTGGCCTGCAGGATGATCGCCTGCAGTTCGGGGTAGTCGGTGAACGAGGCGTTCCAGTTGTTGGGGTTGCCTCCGGCGCCCGCGCCCCAGTTGATCTGGAGGATGCCGCTGGTCACCGCCGTCCAGTATCCGGGGTAGATGTCGCGCTCGTCGGGCTTGCTGTACGCGCCCGCGAACGCCTCGGCCTGCGGCACCGGGATCAGGTCGACGGCGAAGCCGACCTGTTCGGCCTGCTCCTTGACGCCCTGGAGGATGGATGCCCCGTCGGCGTTGATGATCGAGCCGGCGAAGTACGGCAGCGTCACCTCGAGCGGCTCGCCGCCCTGCTCGCGCGTCCCGTCGCCGTCGGCATCGGTCCAGCCGGCCTCGTCGAGCAGCTCGTTCGCGCGGTCGGGGTCGTAGGAGTACCGGTTCGCGGCGTCCTCGCTCCAGCCGGGCGTGGTCTGGCTCACCCCGCCGTTGCCCTCGTAGGGGATCACGCCCTGGCCGATCGACTCGACGATCTGCTCCCGGTCGACCGCGTAGGCGAACGCTTGCCGCACGCGCTCGTCGGTGAACGGGCCCTGCGCGGTGTTGAAGGTCAGCTGCTGCGGCCGGCCGGGGGTGATGTACTTGTGCAGCTCGAATCCGGCGTCGCCGGTCGGCTTCCACTGCACCGCCGGCACGTCGTAGATCGCGTCGAGTTCGCCGCTCTTCAGGGCTGCGACCCGGGTCGTGGCATCCGGGATGAACTTCCAGACCACCTCCTCGACGTGCGCCGGACCGGTGTGGCGGGCGTTCGCTGGCCACGACGTGTAGTCGGCGTTGCGCGTGAGCACGATCTCCTGGCCGCGCGTCCAGTGGTCGACGGTGAACGCGCCGCTGCCGATCGGCTGCGCGCAGTTCTCCTCCTTGGTCCGCGTCTCGAGCGCCTGCTGCGACTGGATGCCGAAGTATCCCTGCGTGAGGTTGTCCGCGAGCCGCGGGTAGGGCTGGGACAGGTTCACCCGCACGGTCAGCTCGTCGACGACCTCGGCCGACTCGTAGTAGCCGCCCAGCCAGGCGAGTGCGGTGCTGTTGCCGCCGCCGTTCACCCAGTACTCGAAGTTGTACGCGACGGCCTCGGCGTCGACGGCGGTGCCGTCGGTGAACGTCACGTCGGGCTTGAGCGAGAAGGTCCAGTGCAGGCCGTCGTCGCTCGCGTTCCACTCCTCGGCGAGCCAGGGGACGACCTGGTGGTCCTCGTCGAGGGCGACCAGGCTGTCGAGGACGTTGTAGCTCAGGTACGACTGCTCGATCCAGCCGCCGAACACGCACGCGGGTTCCTGCTGGTGGCCGTAGACGATCGACCCGCCGTCGACGGGCTGCCCGTCGGCCTCGTCGGAGACCGTGCCGGCCGCGCAGCCCGCGAGGGCGAACGTCGCGGCGGTGCTCGCGGCGAGCAGCGCGAGTGCTCGGGATCGTGTGGTCATGGTGCGGCTCCTTCGGCGGCCGGCGGCCGGTGTCGTGGGTCGGAAGCCACCATGCTGAAGGGCTCGCGGCGCATCCGCGAGCGACCGGGTCACCTGCCGTCGCGCGGCGAAAGACGGCGCGACACGACGACGCCGCGGGTCATCCGAACCCGGCTGCGACGCAACGCTTCGTCACGGGGCGGACGACGCGGCCGCGTCATCCGCCGTCACGCGAGCCGCGAGACCGCCTGCTCGAGCCCGCTCCAGAACCGTTCGACGTCGATGCCGATCGCGACGGCGGCGTTCGGCTCGCGGGCGAGCATCCCGTCGAGGTCGGCCACGGTGGCACCGACGGTCTCGGTGCCGACGAGTTCGACGTCGAGGCGGGTCCGCACGACATCGACGCAACCGGGATCGGCGAGCACCGCGACGGCGACCGGGTCGTGCAGCGGTCCGTCGGGCATGCCGAACACCTCGTCGTTGGTGCGGCAGAAGAACTCGAGCAGTTCGTCGCCGAACGCCGACGTGCCCGTGCCGATCGAGGCCAGCCGCGCCCGCACCTCGGCCGTGACGAGCGCGCGATGCGTGACGTTCAGCCCGACCATCGTGAACGGCACGCCGCTGCGCAGCACGACGTCCAGCGCCTCGGGGTCGACCCACGCGTTGAACTCCGCGTACGGCGTGACGTTGCCGCGCTCGGTCGAACCGCCCATCCACACGATCTCGCGGATCCGCGACACGACGTCGGGTCGGTCGCGCACCAGCACGGCGACGTTCGTGATCGGCCCGGTCGCGATGATCGCCACGGGTTCGGATGCCTCCGCCAGCGTGTCGGCCATGAGGTCGGTCGCGCTTCGCGGGTCGAGCTCGAACGCCGGCTCGGGGAGCTCGGGCCCGCCGAGCCCGTTCTCGCCGTGGATCCACTCGGCGGTCGACAGGGCGCGGCTGAGCGGACCCGCCGCGCCCGCGGCGACCGGCACGTCGGTGACGCCGGCGACCGTCAGGGCGATGCGCGCATTGCGACCCGTGTGCTCGAGCGGCACGTTGCCGCCGACCGTCGTCACCGCGAGCAGGTCGAGTGCCGGATGCCCCGCCGCCAGCCAGAGCGCGAACACGTCGTCGTGCCCGGGATCGCAGTCGACGATGACGGGGAGGCTCACGCGCCGCCCTTCCGGCCGGTCACGGCGTCGGATGCCTCGAGCACGCGCTCGCGCGAGGCGTACGCGTCGACCGTTCCGGGATGCTGCACCGCCAGCGAGGCCGCGGCGACCGCGATGCGGACGGCGTCGTCGAGCCCGCGGCCCTCGGCGAGGAAGGCGGCGAGGGTGCCGGTGAATCCGTCGCCGGCACCGGTCGTGTCGACCGCCTGCACGGTCGGCGCCGTCACGGCGACGGTCTCGGTCTCCGTCGCGGCGACGGCACCGGCCGCGCCGAGCGTCACCACGAGGGATCGGGCGAGGCCGGAGCGGACCGCGGCGGCCGTGGCCTCGCGCCAGACGTCGAGCTCGGCGCCGTCGACGAGATCGTCGGCATCGGCATCGGTGCCGTCGAGATGGGGGCCGATGCCGACCTGGCGGGCCTCGTGCTCGTTCACGACCAGCGGGTCGGCGAGCGCCAGCGTCGACGCTGCGACCGGTACCGGGGGAGCGAGGTTGAGCACGAATCGGATGCCGGCCTCGGCGGCTGCCGCCGCCACACGGTCGACCACTTCGGCGGGGAGCTCGCCCTGCGTGAGGACGATGTCCGCACCGGCCAGCCGGTCGCCACGGAGCTCGACGTCGGCGGCGGTCCAGTCCAGGTTCGCGCCGCCCGCGACCACGACGGTGTTCTCTCCCGACGCGGTGACGGTGATGAGGGCGACGCCGGTCGGCGCATCCGGTATCCGCTCCAGATGCCGGGTCGACAGGCCGAGGCGTTCGAGGGTCTCGGTCGCGAGCGCGCCGTTCGCATCGTCGCCGATGCGGGCGAGCAGGTCGACCTCGGCTCCGGCGACGTGCGCTGCGACGGCCTGGTTGGTGCCCTTGCCACCGAGCGCGAGCCGGAACCCGGAAGCCGAGATCGTCTCGCCGGGCCGGGCGAAGGCGTCGACGTAGCAGGTCGCGTCGACGTTCAGCGACCCGAAGACGACGACCCGGGAACTCATGCGGTCGGGCCGGTGCCCTGCAGCGACGCGGTGAGGAGTTCGCCACCGGCGCGGTTCACGAAGCAGTAGTACGAGCGGACGCCCGCCGTCCACTGGGCCTCGGTCACCGGGTACGCGGACTGGATCTGCAGGTCGGGGATACCTGCGGCCGCCGCGACGTCGACGACGCCGGCGGACACGCAATGAGCCTGTGCCGCCGCGCCGGCCTCGGCCTCGCCGGGGAACGGCGCCGCCGGGTCGTCGCTGAGCGAACCACGGTAGACGAGCTGCGCGCCATGCGGAGCGGCGCAGTCGACCACGGTGAACTCCTCGGCCCACGGACCGGCGAAGGGCTCGATGCACTCACCGCCGAACATCGTGTCCCACGCGTGCACGCCCGGCGGCTGGATCGCCGTCGGCACGGGCGGCGGCGTCGCGGTGGCGGTCTGCGCGGCCGTCGTCTCGGCACCGGCGGACCCGCTCGGCAGGGCTGCGGTGCCGGAGCCGCCGCCGAGCCGGGTGCCGAACCAGAACAGACCGGCGACGATCAGCAGCGCGGCAAGCCCGCCGGCGACCCAGATCAGCGTCTTCGGAAGACCGCCGCCGGAGCCGGAGCCGTTCGTGCCCGAAGACCCCGCGCCGCCGGGCGGACGCGAGCCCGCCGCGGCTCCCGCCGGCCCGGCCGATCCTCGTGGCCCGGTCGATCCGACCGGTCCGCCGGCCGCCGCGAACGGCTGCGCACCGGCGCGGCCGGGGCCCTGCGCAGACGGAACGGCTCCGGCCGCGACGGCCGACGCGCCGAACAACGCCGTCAGGCCGGTGTCGGTCGACTCGGCATTCGAGGCATCCGACCGCGGCGCCTCGCCGTAGGGCGACGTCGGGTCGTACTGCGCCGTGCGGTCGTACTGCGCCGTGCGGTCGTACTGCGCCGTGCGGTCGTACGGCGCCGTCGGGAGCGGGTCGGCCTGGGCCGACTCCTCGGCCGACGCGAGCCAGGTCCGCCGCTCCGGTCGCGGCTCCACCTCGGCGCCATCCGGTGCGGGAGCCTCGAGGTCGGCCTTCGGATCGGCCGCGTGCGGATCGGCCCGAAGGTTCCAGGCGTACGTCGGCTCATCGGCGTCCGGCCCAACCCCCTGCACCGGGTCGGCGAAGGGCCGGCCGTACGCGAGGGTGTCGGCCCGGGAGTCGAGGCCCCTGGGATCCCCGTCGAGGACGGCGTCATCCGAATCGAACGGGTCGGGGTCCTCGTCGAAGGCGCCGAACCCGAGCGACGAGAAGTCGTCGCCGTCGCCGGGTCCGGACGGGCCGGAGTCCGGAGCGACCGGTTCGGGCGCCGGGATCGTGGGGTGCGCGGCGCGTCCGGATCCGAGCGCGGCGAGCAGGTCGTCGACGGGAGGCTCCGGATCGGATTGCTCAGGGTCGGCATCGTCCCAGCGGACGGAGGCGAAAGCCGGGAACGGGGCCCTGGCGCGCGGCGCCTGGGCCATGGACTCATCTGGAGCGTCCAAGGACCAGTGCTGAGCCGCGACCGGCTCGAGATCGGCGGCAGGGCCGCGGACCTCGAGGAAGGGGAGCGGATCACCGTCGAATCGCGGGGCGTCGTTCGTCAGGGGCGCGCCCGGAGGCTGCGCCGGCTGCGAGGACGAGGCACGGGGCGCCCACTGCACCGGGTCGACATACGGCTCGGGCTCGGGGTCACCGGCGGGCTCGGCATACCCGACCGGCTCGGCGTACCCTGCCGGCTCGGCGTACCCGACCGGCTCGGCGTAGTCATCGCCTGCGAAGGGCTGCTGCGGCTGCGCCCACGGGTCGTGCTCGACGGGCTGTTGCGGGGTCGCCCACTGCATCGGCTCGGCGGGAACGGGCTGTGCCCACGGGTCCTGCTCCGCGTACGGCTGCGGCGGCTCGGCGTACTGCGGAGCTTCGGCGAATCCGCCGGTCCCGTCGTACTGCGGCTCGGCGTACTGCGGAGCGTCGGCGAATCCGCCGGTCCCGTCGTACTGCGGTTCGGCGTACGGCTGCGGCTCGGCATACTGCTGCGCCTGCGCCCACGGATCGGGTTCGGCATACCGCGGAGCGTCCCCGTACTGCTGGTCGTCTGCCTGCGGCATCCACTGCACGGCGTCGTATCGGGGTTCGGGCTGCGGGGCCGGTGCCGGAACCGCCGGGTCGGGTTCGGACAGTGCCGACCAGATCTCCGCGTCGTAGTCGCCCACGGTGCGCGGCGCCGCCGGCGTGAACGACTGCCGCGCCACGGGCGGCGCAGTGGGTTCGGGCATCCATGACGCCGTACCGTCGGTCGCCTCGGCGAGGCCCTGGTCTCGGTGCTCCGCCGGAACGGGATCGACGAACTCGTCGGGTTGCGACAGTCGGGCGAACGCTGCACGGAGGGAGGCCTCCGCACTGGTCTGCGCGGTCGGTCCACCCGACGATTCGCCCCACTGGAGCGCGAACGGCGCGGCGGGCGTCACCGGCCCGGGCGGCACCTCCGGGGCCGGCGCGTACGGTGCGGACGCGGGCGGCTGCGGCGCCGGGGCGGGCGGCGGCGCCCACGTCGGTGCATCCTGCACGGGAGCGGGCTCGGCGAACCGGGACGGCGGCGTGAACTGCTGGAGCGCCTCGGGCTGCGGCGTCACCATCGGCCCCCCGATCACCGGCTGGGCGTGCGGCGGGGCATCCGACGGGCCGGCCTGCGCTGCGGGCGCAGCCGGTTCCGCGAGCGAGAACCAGTCGTCGATCTCCTGGTGACGGCGTACCGGCTCCGGACGGAGGGGCTCCGGCTCGACGGGTTCAGGCGCATACGCCGCAGGCTCGAACGCTGCCGGCTCGAACGGCGCGGCAGGCCGGAACGGCTCCGCAGGCGGCACCGGAGCCGACGGGAATCCCCGGGCCTGCTCCTGTGCCTCGAAGGCGAACGGCGAGAACGGCTGGGCAGGCTCCTCCGAGAGGGGCACGGGCGCCGTCGACGGGTCGGACGCACGGTCGAACGCACCGAGCAGCCAGTCCGCCCCGTCGTCTTCGAATGCGTCGCCGCGCCCGCCGCCCGAACGCATCAGGCCAGTCCCAGGTCTTCCAGACCGATGGCGTAGAGGTAGGGCACGCCCTCGGCCTCGATGACCTCGCGCGCGCCGGTGGCCCGGTCGACCACGACGGCGACCGCCGCGACCTCGGCGCCCACCTTGCGCAACGCCTCGATCGCCTTCAGCGGCGAGCCGCCGGTCGTCGAGGTGTCCTCGAGCACGATCACGCGCTTGCCGGCGAGCTCGGGACCCTCGACCTGCTTGCCGCGACCGTGGTCCTTCGGCTCCTTGCGCACGACGAATGCGTCGTACGCGAGACCGCGGGCCGCGCCCTGGTGGAGGATGGCGGACGCGATGGGGTCGGCGCCCATCGTCATGCCGCCGACGGCGGCGATGTCGGGGACCTCGGAGATGAGGTCGAGCATGACCTGGCCGATGAGGGGCGCGACGCGGTGATCGAGGCTCACCTTGCGGAGGTCCACGTAGTACGTCGCCTTCTTGCCGCTCGTGAGCGTGAAGTCGCCGTGGAACACCGCCTCGGCGGAGATGTGGTCGATCAGGCGGCGGCGCACGTCGGCGGCGGCCCGGGGGTCTGGCTGGGTCACCCGTCGAGTGTACGCGGTGCTCACCGGGCGTATGGAGGTGAATCCTCAGGAATCCCGATCGCGCATCTCCCGAGCCGACTCGCCGTCGGGCCGTCCCGCCGAGGCTGGATCGGCGTCGGCTTCGATGCGTTCCGGCTCGGCCGTCGACTGCTCGAGCGCCGCGCGGGTGCCGTCCGGCCGACGCCTCGGCTTCGGCCGGCGCGTCCAGAACGAATCCCGGCTCCCCGGCACGAGCCTGGCCCAGAACGGCGGTTCCGCTGCCTCGTCGTCTGCCGAAGGCAACTCGATGTGGAAGTTCGCGAGCTCTTCGGCTCCACGGTGGACGACGCGGTAGAGCGCGGTGCCGATGAGCACTCCGAGTGCGATCGCCATGATCGACGTGAGTGCGGTGACGAAGTCGCCCACGCCGCTCTCGGTGCCGAATGCCTCGGTGAGGCCGGCCACGCCCGCTGCGCCGGGCACCAGGAGCCAGAACGCCGGGAGGAAGGTGAGCTGCGACGGCACGCCTCGTCGCAGGTCCGAGATCCACAGGACGACGGGGGTCATCGCGAGCGCTCCGACGAACCCGCTCACGGTCGCACCCGCGATGAGCTCGCCGATCGCCTGGCCGAAGTAGGCGACGACGAGTGCGAGCAGCACCCATCCGAAGGCCCGGCCCGGCGCCGAGAAGTGCAGCAGGTCGCCGACGGCGATGAGGAGGACCCCGGCCGCGGCGGTCCACCACGGCAATTGGTCGCCCGATCCGCCGAGCACCTCGTAGCTCCACGCTCCGACGCCGACCACCGTGCCCGCGGCGAGGATGCCGAACGAGAGCAGGGCGAGCTGCACGAGGCCGGTGATCAGGCGCGAGGCCCCGGCGATCATCTGGCCCGCCGCCAGCTCCATCGTCGCGGTCGTGAGCGCGCTGCCCGGCAGGAACGTGACGAGCGGGGCGATGAGCAGTTCGAGCGGGTTGCCGATCGGCACCACCTCGGAGAGGAGGAATACGGTGATCGCCGAGACGAAGGCCGCGACGACCGGGAACACGAGCTGCAGCGTCGGCGAGCGGATGAGCTTCGCCAGCCCGAGCACGGCGCCGAGCCCGAACGCGACGAGCAGCCCCTGCCAGGTGGGCGTGAGCAGCAGGGCGAGGCCGGTCGTGAGGATCGCGTGACCGAGCACGCGCACCTGCCAGCGATGCCGCGGCCGCATCGCCCCGATCTGGTTCAGGCGCTCGATCCCGCGCTCCGGATCGACGGAGCCGGCGCGCGCCAGGGCCACGAGCTCGTAGAGCGCGGCGATCTGGTCGAGCCGGAACTGCGGGTTGACGGCGGTCCGGAGTCCGACGCGACCACCCTGCCCGGCTCCGCTGTCGACGATGATCATGGTCGGGAGCACGACGAACTGGATGTCGCGGCGATCGTAGGCGGCGGCGATCTCGGCGAGCCGCTCACCGATCCGGTCGACGGATTCCTGGGCGGCGTTGAGCCCTTCGGCGAGTCCGAGCAGGAACTGCCGCAGCATCGCATCGTCGTTCGAGTCGGCCATGCGCCGCCCTCCCCGCGCAGTCCGGGGGCGCCGAGCGGCGCCCGCGCTCTCACGCTAACGCCGGTGCCGCGGACGTGTCGACCCGGGACGATCGGCGGGATGCACCGACGGTGCCGCCGACCACGCCGTCGCCGGATGTGGGCGACGCATCGCGGTCCCCCCAACCATCACCCCGATGCGCCGCCGGCCGAATGACGAAGGGCCGCTCCGCGGGGTGTCCCTCCCCCGCGCAGCGGCCCTTCGAAAACGGGGCGACCGAGCCCCGGCGCGCGCGACCTAGACGGTGCGGGCGAACTGCTCCTTGGGCATCCGGCGGTAGCCGTCGCGTGCGACGACGACGAGCGAGCTCGCGACGCCGGCGAGCGAGATGACGCCGAGGATGGAGAGGAGGACGACAGCGGAGAACACGGCAAGGCCTTTCGTAGAGGTGGCGGTCGAGCGACGGAGGCTCCATTGCACGTGTTCGACGCCTCAATCATCGCCCAGAAAACCATTCAGCACAATCGCACAGACCTTTACGGAACATGTAGCGTTACTACATGGATGTTCGCCGCCTCGATCTGCTCAGGGAACTCGCCGAGCGCGGCAGCGTGACCGCCGTCGCCGAGGCGACCGGACGCACCCCCTCCGCGGTCTCCCAACAGCTCAAGGTCCTCGAGCGCGAAGCCGGCATGCCGCTCACGCAGCGCAGCGGACGCGGCGTCGTGCTCACCAGCGCCGGGCACGCCCTCGCGCGTTCGGCGACCGAGGTCGCGGTGGCGCTCGAGCGCGCGACCGCGCTCTGGGACGAGTTCCGCAACCACCCGAGCGGCGAGGTCACCATGGTCACTTTCCCGACCGTCGGAGCCACGATCCTGCCCGGAGTCCTCGTCGACCTCGGGAGCATCACCGGCCTCGTCGTCCGCGCGACCGACCTCGACCCCGAGCTCAGCGGATTCACCGACCTCGCGAACGAGTACGACATCGTGCTCGCACACACCATGCCCGGCGTCCTGCCGTGGGGCGGTCGCGGGCTCACCGTGGTCCCCCTGCTCACCGAGCCCCTCGACATCCTCCTCCCCGCCGGTCACCGACTGGCCGCACGCACGTCGGTCACCTCGCAGGACCTCGTCGACGAGACCTGGATCGGCGTGCCGCCCGGATTCCCGTTCGAGCGCATCCTGCACGAGATCGAGCAGGTCGGCGGACAGCGGGTGGAGGTCGCCCAGCGGTTCAGCGACATGCGCATCGTCGAGGCGTTCGTCGAACACGGCTTCGGCGTCGCGTTCATCCCCCGGTACACGTCGGGGCAGCTCCCTCCCGGCCTCGTCCGTCGGCCGCTGCGCGGCGTGGCATCCGCTCGTCAGATCGTCGCGCTCGTGCGGCCCGACGTCGCCGAGCGACTGGCCGTGCGAACCGTGCTCGACGTGCTCGTGTCGCACGCCGCCCGGCTGGTGCGATCGCACGCGCCCGCCGCCGGATCCGCCGAATAGACTCGGCCCTCATGAGCGATGCAGCCGAAGCCGATGCCGTCCTCCTCTCCGTCGTCGACGGGGTCGCCCGGATCACGCTGAACCGACCGCATCGCCTCAACGCGGTCGATCCGGCCGCCATCGAACGGTGGCGCGACATCGCCCACGACGTCGCCGGGCGGGCCGACGTCGGCGCCGTGATCCTGGATGCCGCGGGCCGCGCGTTCTGCGCCGGCGGCGACCTGCGGGCGATGCGCGAGCTCGCCGGCGACGGCGACGGGGCCGGCCGCACGATCACGAAGCTCGCCGACGTCATCCACGAGGGCCACCAGGTGCTTCGGAACAGCGACAAGCCGATCGTCGCGGCCGTGCAGGGCCCCGTCGCGGGCGGCGGACTCGGGTTCATGCTCGTCGCCGACCTGATCGTCGCATCCGACGCCGCGTCGTTCTCGAGCCGGTACGCGGATGCCGGGCTGACGCCGGACTGCGGCGTGAGCTGGCTGCTGCCGGAGGCCGTCGGCACTCGTCGCGCGCTCGAGCTCGTGCTGACCTCCCGCACCCTCGGCCCGGCCGAGGCGCTCGAGTGGGGGCTCGTGACCGAGGTCGTCGCGACCGATCGCCTCGCGGCCCGCGTCGAGGAGATCGCACGCACCTGGGTCGACGGCGCCACCGGGGCGTTCGGGCAGGCGAAGCGCCTCGTGCGCGCCGCGAGCGAGCGCCCGTTCGCCGTCTCGCTCGACGACGAGGCCGTGACGATCGGGCAGGCGTTCGAGACCGCCGACGCCCAGGCCCGTATCGCGGCGTTCACCGCGCGGTAGGGCCGCGGCCCGAGCCGCCGGCCTCGACCGCCGGCGCCCGCCTCAGTCGTGCCGCGGGAACCCCAGGTCGACGCCGCCGTGGCTCGGGTCGAGCCAGCGCGAGGTGATCGCCTTCTCCTGCGTGAAGAACTCGAACCCGTGCGGGCCGTACGACTTGGCCGAGCCGAACAGCGACTCCTTCCAGCCGCCGAACGAGTGGTACGCGACCGGCACCGGGATCGGCACGTTGATGCCGACCATGCCGACCGTGACCTCGCGCTGGAAGCGCCGGGCGGCACCGCCGTCGTTGGTGAAGATCGCGGTGCCGTTGCCGTAGCGGGAGCCGTTGATGATCTCGAGCCCCTGCTCGTACCCCTCGACCCGCACGACCGAGAGCACCGGTCCGAAGATCTCGTCGCGGTACACGGCCGACGAGGTCGGCACCCGGTCGACGAGGGTCGGCCCGAGCCAGAAGCCGTCGGGCTCGCCGTCGACCTCGATGCCCCTGCCGTCGACCACGACGTCGGCGCCGTCGGCGGACGCGACGTCGACGTACCCGGCGACCTTGTCGCGGTGCTCGCGCGTGATGAGCGGCCCCATGTCGGTGCCGCGGGTGCCGTCGCCGGTCTTCAACCCGCCCATCCGGTCGCGCACCTTCGCGACGAGCTCGTCGGCGATCGTGTCGGTCGCGAGCACGACCGACACGGCCATGCAGCGCTCGCCCGCCGAACCGAAGCCCGCGTTGACGGCGGCGTCGGCCGCGAGGTCGAGGTCGGCGTCGGGCAGCACGAGCATGTGGTTCTTCGCGCCGCCGAGGGCCTGCACGCGCTTGCCGTTCGCCGAGGCCGTCTCGTAGATGTACCTCGCGATCGGGGTCGATCCCACGAACGAGATCGAGCGCACGGTCGGATGCTCGAGCAGCGCGTCGACCGCGACCTTGTCGCCGTGCACGACGTTCAGCACGCCGTCGGGAAGTCCCGCCTCCTGCATCAGGCGGGCGAGCCAGACTGCCGCCGACGGGTCCTTCTCACTGGGCTTCAGCACGACCGTGTTGCCGGACGCGATCGCGATCGGGAAGAACCACAGCGGCACCATCGCGGGGAAGTTGAACGGCGAGATGATGCCGACGACGCCGAGCGGCTGGCGCACGGTGTAGACGTCGATGCCGGTCGACACGTTCTCGGAGTACTCGCCCTTCGTGTACCCGGGCATGGCGCACGCGAGCTCGACGACCTCGAGGCCGCGCGCGATCTCGCCGGCGGCGTCGCCGAGCACCTTGCCGTGCTCGCTCGTGAGGATCGCGGCGAGCTCGTCGCTGCGCGCGTTCAACAGCTCGCGGAACGCGAACATGACCTGCTGCCGCTTCGCGATCGACGTGTCGCGCCACGCCGGGAACGCGTCGGCGGCGGCCCGCACGGCGAGGTCCACGTCGTCGACGCTCGCGAAGCGCACGCGTTTCGTCTCGACGCCCTTGGCCGGGTCGTAGACGGGTCCCGAGCGGTCGGATGCTCCGGCGACGGCTCTCCCGCCGATCCAGTGCTCGACCGTGGCGACGCCTGCCGCCTGATCGGGGGTTCCGGTGATCGTCTGGCTCATGGTCAGCCCTCTCCTTCGAGTGCGGTGCCCAGGACCTCATCGTAGATCGACATCGCCTGGGCGACCTCGTCCTCGGTCACGACGCAGGGGGGCACCACGTGGATGCGGTTGTCCTGGATGAACGGCAGCAGGCCTCGCTGCACGAGGCCGGCCTTGATGCGGCCCATGGCCGCCGCCGCGAGCGGCTCGCGGGACTCGCGGTCGGCGACGAGTTCGAGCGCCCAGAAGACGCCCTCGCCGCGGACCTCGCCGATGACGGCGTGCTTGTCGGCGAGTTCGGCGAGGCCCGGCGCGATCGCCGTGTCGCCGATCGCCCGGGCGTGCTCGACGATGCCCTCCGAGGTCATCGCGTCGATCGTCGCCACGATCGACGCCATCGCGAGCGGATGCCCCGAGTACGTGAGCCCGCCGGGGAACACGCGTTCGTCGAACTGCTCGGCGATCGGCCCGTCGATGATGACCCCGCCCGCCGGCACGTACCCCGAGTTCACGCCCTTCGCGAAGGTGATGAGGTCGGGGCGCACGTCGTAGCCGTCGAACGCGAACCACCGGCCGGTGCGGCCGAACCCGGCCATCACCTCGTCGAGGATGAGCAGGATGCCGTGGCGGTCGCAGAGTTCGCGCACCCCGGCCAGGTACCCGGGCGGCGGGATGAGGATGCCGGCGGTGCCGCCGACGGTCTCGAGGAGGACCGCGGCGATCGTCGACGGCCCCTCCGACTCGATCACGCGGCGCAGGTGCTGCAGCGCCCGCTCGGTCTCCTGCTCGGGCGTCGTCGCCCAGAACTCGGAGCGGTACGGGTACGGGCCGAAGAAGTGCACGTGGCCGCGGGCGAACTCGTTGGGTACGCGCCGCCAGTCGCCGGTGGCCACGACGGCCGCGCCGGTGTTGCCGTGGTACGAGCGGTAGGTCGAGAGGATCTTGTCGCGGCCGGTCGTGAGCCGGGCCATCCGGATGGCGTTCTCGTTCGCGTCGGCACCGCCGTTGGTGAAGAAGACGCGTCGGAAGCCCTCGGGCGCCCGGTCGACGATGCGTTTCGCGGCCTCGCCGCGCGCCAGGTTCACCGTCGACGGGGCGATGGTCGTGAGGAGCTCGGCCTGCTCGCGGATCGCCGAGACGACCGCGGGGTGCTGGTGCCCGATGTTGACGTTCACCAGTTGGCTCGAGAAGTCGAGGTACTCGTTGCCGGCGTGATCCCACACGCGGCATCCGCGCCCCGACGCGACGACGAGCGAGGAGGTCTGCGACTGCGCCGACCAGGAGTGGAAGACGTGCTCGCGATCGAGTTCGCGCGCGAGGTCGTCGGTGTCGGTCATGGGTGCTGCCTTTCCGTGAGGCGGGATGGCCCCGCCGCCGTCCGGTGATCGAGTAGGAGCGAAGCGACGTATCGAGATCCAGGACGGGTCTCGATACGCGCTCCGCGCTACTCGACCACCGGTCCCGCTAGTTGCCGCCCTCTTCGAGGGTGACGTCGATGGGCTCGAAGCCCTCGCCCGTGAGGTCGAGGTCTTCGCCCTCGAGCTCGTCGAGCGCCTGCTGGATCCACTCGTTGCTCCAGGCCGTGGCCGGGGGCTCCTCGGTGATGAGGTGGGCGCCGGCCTCGTTGACCGCGGCGAGCGCGCCGTCGACGGTCTTCTGGAAGGCGGCCTCGTCGATCACGCCGATGCCCGACGGCGACGGCCAGATGAGCTTGTTCGTCTCGTTGACCATCCAGAGTTCGTGGCTCGGACCCCAGCCGGAGCCGGCCGCGATCGTGATCTCGGACGCCTCCTCGGGGTTCTCGGCCGCGTAGATCCAGCCCTTGATGACGGCCTTGAGGAACTTGACCGTGGTCTCCTGGTACGCCTCGTCGCTCTCGAGCTTCTCGGTGTCGGCCCAGATCGCGTCCTGGAGCATGGCACCCTCGGTGTCCTCGTACGAGATGACGTTGAAGTCGTCCTCGGTGTAGAGCTCACCGGTGTCGGGGTTCACCGACTCGAGCAGCTGCGCGTACTCGTTGTACGTCATCGCCTGGGCCGCGTCGATGTCTCCCGACAGGAACGCGTTCATGTTGAAGTCCTGGGTGATGATCTGCACGGTCGTGGCGTCGAGGCCCTCGGCGGCCATGGCCGCGAAGATCTCCCACTCGTTGCCGAAGCCCCACGAGCCGATCTTCTTGCCCTCGAAGTCGGCGACCGACTCGATGCCCGAGTCGGCCCACGACACCTGGAGGGTGCCGGAGCGCTGGAAGATCTGGGCGATGTTCGTGAGGTTCGCGCCCTGCTCGATCGAGCCGAGCACCTTCGGCACCCAGGCGATCGCGTAGTCGACGTCGCCGTTGGCCAGCGCGTCCTGCGGCACGATGTCGCCGCCGGAGGGGATGATCTCGACGTCCAGGCCCTCCTCCTCGAAGAAGCCCTGGTCGGCGGCCGCGAAGTAGCCGGCGAACTGGCCCTGCGGGAGCCACTGGAGCTGGAGCTTGACGGGCGTGAGCTCGCCGGAGCCGTCGCCGGAGTCGCCGGATTCGGTGCCGCCGCCCGAGCAGGCCGCGAGGACGAGCGCCGCGCTCGCGGCGATCGCGCCGAGTGCCGCGAGGCGGCCTCTGCTGTGCTTCATGTCGGTCCTTCCGTGGGGTGTGATGCGGGATGGTGCGGAACGTGGTGCGCCGCGTGGCGCGTGGTGCGGTGGTGCGGTTCGCCTCGCGGTGCGAGGACGGCGTGCGCGCGGCATCCGAGGGCGGGGCGCGTCATCGCGCACCTCCCCCGGTGCGGTGCGGCTGGGTGCGGTGCGGCTGGACCAGGCGTTCGAGGAGCAGCGTCGCGAGGTAGAAGAGCAGGCCGAGCGCGATGGATGCGACGACGTACGCCCACGCCCGGGCATACGCGCTCGACGCGGCCGAGGTCGAGATGAGCGAGCCGAGGCCGCCGCGCGGGCCACCGAAGTACTCGGCGACGAGCGCGGAGATCACGGCGAGCGACGAGGCGATGCGGATGCCGGTGAGCATGAAGGGACGCGCGGTCGGCAGCGTGATGGTGCGCAGGACCTGGCCCGAGGTGGCCGCATACGCCTTCATCAGGTCGCGGTGCACCGGTGCCGTCTGCCGGAAGCCGCGCAGCGTGTTCACGAAGACCGGCACGAACGAGGCGAGGGCGGCGATGGCCTGGCGACCGAACTGGCTGTCGGCGCCGAACATGGAGTTGAGCACGGGGGCGAGCGCGACGATCGGCACGACCGCGATCGCGGCGACCACCGGTGCGCTCATCAGGTCGATGGCCCGCCACCTCGCGGCCAGCGCGGCGAGCGCGAGCCCGAGGATCGTGCCGGCGACGAGGCCGACGAGCGCGTTCGTGCCGGTGATGATCGCCGCCGAGAGGATCGACGGCCAGTAGGCGACGAACTCCTCGACGATCGACGCCGGGCTCGGGAGCAGGTAGTCGGAGACGCCGACGACGCTCACGAGGAACTGCCACGCGCCGAGCACGATGAGCCCGACGGCGACGGGCGCCACGACCCGCAGCACGGCCTCGCGGCGGGAGCGGGCCGCGGCACCGCCGCCGATGCGCGCTCCCGCGACGGCCGTGGCCCGCGTGGTCGTCGTGGTCGTGGCCATCAGCGCGTCTCCACCCCGCGGGCGCCGCCGCGCCGTCCTGAGCCTGTCGAAGGGACGGGCGACCCGTGCAGCGCCTCGCGCACGGCGGTGACCATCTCGAAGAACGCGCGGTCCTCGCGCAGCGCCTCGGTGCGTCCGGTGCCGGCGCGGCCGTCTGCGGCGCGCGCGGCATCCGCGCCCAGGCGCATCTCGAGGACCTCCTGGATGCGTCCCGGCCTCGGGCTCATCACCACGACCCGGTCGGAGAGGAAGACGGCCTCGGGGATCGAATGCGTGACGAACACGACCGCGGCACCCGTCTCGCCCGAGATGCGCACGAGCTCGCCCTGCATCTTCTCGCGGGTCATCTCGTCGAGCGCACCGAACGGCTCGTCCATGAGCAGCAGGCGGGGCCGTTCGGCGAGCGCCCGCGCGATCGCGACGCGCTGCTGCATGCCGCCCGAGAGCTGGTCGGGGTAGCGGTCGGCGAAGTCGGCGAGCCCGACCATGTCGAGCAACTCCGCGACGCGGTCGCGTCGGGCTGCCGTCGCCACGCCGTGCAGTTCGAGCGGCAGGGCGACGTTGCCCGCGACCGTGCGCCACGGCAGGAGCCCGGCCTGCTGGAACGCGATGCCGTAGTCCTGGTCGAGCCGCGCCTGCTTCGCGGTCTTGCCGAACACGCGCAGGTCACCCGACGTCGGCTCGTCGAGATCGGCGATGAGCCGCATGAGCGTCGACTTGCCGCAGCCCGACGGCCCGATGAGCGAGACGAACTCGCCCGGCGCGACGGCGAGGTCGATGCCCTCGAGCGCCTGCACCTGCCCGGTGCGGGTGTCGAACACCTTGTCGACGCCGGCGACGTGCACGGCCGGTGCGGTGGTCGACGGGGCGGCGCCCACCGCCGCTGCGGATTCGGTCGAGGGGTCGGTCATGCCGCCTGCTCCGTTCTGCGGTAGTTCTTGAGGATCGCGCCGAGCAGCGCCACTGAGCCGGCAGCCACGAGGCCGAGCACGATCGCGCCGAAGATCGGCGCCCAGGCCTTCGCGGGGTCGCCCGACGCCTGACCGGCGAACTGGATCAGCAGTCGCCCGATGCCGCCCTGCAGGCCGGTCGAGACCTCGGCGACGACGGCGCCGACCACGGCGTTCGCCGCTCCGAGCCGGAGCGCGGGCAGCAGGTACGGCACGGCGGCGGGGAACCGGAGCTTGCGCAGCGTCGCCCAGTACCCGGCGGCGTAGGTCTGCATGAGCTCGGCGTGGATGCGGTCGGGCGACTGCAGGCCCTTGAGCGCGCCCACCGCGATCGGGAAGAACGCGAGGTAGCTCGCGATCAGGGCGACCGACATCCAGTCCTGCCACTCGAACGAGCCGATCTCGACGCGCGATCCCCAGCTCTTCACCACGGGTGCGAACGCGATCAGCGGCACCGTCTGGCTGAGGATGATCCATGGCAGCAGGCCCCACTCGGCGATCCGCCACCGCTGCATGACGAGCGCGAGCCCGATGCCGACGACCATGCCGACGAGCCATCCGGCCGCGGCGATGCCCAGCGTCGTGAGCGCGGCGAGCGCGATCGCGGCCCAGAGCGGCGGCGCCGACGGCGAGCGCGTGACCGGTTCGGCGAGCCGGGTGAGCATGTCCCAGACGTGCGGCATCGCGAGGTCGGAGGTGCGGGGCAGCACTCGGGTCTCGCCGAGGACGACGCCGTCGGCGGGCCCGAGCAGCTTGTACGCCTCCCACAGGGCGACGAGCAGGAGGATGCCCCCGACGCCCCACGCGACCGCCGACCAGCGCCGCCTCGCGGCCCCCGGAGGTCGCGTCATGCCTTCGCCCTGATGTGCTCGGTCATCGCCGGGATCACGGTCTCGCCGTAGACGCGCAGGGTCTCCTCCTTGTTGTCGTGCTGGAGGTAGCCGGCGAACTGGTCGACGCCGAGCTCGGCGAGCTGCTCGAGCTTCTGGATGTGCTGGTCGGCCGAACCGAGCACGCAGAAGCGTTCGACGATCTCGTCGGGTACGAAGTCGACGTGGTCGTTGTCGGCTTTGCCGTGCGAGTTGTAGTCGTAGCCCTCGCGTCCGCGGATGTAGTCGGTCAGCGCGTCGGGCACGGTGCCGTGGGCGCCGTACTTGGCGACGATGTCGGCGACGTGGTTGCCGACCATGCCGCCGAACCAGCGGCACTGGTCGCGCATGTGCGCCCAGTCGTCGCCGATGTACATGGGCGCGGCGACGCAGAACTTGACCGACATCGGGTCGCGCCCGGCCTGCTCCGCGGCATCCCGCACCGTCTTGATCATCCACTCGGCGATGTCGACGTCGGCGAGCTGCAGGATGAAGCCGTCGCCGACCTCGCCGGTCAGCTTGAGCGCCATCGGCCCGTACGCCGCGACCCACACTTCGAGTTCGGAGCCCTTCGACCAGGGGAACTGCAGGGTCGATCCGTTGTACTCGACGGGCCGGGAGTTCGCGAGCTCGCGGATGACGTGGATCGATTCGCGAAGCTCGGCCATCGTGGTCGGCTTGCCGTTGGTGACCCGCACCGCCGAGTCGCCGCGGCCGATGCCGCAGACCGTGCGGTTGCCGTACATCTCGTTCAGGGTCGCGAACGTCGACGCCGTCACCGTCCAGTCGCGGGTGGCGGGGTTGGTGACGAACGGGCCGACCTTGATGCGCTGGGTCTGCGCGAGGATCTGGCTGTAGATGACGTACGGCTCCTGCCACAGCAGGTGCGAGTCGAACGTCCACACGTGGCTGAACCCGTGCACCTCGGCGAGCTTCGCGAGCTGGATCGTGCGCGACGCCGGCGGGTTGGTCTGGAGGACCGCTCCGAATTCCATGGCTGTCTCATTCCTGTTCGGTGGTCGAGTAGGGCGGAGCCCGTATCGAGACCGGTGGCGGGATCTCGATACGCTGCGCTACTCGATCACCGGCCGGTGGTGTTCTTCAGATGAGGTACTGCGACAGGCCGCGCTTGAGGAAGCGGCCGTCGCCCTTGGCGCCGACGTACTCGTCGCCCTCGACGACGACCTTGCCCCGCGAGAGCACGGTGCCGACCTTGCCGTCGATCTCGTAGCCCTCCCACGCCGAGTAGTCCATGTTCATGTGGTGGGTCTTGCCGAGGCCGATCGACGTGTGGCCGTTCGGGTCGTACACGACGATGTCGGCGTCGGCGCCCGGCTGGATCACGCCCTTCCTCCCGTACAGCCCGAACATGCGGGCCGGCGTGGTCGACGTGAGCTCGACCCAGCGCTCGAGCGTGATCTCGCCGGTCACGACGCCCTGGTACATGAGGTCCATGCGGTGCTCGATCGACCCGATGCCGTTCGGGATCTTGCGGAAGTCGCCGAGTCCGAGCTCCTTCTGGTCCTTCATGCAGAACGGGCAGTGGTCGGTCGAGACCATCTGCAGGTCGTTGGTGCGCAGCGCCTGCCACATCGAGTCCTGATGCCCCTCGGCGCGCGACCGCAGCGGCGTCGAGCACACCCACTTCGCACCCTCGAACGAACCCCATTCGGGTCCGGATGCCCCGAGCTGGTCCTCGAGGCTCAGGTACAGGTACTGCGGGCAGGTCTCGCCGTAGACGTTCTGACCCTTGTCGCGCGCCCATGCGAGCTGCTCGACGGCCTGCTTCGCCGAGACGTGCACGACGTAGAGCGGAGCGCCGGTGAGCTTCGCGAGCATGATCGCCCGGTGCGTGGCCTCCTCCTCCATCTCCCAGGCGCGCGCGATGCCGTGGTAGTACGGATCGGTCTTGCCCTGGTCGACGAGCTGCTGGGCGAGCACGTCGATCGCGGGGCCGTTCTCGGCGTGCATCATCGTGAGCATGCCGGTGTCGCGAGAGACCTGCATGGCCTTCAGGATCTGCGCGTCATCGGAGTAGAACACACCCGGGTAGGCCATGAAGAGCTTGAAGCTCGAGATGCCCTCGTCGGGGAGCCTCCGCATGGCCGCGAGCGATGCCTCGTTCACGTCGCCGACGATCTGGTGGAACCCGTAGTCGATCGCGCAGTTGCCGCCGGCCTTCTCGTGCCAGGCCGCGAGGCCGTCTTCGATGCGCTGGCCGTAGGTCTGCACCGCGAAGTCGATGATGCTCGTCGTGCCGCCGTGCGCGGCGGCACGCGTGCCCGATTCGAACGTGTCGGATGCCTCGGTGCCGCCGAACGGCAGCTGCATGTGCGTGTGCGCGTCGATCCCTCCGGGGATCACGTACTTGCCGGTCGCGTCGATCACGCGGTCGACCGCGGCCGAGACATCCGTGCCGAGCAGCGTGCTGCCCGGCTCGAGGACGGCGACGATGCGCTCGCCGTCGACGAGCACGTCGGCGGCCGCGCGGCCGGTGGCGGAGACGACGGTACCGCCGCTGATGAGGGTGGTGGTCATGACGGGCTCCTCCTTACGGCTTCGCGATCTGCTCGTACGAGTCGGGGCGACGGTCGCGGTAGAACTGCCAGTCGTCGCGCATCTGCTGCACCATGTCGAGGTCGAGGTCGCGGACCAGCACCTCCTCGTCGTTGCCCGATCCGCGTTCGCCGACGAAGTTGCCGCGCGGGTCGATCACCTGGCTCGTGCCGTAGAAGTCGACGGCGAGGTCGCCGTACTCGTTGTCCTCCCGGCCGACCCGGTTGGGCTGGAGCACGAAGTAGCCGTTCGCGACGGCGGCGCACGGGCCCTCGACCTCCCAGAGGCGATTCGACAGGCCCGGCTTGGTGGCGTTCGGATTGAAGACCATGTGCGCGTCGTTCAGCCCGAGCTCGCGCCATCCCTCGGGGAAGTGCCGGTCGTAGCAGATGTACATGCCGACCCGGCCGACCGCGGTGTCGAAGACGGGGTAGCCGAGGTTGCCGGGCCGGAAGTAGAACTTCTCCCAGAACCGGTCGAGGTGGGGCAGGTGGTGCTTGCGGTACTTGCCGAGGATCGTGCCGTCGGCATCGACGAGCACGGACGTGTTGTAGTACACGCCGGTCTGCGCCTCCTCGTAGATGGGCAGCACCATGACCGTGCCGAGCTCCTTGGCGAGGTCCGCGAAGCGCTGCACGATGGGGCCCTCGGCGGACTCGGCGAATCGGTAGTACTTCTGGTCCTGGGTGATGCCGAAGTACGGCCCGTAGAACAGCTCCTGGAAGCAGACCACCTGGGCGCCGTCGGCCTTCGCGTCTCGCGCGAACTGCTCGTGCTTGTCGAGCATCGATGCCTTGTCGCCCGTCCACGTGGTCTGCGTGATGGCCGCTCTGACGATCGTCATGTCTGTCTCCTGAGTCGGGCGGCGTCGTTGCCGTTGCTCGAGGATCGCCTGGCGTGGTGCTCGTGTCAGGTGTTCGTCGGGTGCTGCGACGCCGAGGTGTACCGATTGGACTGCCGGTGGAACTGCCGAACTGGGTGCGCGAGACCGGGCTTTCGACCCGTTCTGTTATTGTTCGGCTTGAACATTTCTCTTCTGTTTCACTCTGTGACGCTGTGGTTACATATCCTGTCCCTCGCACCCGCTGGAGGCAATGGTGGTGTCAGGTATTCGTGTGAACGCACCCCGGTTGCTCGTCCTCGCAGATTTCTCCGATGCCTCACCACGAGCGATCGCCGCCGAAGTCGCCCGTCTCGTCAACGGCGGCGAGATCGGCCCCGGCGAGCGGCTCCCCACGGTCCGCGAACTCGCCGCGGCGCTCGGCGTCAGCCCGGCGACGGTGAGCCAGGCGTGGCAGGCCCTCGCGCGCGCCGGCCTCATCGAGAGCCGGGGGCGAGCCGGGAGCTTCGTGCGGGATGCCGCATCCGCTCGTCTGGCACCGCGCATGCGCGGCATGGCCGCCCCCGACGGCCCCGTGCGCCTCGACCTCTCCCGCGGCACGCCCGACCCGTTGCTGCTGCCCGCGCTCGGCCCGGCCCTCTCGAGGGTCTCGGCGAAGGCGGAGACCGGCAGCTACCAGGCCGAACCCGTCATCCCGGGGCTGGCGCGCGTCCTGCGGGATTCGTGGCCGAGCGAGGCCGAGTCGATCATGGTGCTCGACGGCGCGCTCGACGCGATCTCCCGCACGCTCGAGCAGGTGGTGCGCTTCGGCGACCGTGTCGTCGTCGAAAGCCCTGGATTCCCGCCGTTTCTCGACCTGCTCGAGGTACTGGGGGCGGTGCCCGTGCCCGTGCGACTCGACGACGAGGGCATCCGCCCCGACTCGCTCGCCGTCGCGCTGCGCAAACGCCCGGCCGCGGTGCTCCTGCAACCGCGGGCGCAGAATCCCACCGGCGTCTCGATGACCCCTGCCCGCGCCGAGGCGCTGGCCCGCACGATCGAGACCGCCGAACGCGTCGACGACCTCGTCGTGATCGAGGACGACCACTCGGGCCTCATCTCGATCGAGGGCGACGTGACCCTCGGCACCTGGCTGCCCGACCGCGTCGTGCACGTGCGGAGCTTCTCGAAGTCGCACGGCCCGGACCTGCGGATCGCCGCCCTCGGCGGCCCGCGCGACCTGGTCGAGCACCTCGCCGGTCGGCGCATGCTCGGGCCGGGCTGGACCTCGCGGATGCTCCAGACCATCCTGCTCGACCTGCTCACCGACGGAACCTCGATCGACGCCGTCGCCGAGGCGAGACGCCGGTACTTCACGCGGCAGCGCGTACTCGGCGACGCGCTCAGGGCCCGCGGCGTGGCGGCGGCGCCCGCCGACGGCATCAACCTCTGGATGCCCGTGCTCGGCGAACGATCGGCGCTCGTGCAATTGGCCGCAGCCGGCGTGCGCGTCGCGGCAGGCACACCGTTCCTCGCCGCATCCGACGCCACCGACGCGGTGAACGGCGTGCGCCAGCGTCCCGGGGGCGACTTCGTGCGTGTCACGGTCGGCGCCGTGCGCGACGGCGTGGAGGATCTCGCGGACGATCTCGCGGCGGCGGCTTCGCACCTCGTCGCCGGAGGATACTGAGCCGTCGGCGGACGAAGCCGCCGGAGCATCGGACCACCGGATCGCACCCCGACGCCGCCCGTCGACTCGGATCGGAAACGGGCGCGCGATACGCTGCGCGCAGTCCGTTCGCATGGGTTCGCATGGGGGAGCCGATGAGCCAGTCCACCGCAACAGCACCAGATGTCGCACCGGCGCCCGAGCCGAGGCGGAGGCCGAACCGCGTGCTCCGACTCGTCGCACGCGTGCCGTTCACCCTCGCACTGATGGCCGCGATGCTGGTCGTCGGCATCCTCACGGGCACGCTGACGTCGCCTGCCACCGAGGCCGACTGGTACGAGCACTTCGCATACGGCGTGCCGTCCTTCGCCGACGATCGCTGGTGGACGACCGTCACCGGTACGTTCCTGGTCACCGCCCCCTGGGGGTACGTGATCCTGTTGTTCCTCATCCCGGCCGGCGTCGGCTGGCTCGAGTTCCGGCGCGGCACGGGGCGCGCCGCCGCCTACTTCGCCGGAGGGCAGGTCATCGCGGTGATCGGCGCGGCGATCCTCATCGCCGGTTTCGCCGAGATGGGGTCGACGTGGGCCGGCCACCTGGTCACCCAGGTCGACGTCGGACCGTCCGGCGGCATCTTCGCGTGCCTGGCCGCCGCGGCGGCGAGCCTGCCGTCACCGTGGCGCGGCCGGGCACTGCTCGTGCTGACGGCGTTCACGCTCGTCAGCGTGCTCTTCCTCGGCTCGATGGCCGACGTCGAACACGCGATGGCGGTCGGCATGGTGCTGCTGATCAACGCCGGATCCTTCCAGCGCCCCACGGTGCGCGAACAGCGGTTCGTGGCATTCGTGATGATCGTGACGCTGGTGGTCGTGCAGTTCATCGCGTCCGTCGCGCCGACCACCGGTCCCTTCGGGCAGACCTACGTCGGCGGCACCGACCTGTTCGACGTGCTGTTCGACGGCGTCATCGCCGTGGTGGTCGCGACCGGCCTGCGCCGCGGATACCGCGTGGCGTGGATCGTCTCGATCGTGCTGGCGTCCTTCAACGTGCTCGCCGGTGCGCTCGCCGTGTTCTTCATCGCCCACCCCGACGTGCTCGATTCGGGAGACTACGAGACGCGCGAGGGGCTCGCCTTCGCCGCCGCCACCGGATTCCTCTGGGCGATCCTGCTCGTCTGGATGGTCGCCTGCCGACGGGCGTTCCGCGCGCGCCTCCGGCGCCGGCTCTCGGGCGACCGCGGCGCCGACCGGCCGGGCGCCCGCCTCGACCAGACCCGAGCGGTCGTCGAGCGCACGGGCGGGGGCGTGCTGTCGTGGATGGCGACGTGGCGCGACAACCGGCACTACTTCGGCTCCGACGACGACTCGGTCGTCGCGTACCAGACGCACCAGGGCGTCGCCCTCGTGCTCGGGGACCCGATCGCGTCGCCCGAGGCATCCGGAGCCAGCCTCAGGGAGTTCATCGGCGCCGCCGAGGGAGCCGGATTCACGGTCAGCGTGTTCGGCGCGAGCGCCGCATCGGTTGCCGCGATGCCCGACGGGTGGCGGGCACTGCAGATCGCCGAGGACACGATCCTGGACCTGCCCGGCCTCGAGTTCACGGGCAAGAAGTGGGGCGCGGTACGCACCGCGATGAACCGGGCCCAGCGCGAGGACATGCGGTTCCGGTTCGCGACGCTCGCCGATGAGCCCCGCTCGGTGCGCGCGCAGATCCACGCGATCTCCGAGCAGTGGGTGGGCGACAAGGGGCTCCCCGAGATGCGGTTCACACTCGGGTCGCTCGACGAGGCGCTCGACCCCGAGGTGCGCATGGCGATCGCCGAGACCGCAGACGGCACGATCGAGGGGTTCCTCAGCTGGCTGCCCGTCTTCGCGCCGGGCGGCGTGCAGCGCGGCTGGACGCTCGACCTCATGCGCCGGCGCGACGGCGGCACGTTCCCGCCGGTGATGGAGTTCCTGATCGGTTCGTCGGCGCTCGCGTTCCGCGACGAGGATGCGCAGTTCCTGTCGCTGTCGGGCGCGCCGCTGGCCCGCTCGGACGGCGGCGAGGGCGAGAACCAGATCGAGCAGATCCTCGACCGGCTCGGCGGCATGCTCGAGCCCGCGTACGGCTTCCGCTCGCTGCACCGCTTCAAGCAGAAGTTCAACCCGCGCGCCGAACCGATGTACCTGCTCTACGCCGACGAGTCCGACCTCGCCCGCATCGGCCTCGCGCTGGTGCGCGCGTACCTGCCGGACGCGTCGGTGCCGCAGCTCGTGCGCGCAGGGCTCACGATCGGCAAGTAGTCGGCCGCCGTCTCCGTCCTTCCGTCGGCTCCGGCGGGCGGTCAGCGGCGAGCGGATGCCCCGCGCCGGCGCGCCCCGATCCGGAGCGCTGCGGCGCCGGCGAGGAGCAGCGCGAACGCGACCGTGAGCGTGAGCCCGGACTCGACCCCGGTCGACGCGATGCCGCCTGAGCCGGAGCCCGCGGTGCCGGAGCCGGAACCCGAACCGCCTGAACCGGAACCACCGGGCCCTCCGCCGGGCGGGGTCGGCTCACCCGTCGGCGGCGTTTCCCCGACGCCCTCGTTGACGGTGATCGTGAAGTCGTCCGTCACCAGCGCGAAGAGCACGATCTCCCCCTCGGGAGCCGAGTCCTGCGCGGTGCACGTCACGGTCGTCACACCGATCGGGAAGACGTCGCCCGACTCGAAGTCGCACGACACGTCGATCGGCGCAACGCCGCCGGAGACGGTCGGGGCGGGGAAGTCGACGGCCACGCCGGGTTCGCCGGGCGGGGCATCCACGACGATGTCGTCGGGCGCGGTGATCGTGAGCGGATCCGTGCCGACGAGGACCTCGAACGTGACCTCGTTGTCCACCGACGTCGACGCCTCCGACAGGTTCCCCGCCGCATCCTCCGCCGCACCCGCAGCAACCTCCGCGACCACCAACCCGTCGACACTCATGCCCGACACCTCGACCGTGTACGACGCACCCGACCCCGACACCACCGCCGACGTCGGACCCGCCGAACCCGACAACACCACATCCGTGTTCACGAACCCCGTCACCGGCTCACTGAACACCACCTCGAACACCACCGGCGACACCCCCGTCGGATCCGCCTGACCCGACCCCTGCTCGACCGTCACCGACGGCGCGACCGTGTCCTCGGTCTCGTCGTCGAGGATCGTGACGGTCGCCGACCCGTCGGTGATCGCCACGTCGAAGCCGGGCGGCGGCGACCCGAGGATCCCCTCGATCATGACCGTGTAGGTCTCGCCGGGATCCAGGTCGATGTCCTGGAGCGCGTCGACCGGGATGTCGATCGCCGGCGCATCGGCCGGCACCGGGAACGTCACCGAGTTGATCGGCGTGAAGTCCGCCGCCGACGTCGGCGGCACCACCACCGTCGACACCGTCACGCTGAACGCCGGATGCGTCACCGGCGACACCAGCAACGGCACCGTGTTCACCCCACCCTCGGCCACCGAGACATCCGACGGCAACGACAACTCGAGCAGCGTGTTGGGCACGTCGAGGATCGTGACGGTCGCCGACCCGTCGGTGATCGCGACGTCGAACCCGGGCGGCGGCGAACCCACCACGCCCTCGAGCACCACCGTGTACGTCTCGCCCGGATCCGCGACCCCGTCGAACAACGCATCGACCGGGATGTCGATCGAGGGCGCATCGGCCGGCACCGGGAACGTCACCGAGTTGATCGGTGTGAAGTCCGCCGCCGACGTCGGCGGCACCACGACCGTCGACACCGTCACGCTGAACGCCGGATGCGTCGCCGGCGACACCAGCAACGGCACCGTGTTCATCCCACCCTCGGCGACCGCGACATCCGACGGCAATGACAGCTCGAGCAACGTGTTCGGCACCTCGTCGTCGAGGATCGTCACCGTGGCGGAGCCGTCGGTGATCGCCACGTCGAACCCGGGCGGGAACGGCGGATCGGCGGGGAAGCCGTCGATCGACACGACGTAGGTCTCGCCGGGGTCGACATCACCGTCCTGCAGCGCATCGACCGGGATGTCGATCGACGGCGCATCGGCCGGCACGGTGAACGTCACCGAGTTGATCGGCGTGAAGTCGCCGGGGCCGGTCGGGGGCACTGCCGTCGTCGAGATCGTCACGTCGAACGCCGGATGCGTCGCCGGCGACACCAGCAACGGCACCGTGTTCATCCCGCCCTCGGCCACCGAGACATCCGACGGCAACGCGACCTCGATCATCGTGCCGTCGCCGACCTCGACGACCACCTTCTCGGTCGTCGGGAAGTCGTTGGTGTCGAGGTCGAAGCCGAAGAACGGCACCTGGATGCCGTACGGCGGGTCGCCGAGGTACTGGAGCGGGAGGCCGTTGTTGCCGAGGTCGCTGACGAGGTAGCGAACGGTGCACGTCACGTCGGCCAGGCCGGTCGCCTGGAACTCGACGTTGTCGAGGGCGTAGTTCAGCGAGTCGATCGCGTTGAGCCCGCTCACGACGCCCGCGAACGCGCTGTGCGGATCGCTCGGGTTGCCGGTCGCGAACGGAAGGTTCTTCACTTCGTCGGGCAACGCCGCCATGGCCGCCTCGATAACGGCGGTCTTGTTGGCCTGGTACTCGGCGTACGCGTCGGGTTCGGTCACCGGGTCGGGTTCGAGCCCGACGTCGAGCGCATCGCCGAAGAGCTGCTCGAGGTCGTCGTAGACCGTGAACGGCGAGGCCGGCATCGAGAACATGCCGCAGTCGGCCCACGAGATGAGCAGCCACTCGTCGCCCGGGCCGTCGAGCGTGTCGTTCTCGTCGTTCTCGTCGTTGTCCTCATCGACGACGTTCCAGTCCTCCTCATCGGGTTGGCCGACATCGTCGCCCGCGTCGCCGAGGTATCCGGTGCCTCCCGAGGGGATCTGGAACACCTGGTCGGGTACGGTCACCTCGGGGAACTCGTTGATCTTCTGCACCCGGATCTCGATGTCTGCACTCACGGTGTCCATTGCTGGGTCGCCGGGCGCCATGAGGAGGTCGATCGACTCGGGGTTCGATCCGTTGTAGGAGTAGGGGTCGTCGGCGGTGCCGTCGTCGTCCTCATCGGTGTCGGGCGTGTACACGAGCGTCGCGAGCGCGGCGTTCACCTGCGCGGTGGTGCCGATGATGGCGACCGCGGGCGCGGGCAGTTCGCTGAGCTCGTGCTTGTCGCGCTCGAGCGCGCCGTCGGCGAACTTCAGCACGTCGAAGTCGCTGTCACCGTCGTCCTCGACGGTCGGCAACGGGTCGAAGGTGAGCGTGCACGGCGGTGCAGCCGCCCTGGTTCCAGTCGGGCGCGGCCATGGCGCAGCCAACCTCGCCGGACTCGATCTCGATGGTGCGCACGTCCTGGGAGATGAGGTCGGTGCCACCGTCGAAGGGAAGCTCGCCCTCGGGGATCACGGTCGGGAATCCGTCGGGGATCGGCACGGGCAGCGACCCGGCCGGCGCCATGTAGAGGCGAGTGGGCGGGTCGACGAGCGACGGTGGGGCAGCCGACGCCGGTACCGCGAGCGATACCGCCGCGATCGCCCCGACCACCGTGCCGAGCGCGAGCAGCCGGATGCCGCCCCGCCCGCCCTGCCGAATCACCCGATGCCGACCGACTCCGCGCATCACGCCTCCAAGCGCAACGGGGCGCGCCCACCCGGCGCGCCATGCAGTCGACACGCAACCAGCCGACGCTCGCGCCGTCAAGCCGAAAGTGAGGACGCATCATCGTTTCGTGCCCCCATTTCAGGGGTCAGGCGTTGCCGCCTTCGATGGCCGGGCGTGTCGCCGCGCCGCCTAGGCTGACACGGTGCGGATCACAGTTCTGGCCGGCGGCGTCGGGGGCGCGCGATTCGTGCGCGGATTGCGCGAGGAGGTGCGGCGGCGCAGCGAGGCCGGCGGCGCCGAGGCATCCGTCGACGTCGTCGTGAACACCGGCGACGACCTGTGGCTCGCGGGCGTGCGCCTCATGCCCGACTTCGACTCGCTGCTGTACGCGCTCGCGGGCGTCAACGACACCGAGCGCGGCTGGGGCCGGGCCGGCGAGAGCGAGCGGGTCGCCGCCGAACTGCGGGAGTGGGGCGTGGGCTGGCCGTGGTTCACGCTCGGCGACCTCGACCTCGGCACGCACCTCGCCCGCACGTCCTGGCTTCGGGAGGGGCTCACGCCGACCGAGGTCGGCGAGCGCCTGCAACGCCGGTGGCCGCTGGGCGTGACCCTCCGGCCTGCGACGGACACCGAGGTCGACACGCAGGTCGAAGTCGTGGACGACAGCTCCGGCGCCGGCGGGGCATCCGCGGGCCGCCGCACCATGCACTTCCAGGAGTGGTGGACCCGCTACCGCGCCGCGATTCCCGCGGTCGCGTTCCACCAGCCCGGCATCGAGCAGGCCCGCCCGGCGCCCGGCGTGGCCGAGGCGATCCGCGGCGCCGACGTCGTGCTGCTCGCACCCTCGAACCCGGTGGTCTCGATCGGCACGATCCTCGCGATCCCCGGCATGCGCGAGGCGCTCCGCGAGACCGCAGCCTCCGTCGTCGGCGTCTCGCCGATCATCGGCGGCCGTGTCGTGCGCGGCATGGCCGACGCGTGCCTCAGCGCGATCGGCGTCGACACCGACGCCGACGCGGTCGCGCGGCACTACGGGTCACGTGTGACCGGCGGCATCCTCGACGGGTGGCTCGTCGACGACGCGGATGCCGCGGCCGCCGAGGCGCTCGGCACCGATGCGATCGTCGCGGCCGCCGCCCCGCTGTGGATGCACGACCTCGACACGAGCGCCGCACTCGCGGGCGCGGCGCTCGACCTCGCGGCCGTGGTGGGAGCTCAGGGCAGGTAGTCGACGTGGCCGTGCGGCGCGACCGCCGCGCGGTACCGCTCGACCAGCGCCCGCCAGCCCGACTCCGGCGTGAACTCGTGCGAATACACCGCCTCCGTGAAGTGCCAGAGCAGGTACGGGTGCGCGCCGAGGGCGTAGAGCCGCTCGAAGTCGCGCCCGGCAAACGCCTCGCGCTCGGGCCCGGTCAACCCGCGGTCGTCGGTCGGCCCGTCGGGTCCGCCGGGCGCGGCACACCACGCCTCGACGTAGGCCCGCGGGTCGGCGACGTACCGGGACACCTCGGTGTCGCTCATCTCGACCGCGCGCATGAACTTGTCGACGAGGTACTTGCCCATCAGCGGTCCCTCCACATGAAGAACGGGCTCGACGCGAACCGCGACGTGGTGGCCTCGGCCAGGTCGGCGGGCCGGCCGCCCATCGCGGCGAGCGCAGTGATGACGTTGACGTACTGGTAGGTGACGTTGCCCGCGGCCATCAGCCGGTCGTAGCGGCATCCGTCGATTGCGGCCTCGAGGTCGCCGTCGCGCATCCAGCCGACCGCCTCCTCGTCGAAGGCGGGGTCGGGGGACCCGGCGAACTGCCGTGGGCCGCCGACATCCGTCGCCATGTGACCCGAGGTGATCAGCGCCACGCGGGCGTCCGACCGCCAGGCGCCGACGGCCTCGCGGATGCGCGTGCCCAGAGCCGCGAACCGGCGGGGGCTCGGCAGCGGCGGCAGGGCGGCGTTCGTGTGGATCGGCACGACCGGCAGGTGCAGGTCCGGGGTGAGGTACTGCAGCGGGATCACGAATCCGTGGTCGAGCCGCCACTCGCGGCTCACTGCGAAGTCGATCGACTCGTCGAGCACCTCGCGCCCCGAGATGGCGTCGGCGAGCTCCGGATGCCCCTCCACCTCGACGTACTCCATGCCGAACGTACGGACCTCGTTCTCGTACGTGCCGTGGTACCGCTCGGCCTTGCCGATCACGAACGCGGGCGAGTTGTCGAAGAAGAACTGCCGGATGTGGTCCGTGCCGACCACGACGAGCACGTCGACGCCGAGCTCGGCGATCGTGTTCCGGATCAGCGCGAAGCGGTCTCGTACGGCGACGAGGTCGTCGGGCATCGGCTCGACCATCGCGCGCCAGAGCAGGGGGTTGTGCGGCGTCGCCGCCGCCATGACGAGTTCGGCCATGCGGTCGTGTGCTCCTTCGCTCAGAGTCCGAAGAGGGTGCGGGCGTTGTCGAGCAGGATCCTGCGTCGCGACGCCTCCTTGAACGGCAGTTCGGCGAACTCGTCCATCCAGCGGTCGGGGGTCATCACCGGCCAGTCGGAACCGAAGAGCACCCGGTCGGTGATGAGCGAGTCGGCGTACCGCACGACCTCGGGCGGCAGGTACTTGGGGGCCCACCCGGAGAGGTCGAGGTACACGTTCGACTTGTGCCAGACCATCGCGAGGTTCTCGAGGTGCCACGGCCAGGCGGGGTGGGCGCTGATGATGCGCAGCTCCGGGAACTCGGCCGCGACGTCGTCGAGGTAGGGGATCGGCCGCGCGTTCTCGAGCCGGTAGCCCCCGCCGCCGGGGGTCCCGGCGCCCGCACCCGGGAAGCCCGAGTGGAAGAGCACCACGAGGCCGAGCTCGGCGCACGCCTCCCAGATCGGGAAGAACCGGCGGTCGTTCGGCAGGAATCGCTGGCGCGACGCATTGAGCTCGCCGACGCCCTTGATGCCGTACTCGGCGTGCATCCGACGGATCTCCGCGATCGCCGCCTCGCCCTTCCACGGGTCGATGCCCGCGAAGGCGATGAACACGTCGGGGTGGTCGGCCTGTGCGCGGCCGAGGAGGTCGTTGGGCGCGCCGGGGATGCCCGACGTGGTCTCCGAGTCGGAGTTCAGGAGGACCGCCATCATGCGCCGCTCCCGGTACTGGTCGGCCTGCTCGGCGAAGGACACGACGGGCCGTTCGCGACCGAAGTGCTTGGCCATCTCGAGGTGCCGCCGGCCCATCGCCGCGAGGAACTCCTCGGTCTGCGGGTGGGTGTGCACGTCGATGGCGACGAGGTCGTCGATGCGGTTCATGCGCGGGCTCCGTTCTCGAGCGCGAGGAGTCGTTCGCCGTCGGCACCGAGCGCGGGTGCCGCGGTCAGCGGCGGGCGGCCGCTGCGGTGGAACACGGTGCTCGGCACCGGGACGCGCAACGGCTCGCCGTCGGGCCCGGCGATGGTCTCGACGAGGCCCATCGACGCGACCTGGGGGTCGTCGAAGAGGTCGGCGACCGTGTTGAGCGGCCCGTGCGGGATGTCGTGGGCGGCGAGCCGGTCGAGCCAGTGCTGCCGCGGCCGCGCCGCCGTCGCGACCTTGAGTTCGGCGTCGAGCGCGTCGTAGTTGCGTACGCGCGCCTCGCGCGTGGCGAAACGGGGGTCGGCGGCGAGGTCGGGGCGCTCGAGCACGGTGAGCAGTCCGGTCCAGAACTTCTCGGGGACCGACAGGTGCACGACGAAGGCGCGGCCGTCGGATCCGACGCACGCGTACGCCTGCGCGCGGCGCGGACGCGAGTCGGGCCCGGCGACCTGCCCGGTCTCGAGGTAGGTCGATGCCGCCTCGGTGAGGAAGTCGATGAGCGAGCCCACCATCGAGACCTCGAGATGCTCGCCGACCTCGACGCCCCGGTCGTCTGCGCCGTCGCCGCCGCCCGCGCCGTTCGCCGCGCGCGCGGTGCGGGCGTGCAGCGCCGCGAGCACCGCCTGCGCCGCCGACATCCCCGAGAGCAGGTCGGAGAACGCGGGGCCGAGCGGGCGCAGCGTGCCGGCCGGCACCACCTGGCTGTACATCGCGCCGACCGCGGAGATCACGGTGTCGTAGGCGGGGCGCGCCGCGTACGGTCCGTCGTGCCCGAACCCGGTGATCGAGCAGGTGATCAGCCGCGGGTTCAGGTCGCGAAGCACGTCGGGTCCGAAGCCGAGCCGGTCGGCCACCCCCGGCCGGAAGTTCTCGATGAGCACGTCGGCGGTGCGAGCGAGGTCGTGCAGCGCCGCCAGTCCGGCCTCGCTCTTGAGGTCGAGCACGACCGAGCGCTTGCCGCGGTTGTAGGCGGCGAACTGCGGGCTCATCTGCCCGTGCCCCTCCCACCGCCGCATCGGGTCGCCGTCGGGGGACTCGACCTTGACGACGTCGGCGCCGAGGTCGGCGAGGAGCTTGGCCGCATAGGGGCCCGAGATGTACTGGCCGAGTTCGACCACGCGGACGCCGGCGAGCGGTCCGCGACCGGCGCCGGCGCCGGCGGGTCGGGTCCGGGATGCCCCGGTTCGGGATGCCCCGGTTCGGGATGCCTCGGTCATGCGGTCTGCTCCTCTCGGTCCTCCGTGCGGGAGGGCTCGGGACTGGGGTGCACGTCGATCAGGACCTTGCCGCCGTGGATCGCGGGGAACTCGCGGTAGGCGGACGCGATGTCGGCGAGGCAGTAGCGAGCCGCGATCGCGGGCCGGGAGGCGCCGTCGGCGACGAGTCCGAGGCCGCGTCGCACCTGGTCGAGGTCGGCGCTCGCCACCCCGATCAGCCGTCGCCGGCCGAGGTAGAAGGCGCGCGAGTCGAGTCGCAGGTCGGTGTCGACGGATCCCGCGCACAGCACGGCCCGGCCGCCCCATCCGAGCACGGCGATCGCGTCGGCGAGCACGCGTGCGCTGCCGCCGACGTCGATGACGACGTCGAACGGTTCGGCCGGCGCCGTGGCGCGCGCGAGCGCTCCGGCGAGATCGGCCTCGGGGCCGGTGACGAGGTCCTCGACGCCCGGCGGCAACCCGTCGATCGGGTTCCTGGATGCCGCGACGACCCGCGCACCGAGGTGGTGCGCGAGCTGCACGGCGACGCGGCCGAGCGTTCCCCCGGCGCCGGTCACGAGCAGGCGCTCACCGGGTTCGACACCCGCGGTCTCGAGCGCGTTGAGCACGATGGGCACGCTGTGCACGGCGGCCGTCGCCTGCTCGGCCGACAGATCGCCGCGGTCGAAGGCGACGACGGCGGGGACCGCGACGTATCGTGCGGCTCCCCCGTCGCGATGGACTCCGACCACCTGCTGGGCGGGGCAGTTCGACTCACGCCCTGCCATGCAGGCGTGGCAGGCACCGCAGGGAACGTTCGGCTTGACCACGACGCGCGAGCCGACCCTGGCGGGATCGACCCCGGAGCCGACCTCGACGACGGTGCCTGCGGGGTCGATGCCGAGGACGCGCGGCAGCCGTGCCGCGGCACCGGGTCCGTGGCCGGCGATCACGTTGAGGTCGAGCTGGTTGACGCCGACGGTCTCGACCTCGATGAGCACGTCGCCCGGTCCCGGCGCGGGACGATCGACCTGGCGGACGGCGATGCCGTCGAGACCGTGGGTCATGAGGACGGCTGCGTGCACGTGGCCCCCTGTCTCGTTCGATCCGCGTCACTGCAATTCTTGGATACTGTATCCAAAACTACGCCACTTCGTCCAGCACTCCCTCCCATGCTCGACGCGCCACGGTCGCCCCGGAAGCCCCGAGCCATCCCGATTCCGTCGCAATCCATGCCCATCCATGGACATCGCACGGCATTTTGGATACCGTATCCAGCAATTCGCGCGAGGCTCCAGTCTCCGCGGGAGCCGACCGCGAGTCACCCGCCAAGAATGGAGAGACATGCGCAGATCCATCCCCCGATCGAGCCTCGCAGCCGCAGCCGGCATCGCCGTGTTCGCACTGCTCACCGGATGCGCCGGCGGCACCGCCGGGGCATCCGACCCCGTCGAACTCGCCGACGGCGAGCCCGCCGCCGCCGAGGACACCGAGATCACGGTGGCCATCCCGTTCCCCGACATCACGATGTACTCCATGTTCATCCTCGCGACCGACCTGGGCTACTACGAGGAGGAAGGACTCACCGTCGAGGTCATCACGGCCGACAACGTGACGGCGGCCGTCGCGAGCGGCAGTGCCGACATCGGCGTCGAGTCGACCGGAACCGTCATCGAGGCGATCCGCGGCGGCGTCGAGGTCGACCTCGTCTCCGGACACTACTGCCGGCAGAACTTCGATTTCGCGGTCCAGCCGGGCATCGAGTCGGTCGACGACCTCGAGGGTACCTCGATCGTGCTCGCGGGCACGCCGGGCGACCCCGCCGAGTTCCAGCGCGCACGCGTGCTGGCCGAGGAGGGCTGGGACCTCGAGGGCGTGGACACCGAGGTCGTCTACCCCGGCCCCGGGTCGGAATCGTGGACCGAGTTCTTCGTCAACGACAAGATCACCCTCCAGCCCTTCTACGGCGACGACCGTCCCGCGCTCGAGGAGCACGGAGCGGAGTTCCCCGTCGAAGCGCTGCGCAACTGGGCCAACGACGTCATGGTCGCCGGCTCGTCGTACGCGCAGGAGAACCCGAACACGCTGGTGCGGTTCCTGCGGGCGACGCTCAAGGGCGTCGACTTCATGACCGCACCCGCGCCCGGGCAGTTCCCCGAGAACGTCAGCGAGGTGCTCGAGATCTACGAGGCCAACGACTTCGACGTCGAGGCGCTCCGCGGGTCGGACAGCGTCTGGGTGCTCGACGGACACCTGGCGTGCCAGAACCTCTACTTCGACGCCGAGGCCTGGGACACCACCGTCGAGACGCAGGAGCTCGAGCCGATCGAGTTCGACGATGCACAGCTCGTGTACCTCGAGAAGGCGCAGGAACTGCTCGACCTCGACAACTCGGGCCCGGAGACGCTGCCCTACCCCTGATCCCGGCCGCCACCACGAAGGGCCCCCGCCGCAGCGCATGACGGCGGGGGCCCTTCGCATGCCCCGGCGGTTCGCACCAGACAACCCCACCGGCACGACACCGGCCCCCGTCATCGCGCATGAGACGGGGGCCGGTGGGCTTCAGGAGACGGCGGCGATCGCCTCGATCTCGAACCGGTAGTCGGCGCCGGCGAAGCCGGCGACCTGCACGAGCGTCGACACCGGGAAGTCGTGCGTGAAGTACCTCGCCCGGATCTCGCGCACGTCGTCGCGCACGAGCGCGAAGTCGTCGCGGACGAAGAGGGTCACCTTCACGACGTCGGCCGGGGTCGCGCCCGCGGCATCCAGCACGACGGCGAGGTTCGCGAACGCGAGCTCGACCTGCTCGCGCGCGCCGGCCGGCATCGTGCCGTCGGGCCGCATGCCGATGATGCCGCTCACGAACACCAGGTCGCCGCCGGAGACCCGGACGGCCTGGCTGAAGTCGGCGGTGGGCGGGTACACGCCCTCCGGCCGCACGATCTCGCGTCGCACCATCGGCCCCTACGACGCCCCGACGATCCTGCGGTCGTCGTACCAGGGCGCCAGGCGGCGCCGCAGCGTCGAGATGAGCCACAGCGTGAGGTTCGCGATGATCACCATCACGATCACCATCGCGATCGCCTCGGCCATCATGAACTGGTAGGCGGCGTACTCGAGCAGGTGCCCGAGGCCGCCCGTGCCGCCGAGGAACTCGCCGAGCACCTCGCCGGTGAACCCGAGGGCGGCTCCGCGCTGGATGCCCGACAGGCTGTACGGGAGGGTCGCCGGGAAGATCACCTTCCACCCGAGCGCGATGCCGTTCACGCCGAACACGCGCCCGGCGTTCACGAGCGACGGACTCACCGTGACCGCGCCCTCCATCGTGTTCAGGATGATGGGGAACACGGCGAGGAGGAACACCAGCGCGATCTTCGACTCGTTCCCGAGACCGAGGATCAGGATGAACAGCGGTGCCAACGCGACCTTCGGCGTCGAGTACAGCAGCCACAGGAACGGTGCGACCGTGAACCGCAGCACCGGCGACCAGCCGACCGCGAGGCCGACCACCACGCCGACGACGACCGCGAGCACGAGACCGACCAGCAGGTTCTGCATGCTGAACGCGAAGGCGGTCCAGAACTCGGGATCCCACAGGAGCGCGACGAACGCGCCGAAGACCTCGGTGGGCGGCGGGAGGAAGACCGCGGGCACGAGGTGCAACCAGCTGACGGCGGCCTCCCACACCAGCAGGATCGCGGCGATCACGCCGACGAGCAGCCACACCCACTTCGCCTCGTCGGTGCGCACGACCCGCCTCGGTCGGACGATCCGGCGCGTGCCGGTGGCAGACGTGACGCTCATCGGCGGCCCTTCCTCGTCCACGGGGCGACCCACCGTTCGACGAGGGTCACCACCTGCGTCATGCCGACGCTCCAGATCACGACGAGCGCGATCGCGGCGAACGCCTGGTCGGTCTGGTACGTGTTCGACGCCTTGATGATCACGGCGCCCATGCCCTCCGCCGAACCCGTGAGCTCGGCGACGACCATGCCGATCGTGGCGAGCACGACGGCCTGGCGGAGTCCGGCGAACAGGAACGGCACCGTCGACGGCAGGTACACCGACCGGTAGAGCTGCATCCGTCCGGCCCCGTAGACCCGGCCGGCGCGGATGATCGACGGATTCGTCGTGCGCATGCCCGCCGCGACGTTCAGCAGGATCGGGAACAGGGCGCTGATCGTGACGAGGAAGACGACCGGGCCGATGCCGAACCCGAACCACGCCTTCGCGAGCGGCTGGTACGCGATCGTCGGCGTCGCGTAGATCGTCCACGCGATCGGCCCGACGACCCGGTCGACCGGGAGCGAGGTGCCCATGAGCAGGCCGATCGGGATGCCGACCACGACCGCGATCGCGAACCCGGTGAGCCAGGCCTGGAGCGAGACGAGCGCGTTCGTCGCCAGCGTTCCGCTCGCGACGAGTTCGGTGAACCCCTGCCAGATCGCCGACGGCGGCGGGAAGAAGACGGGATTGATCCAGCCGAGCACGCCGACGACGAGCTGCCACAGGGCGAGCATCACGACGACCTCGGCCGCGAGCACCGCCGCCTTGCCGCGCGGGCTCAGCCCGGCCAGCCACGCGCCGATGCCGCCGCGTCCGACGTTGGGGCCGCCCGCGAGGAGCGTGCTCGTCACTTCGACACCGCCGCCGCGGTCGCCTCGCCCTGCAGCGCGTCCCACAGGTGGTCGCGCAGCTCGAGGAACCGTGGGTCGCTCTGCACGCTGCGCTCCGACCGGGGGCGCTCGAGCCGGGTCTCGATGACCTCCTTGATCGCGCCGGGGTGGCTCTTGAACACCACGATGCGGTCGCCGAGGAGGATCGCCTCCTCGATCGAGTGGGTGATGAAGAGCACCGTCTTGCCGGTCGCGGCGATGAGCTTCTCGATCTCGTCCCGCATGACCTCGCGGGTGAGTGCGTCGACGGCGCCGAGCGGCTCGTCCATGAGCAGGATCCGCGGCTGCGCCACGATCGCCCGGGCGAGGCCGACGCGCTGCTGCATGCCGCCCGACAGCTCGCGCGGGTACGAGTGCTCGAACCCGCCGAGCCCGACGAGCTCGATGGCCTCGGCGACGCGGTCGCGCCACCCGGGGCCCTTCAGCCCCTTCTGCATCTCGAGCCCGAACCGCACGTTGTCGAACACGGTGCGCCAGGGCAGCAGCGCGTAATCCTGGAACACGACGGCGCGGTCCGGGCCGGGGCCGGTCACCCGCTCCCCGGCCACGACGACCTCACCCGCGGTCGGCTTCACGAGCCCCGCGATCACGTTCATGAACGTCGTCTTGCCGCAGCCCGACGGCCCCAGCACGGTGACGAACTCGCCCTCGCGGACGTCGAGGTCGACCCCGTCGATCGCGACGAGCTTGCGCCCGGTCCTCGCCACGTCGTAGGCGACCGAGAGCCCCCGCACCGAGATCAGCGCCTCGGGCTCCCGCTCGGGTGGCGCCTCGGCACCGCCCGGTTCGATCGATGTCATCGAAGTCGCCTCCTCCACACTCACGGGTTTGCCTTTCGTCAGGTCGTGCCGGTCCGGGGTCGGATGCCCCAGTCGTCAGGTGAGCGCCGGCTCCGCCGCGTGCTCGCGGAGCTTGGGCAGCACCTCGGTGCCGAGCAGTTCGATCTGCTCGAAGAACCGATCGAACTTGAATCGGAAGTCGAACACCAGGTGCTCGGTGCCGATCGCGGCGAACTTGCGGATCTCGTCGACCGCCTCGTCGGGGCTGCCGACGATGAGCTGGCCCTCGAGGTCCTCGACGGTCTGGAAGCTGCCCGACTCGGGCTTGACGGTGAACCGCGCCTTGTTCGCCCAGGCGAGCAGGCCCGGGATGTTCACGTGCTTCAGTGCCTCCTCGCGGGTCTCCTCGATCGAGGTCGGCGGGATCACCGCGATCGTGGGCATGGGCCGGCCCGAGGCATCCGTCATCTCGCGCATCGTCCGGATGCGCTTCTCCATGGTGCGCAGCGAGATGCGGCCCGGCATCCAGCCGTCGGCGTACTCGGCCGCGAGGCGCGCCGACGCGGGCGTCGCGCCGCAGTACCAGAACGGCACCGGGCCGCCGACGGGCTTCGGCTCGATCGTGACGTTCTCGAACGCGAAGATGCCGTCGTCGTACGTGACGTCGTTCTCGGTGAAGACGCGCTTGAGGATCTCGGCGTTGGAGCGCACGGCCTCGACGCGGTTCAGGTCGCCCCAGCCGACGGCCTCGAACTCGTGGTCGAACGTGCCCGCGCCGAAGCCGAGGATGAGGCGCGGACCGACCAGTTGCGTGATCGTGCCGGCCATGAGGGCCGTGACGAGCGGGTGGCGGAACGGGATCAGCGAACCCGTGCCGAGCTCGAGCCGCTCGGTGACGGCGCCGATCGCGGTGAGCGTGGTGAGCGCGTCGTAGAACGTGCGGTTCGGCTTCTCCATCTCGCCGTGCGGCTCGAACACGAGGTGATCGCGCACCCACACCGAGTCGAAGCCCATCTTCTCGGCGAGCTTCGAGCCCTCCAGCAGCTTCTCGCGACTCGCCTCTTCCCCGAAGTGGGGCAGCAGCAGACCGAACTTCATGGTCACTTCCCTTCCGATGCGGCCAGTTCGGCCGTCCGCGCGGCCGGAGCGGCCGCGAGCTTCCCGAATCCGGGCTCGCCGACGACGGCGCCGTCGGCGTAGACGTCGCGCCCGCGCACGAGGGTGCGCTCGATGCGCGCGCTGATGGTGCGGCCGTTGTAGGGCGTCCAGCCGATCTTCGACAGCACGTCGTCGTCGGTGATCGTCCACTCGCAGGCCATGTCGGCGATCACGACGTCGGCGTCGGCGCCGACCTCGAGCGACCCCTTGACCCCCGCGAGCCCGAACTTGCCGGCCGGCACGCCGGCGACCATCTCGACGACGCGGTCGAGCTCGAGCTCGCCCCGGTTCACGGCGTCGAGCATGAGCTCGTAGTAGTACTGGATGCCCGGCGTGCCGGTGTGGGCGCTCCACATCTGCGTCCAGCCGATCTCCTTCTCCTCGCGCGTATGGGGCGCGTGGTCGGAGCTCGCGATGTCGATCGTGCCGTCGCGCATGCCCTCCCAGATCGCGAGCCGGTTCTCGTCGGGCACCCAGTACGACAGGGCGTACGGCCCGAGGGTCTGCACGTCCTCCCAGGTGGAGAGGAACGGCGCCCAGTGGTTCACCTCGCAGGTCACGTCGATGCCGTTGGCCTTCGCGCGGCGCACGGCCTCGATCGAGCGGCGCGTCTGGATGTGGGCGATGTGCACGGGGCATCCGGATGCCTCCGCGAGGCGCAGCACGACGTCGATCGCCGTGTCCCAGATGACGCCCTCCCGTGCGGCGTACGCCGAGGCGTAGCCCTCGGGGGTGTTGTCGCCGCTGGCGAGCACCGCCCCCTCGATGTAGTCCATGAGCGCCTGGTCGTGCGGGTGCACGATGAACCGCTTCCCGGTGGGGGCGATGCGGTCCATGATCTCGAGCAGGTGCCCGTGGTCGTGGATGCCGGTGCCCGACGGGTGCGGGTAGTCGCGGCCCGTGTCGACGACCATGTAGATCTTGAACGCGTTGACGCCCATCTCGGCCATGGGCACGATCTCGTCGAACTTCGTGGGAGCCGGGTTGTGGTTCCAGTCGACGATCGAGCTCGACGTGTAGCGCTCGAACACGTCGGTGAGCGTCTCGACGTCGACCGTCGGCGGCTTCAGGTTGGGCATGCCGAACATGGTCGTGACGCCGCCGGCGGCGGCCTGCTGCGAGGTGGTGAGGATGTCGTCCTTGTGCTCGTAGCCGGGCTCGCGGGTGTGCACGTGCACGTCGACCATGCCGGGCAGCACGAGCCGCCCGGATGCGTCGATGGTGCGGTCGGCATCGACGGCGACGTCTCGGGCGACGACGCCCGCGACCCTGCCGTCGTGCACGAGCAGGTCGCCCGCGACGGGGCCGCTCGGGGTGACGACGGTGCCTCCGGTGATCCTCAGGTCGATGCTCATCGCACGGCCTCCTCGAGTGCTGCTGCCTGCACGGGTGCCTCCAGGCGTTCGGTGACCTCGCCCGATCCGGGCGAGCGGGTGGTGCGGACCTCGACGTCGCTCGGGCGCACGTAGCGATCGAGCCAGTCGACGATCAGCGGGGTGGTCTCGGTCCAGTAGCGGTCGTACGCGGCGTAGTGGGTGGTGTGCCGCTGCATGACGAGCTGCTTCGGGCCCTTCGCCGCGGCGTAGAGCACTTCGGCGTGGTCGGTCGGCGTGGTCGCGTCGCCCTCGACGCCGATCACGAGGAGCGGGGTCTTGAGGCGACCGGCCGCGTCGATGGGCCGGTACGCGAGGATCTCCTCGGCGCAGGAGAGGGGGATGGCGCTCGGGATGCGGTCGTCGACGTCGGCCTTGATGGTGGTGGCGCGCCGTTCGGGCGTCGGCACCATGATCTCCTCGCGGGGGTGCACGAGCCTGCCGGCGCCGGTCGTGACACGGAGCCTGCGGTCGTCGTCGAGGCTCTTCAGGAAGGCCAGCCATTCGTGCTCCTGGCGCATCCGGTGCAGCCAGTCGGTGCCGTCGGCGACGGGCACCTGGCTCACGGCCGCCTTGATGCGGGGGTCGGCGTCGGCGAGGAGCACGGCGTTGCCGCCGCCGGTGCCGCCGGTGCCGAAGACGCCGATCGCATCGGCGATCACGTCGTCGCGGGTGGTGAGGTAGGTGACCGCGTTCACGAGGTCCTGCAGCTGTCGTGCCGGCGACAGGATGCCCCGGTCGCCGCCCGAGTCGCCGAATCCGCGGTAGTCGAAGACGAGCACGGCGAATCCGGCGGCGACGAGCGCCTCGTGGTAGCGCACGTAGAGCTTGGCGTCCTTGAGTCCGAGCCAGCCGGGGCCCTGGACGATCGCGCGGTACGGGCCTTCGGCGTCGGGGGTGCGCCAGATCCCGGAGAGGCGATCGCCCTCGCTGGTGAACTCGACTGGGGTCGTCTGCATCCGCTTCGCTTCCTCTCGTTCGAACGCCGGCGTCGTCGCCTCGGCGGCTCGTCCTTGCATCTTGGCGCATTTTGGATCCAGAATCCAGTATTGATTTGCACGACCCTGCCGACCTACGATGGTCAGCGACCGCCGGTCCGATTTGACCGGCAGCGGGTGGCCCCGGATTTGGGCCGCAGATCACCGACGAACTCCGGCGCCGCGCTGCGCCCCCGACGTCGGATCCCCATCCGTTGCCGTCCCTCCCGGAGGTCCCATGCGAACCCGCACAACTCCCGCCCTGGCGCTCGCCGCCATGTCCCTCGTCGCGATCAGCGGACTCGCCGCGTGCAGCACCACCGCAGGCAACGCCTCGTCCCGGAGCGCCTCCGCGCCGACCGATCAGGCGGCCTCGAGCGCATACCCGCTCACCATCGACAACTGCGGTACCGAGGTCACGTTCGAGCAGGCGCCCCGACGCGTCGTCACGATCAAGTCGTCGACGCTCGAACTCCTGCTCGCGCTCGGCCTCGAGGACCGCATCGTCGCGAGCGCGTTCAGCGACGGCCCCGTCCCCGAGGCCTACGCCGACGCCGCGGACGACGTCGAGGTGCTCTCCGACAAGGTGCCGTCGCAGGAGGCCACCCTCGCCCTCGAGCCCGACCTCGTCTTCGCCGGCTGGGAATCGAACCTCAGCGCCGAGGGCGCCGGCGAGCGCGACGGCCTCGCCGCCCTCGGCGTCGCGACCTACGTCGCGCCGGCCGCGTGCAAGGACCCGGCGTACATGCCCGACCCGCTGACGTTCGACACCGTGTTCGACGGCTTCGAGGAGGCGGGCGCGATCTTCGGCGTCCCCGACGCCGCGACCGCGCTCGTCGACGAGCAGCGCGCGGCGCTCGACGCCATCGAGCCTTCCGTCAGCGGGCTCACCGCGCTCTGGTACAGCTCCGGCGACGACACGCCGTACGTCGGGGCGGGCATCGGCGCACCCCAGATGATCATGGCGGCCGCCGGACTCGACAACATCGCCGCCGACGTGCACGACACCTGGACGTCGATGAGCTGGGAGGCCATCGTCGCCGCCGAGCCCGACGTCATCGTCCTCGTCGACGCCCCGTGGAACACCGCGCAGTCGAAGATCGCCCAGCTCGAGTCGAACCCCGCCACCGCCGCCCTGCCCGCCGTCGCCGAGCAGCGGTACGCGATCGTCGACTTCCCGTCGACCGAGGCGGGCGTCCGCAACGTCGACGCGGTGGCATCCGTCGTCGGCCAGGTCGAGGAGCTCGACCTGCGATGAGTCGCGCGATCGCCGCCCCCGCCCCGCACGCGCCGCCACCGGCGCGCCGCGGCGGCCGTCGCCCGGCACGCGCGGCGTGGGCGGCGATCGCCCTCATCCCCGCCCTGTTCGCGGTCTGCCTCGCGGCGGTCACCGTCGGCCCCGCCGGGCTCCTCCCCACCGACGTGCTCGCGAGCCTGCTCGCGCACGTCGGCATCGGCACGTCGCCGCTCACGCCCCTGCAGGACGCCATCGTGTGGGAACTGCGGCTGCCCCGGGTCGCGACGGCCGCCGCCGTCGGCGCCGGACTTGCGGTCTGCGGCGTCGTCATGCAGGCCGTGACGCGCAACTCCCTGGCCGACCCCTACCTCCTGGGCCTGTCCTCCGGCGCGTCGGTCGGCGCCGTGCTGGTGCTCGTGCTCGGCGTCGGCGTGTTCCTGCCCGTCGCCGCGTTCATCGGCGCCCTGGCCGCGCTCGTCGCGACCCTCGGGCTCGCGCGCGCCGCCGGCGACCTGAGCCCCACCCGCACCGTGCTCGCCGGACTCGCCGTCTCGGCCGTCTTCGGGGCGATCACGAGCCTCGTCATCTTCTGGAGCGCGACCGGCGACAGCTACCGCGAGATCCTGAACTGGCTGCTCGGCTCCCTCGCCGGCACCGACTGGACCTCCGTCGCGATCTCGGGGATCGCCCTCGTCGTCATCGGCATCCCGCTCCTCGCCAGCGCCCGCACGCTCGACGCGTTCGCGTTCGGCGACACCGCGGCGGCGGCCCTCGGCATCCACGTCGCACGCAGCCGCATGCTCCTGCTCGGCGCGACGGCGCTGCTCACCGGCGCCCTCGTCTCGGTCAGCGGCTCCATCGGCTTCGTCGGGCTCATCCTGCCGCACGCCGTCAGGCTCGTCGTCGGCACGCGCCACCGGGCGCTGCTGCCGCTGTCGGCACTGGCGGGAGCCGTGTTCCTCGTTCTCGCGGACACCGGCGCACGCACCCTCTTCGACCCCCGCGAACTGCCCGTCGGGATCCTCACCGCACTCGTGGGCGGCCCGGTGTTCGCGCTGCTCATGCTCCGCCGGTCGGGACGCGACGCATGAACGGCCTCGAGACCTCGCGCCTCCGGACCGCCCGCGGCGGCCGGCTCATCGTCGACGACGTCGACATCACCGTGCCCGCCGGTCGCGTCGGCGCCCTGCTCGGCCCGAACGGCGCCGGCAAGAGCACGCTCCTGCACCTCATCGCCGGAGCCGTGCACCCCGACGCGGGTTCCGCCTCGCTCGACGGCACGCAGCTCGGGTCGCTGCGCCGACGCGACCGCGCCCGGCGCATCGCCCTCGCGCAACAGGAGGTGCGCGACCTGCCCGACCTCACCGTCGCGGAGGTCGTCATGCTCGGACGCACCCCGCATCTTGGGCCATGGGCGGCCCCCGGCGAACACGACCGCACGATCGTCGGGGAATGCCTCGCCGCGGCCGGTCTCGTCGGCCTCGAGGCCCGTCGGTACGCCGAGCTGTCCGGCGGCGAACGGCAACGGGCGAACCTCGCGCGGGCGCTCGCGCAGCAGCCGACGCTGCTGCTGCTCGACGAACCGACCAACCACCTCGACGTGCGCGCCCAGCTCGCAATGCTCGACCTCGTCCGCGCACTGGCCGACGACGGGCTCACCGTGCTCGCCGCCCTGCACGACCTCGGACTCGCCGCGACCTACGCCGACCACCTGATCGTGCTCCAGCACGGCCGCGTCGTCGCGGCCGGCGCCTCCGGGGAGGTGCTCACGCCCGAGCTGATCCGGCGGGTCTGGGGCGTCGAGGCCGAGATCCTCGAGCACCCCCGCACGGGCCGCCCGCTCGTCGCGTACGCGGGCCTCGCGGACGAGCCGGTGACGGCGGCGAGCGAGGCGCCGACTGGGGCGCCGGCGCCGGCTCGCGCGCCGGCTCACGCACCGGCGCACCGCTGAACCCGCGCGGGCCGGCGACGTCCGCTCCACACGTCCGTCGCCGACCCGCCCGGGAGCCTTTCGACGGGCGGTCAGCCCATCGCGCGCAGTCTGGGCGCGAGGTCCTGCTCGAACAGCTCCATGAACCGGCGCTGGTCGTGGCCCGGCGCGTGGAACACGAGGTGATTGAAGCCCCAGTCGACGTACTGCCCGATCTGGGCGGCGACCGCGTCGGGGTCGGTGCCGACGATCCACCGCTTCGCGATCTGCTCGATCGGCAGCGCGTCGGCGGCCCGTTCCATCTCGATCGGGTCGGTGATCGAGTGCTTCTGCTCGGGTGACAGCGAGAGGGGCGACCAGAACCGGGTGTTCTCGAGCGCGGCCTCGCGCGTGGTCTCGTACGACAGCTTGATCTCGATCATGCGGTCGACGTCGGCGATGCCCCGGCCGGACTCCTCCGCGCCGGCCGTGACGGCCGGCATGAGCTGGTCGACGTAGAGCTCGGCGCCCTTGCCCGAGGTGCAGATGAACCCGTCCCCGGCCCGGCCCGCGTACTTCGCGACGACGGGGCCGCCTGCGGCGATGTAGATCGGCACGCCGCCGTCGGGCCGGTCGTAGATGGATGCGTCGTGCGTCGAGTAGTACTCGCCCTCGAAGCTGACCCGCTCGCCGTTCCACAGCGCGCGCATGAGGCGAACCGATTCGCGCAGGCGCGCGAACCGCTCCCTGAACTCCGGCCAGTCCTGTTCGCCGGCGCCGCGGAAGCCGGTCGCGATCTCGTTGAGCGCCTCGCCGCTGCCGACGCCGAGCATCACGCGGCCCGGGTAGAGGCATCCGAGGGTCGCGAACGCGTGCGCGATGACCGCGGGGTTGTAGCGGAACGTCGGGGTGAGCACCGATGTTCCGATGCGGATGCTCGAGGTGCGCTCGCCGACGGCGGCCATCCAGGCGAGCGAGAACGGCGCGTGGCCGCCGTCGTGCCGCCAGGGCTGGAAGTGGTCGCTGACGGCGACCGACTCGAAGCCGTGGGCTTCCGCCGCCACCGCGAGCTCGACGAGCTCGCGCGGAGCGAACTGCTCCGCCGAGGCCTTGTATCCGATGGTGAGCGTCATGAGGGGTCCTTTCCCTGCGTTCGACGCGGGCGCCCGGCGGCGCCGCGGTGGTCGCGCCGGCTCATGCCGACGCCGGTCTGTGCTGCGCGTCGGCGATCGCGGCCAGCGCCGCGGCGCGCGCCCGCAGCGTTCCCGGGCCGATGCCGAGGCGGGCGGCCTCCGCGAGGTCGACGGCGCCGTCGACGTCTCGTCGGAACCGCATGGGGGCGGCGAGCTCGACGAACCCGTTGCGCCGATGGCGGGCGGCGGAGTCGGGGCCGAAGCACCATTCGACGCCGGGCACGGTCGCCGCCGCGAAGGTGGTGCCCGTGCCGTTGGCGTCGGCGACGAACGACCGGTCGTGCGCGGCCGCTGCGGCGAGCACGCCGTCGAGGGCGGCGGCTCGGAGCGCCGGGAGGTCTGCGAGGAGCACGGCGATGCGGTCGGCGCCCCCGCGCTCGGCCTTGCCGGCGGCGAGCGCGATCGCGCGCCGGAGTCCGCCGGTCGGCGGCTCGGCGAGGTGATGCACGGGCACCCGGGAGTGCGGCGATCCCTCGTCGGCATCCGCCGCGGCCCGGGCGTCGCCGACGACGGTGAGCCCGCGCACGGATGCGGCGGCGCGCACGGCGGCGAGCACGTCGGCCGCGAAGCCCCTGGCGAGCGCCGCCCGCGCTTCGGGCGGGTAGGCGGCGGCGAGCCGCGTCTTCGCGAGCTCGAAGCGCTTGACGGGCACGATCACGTGCCAGGTGCCGGCCGGTTCGGCGGCCGTCGGGGCGGCTGCGGGCCCTCCGTTGCGGGCGTCGAGCCTTGGCGAGCGGACGAGCGGCGGCCGGGTCTCGAGCGGCATCGGCACCTCCTGCGGCATCGGGCCGCCGTCGGTCGGCGACCTGATCCCACAGTATTGGATACTGGATCCAATCTACAACCACAAGCGTCGACCGGGATTCGCGTATGCCCGCGCGAACCGATCGGAACGAAGGGCTTCAGTCCTCGGCGTCGGCCGAGCGTCGCCTCGTCCGTCGCGCCGGCTGCTCGGCGGGCTGGTCGGCCGCGAGCAACTCGAGCACCGCGTCGCGCACGCTCGTCAGGTGCTCCCCGAGCACGGCTGCGGCGGCATCGGCGTCTCCCGACTCCACGGCGGCGACGAGCGCCTCGTGCGAGTGCGAGTGCCCGTCGCCGCCGACGAGCCGCCAACCGAGCACGTAGCGCCCGACCTTCAGGCGAAGCTGCTCGATCATCTCCCAGAGCACCGGGCGGCGCTCGGCGTCGTACAGCTCGGCGTAGAAGAGCGTGCGGGCATCGACGAATCCGGCGCCCTCCTGCTCCTCGTCGGCGGCCTGGCCGAGCTCGTGGAGGCGGGCCATGCGCTCGGGCGTCATCTCGGCCATCGTCAGCCGTAGGGCCTGCCCCTCGAGCAGCACGCGGATGTCGTACACCTCGCGCGCCTGTTCGGCCGAGAGGGCCTTGACGATCGCCCCGCGTCGGTCGTGGAACTCGACGAGCCCCTCCGCCTCGAGTTGGATGAGCGCCGAGCGCACCGGCAGGCGCGAGACGCCGATCGCCTCGGCGAGGGTCTCCTGCCTGAGCTTCTGGCCGGGCGCGAGCGCGCCGCTCAGGATCGCGTCGCGGAGGATGTCGTAGGCCATGGTGCCGACGGATCGGTAGCCCGCGGCATGGTGGTCGGCGAGGCGCTGCAGGGCTTCGGTGCCGCTGGGCTTCGCCGAGTCTCCCGCGGCGGTCGTCGGTGTGCTCGAACTCATGTGGCCGACAGTAGCGGAAGCGATGCGGCATCTCTGCATTTTGGATACAGAATCGGCCCGGATGCCGCACCGCGGATGCCGCGACCGGGCGGAGGTTCCCACGGCCGGCTCCGCCCCGCAACCCCTTCCGGCGCATCCGTCGGCGTCGTAGCGTGGCGGAATCGGCCTGTGCGTCCGAACCGCGCGGGCTCCGGTTCGAGGGGATCCCATGCAGACGAACGTCGCGCGTCGCGCACTCCTGATCTCGGTCGCCGCCGTCGCGGCCGGATCCCTGATCGCATTCGGCGCCCCGGCGTCGGCCGCTCCGCCGAGCGCCTCAGGCACGTCGGCGGATGCTGCGGCCGCCGCGGTTCCGTTCCGCTGGACCCCGCAACCGCAGGCCACGAGCGTCGGCTCCGGCGGGGCGGTGTCGTCGGTCGACGCCTGGGCGAGCCGGATCGGCGTCGAGGTGCTCCGCCTCGGCGGCAATGCGGCCGATGCGGCGGTCGCGACCGCGGCTGCCCTGGGCGTCACCGAGCCGTACAGCGCGGGCATCGGCGGCGGCGGCTACTTCGTGCACTTCGACGCCGAGACCGGCGAGGTCACGACGATCGACGGGCGCGAGACCGCACCCGCCGCGATGCCGACCGACGCCTTCATCGACCCGGCCACCGGCAGCCCGTACCGGTTCACGCCCGAACTCGTCTCCTCGGGCGTGAGCGTCGGCGTGCCCGGCACCCTCGCGACCTGGGAGGCCGCGGTCGACCGCTTCGGCAGCAAGCGGCTGTCGACCCTGCTCGCCCCGGCGATCGCGCTCGCGGCCGGCGGGTTCACGGTCGACGAGACGTTCCGCAGCCAGACGCTCGACAACAAGGCCCGGTTCGCGGCCTTCCCCGACACCGCGAAGCTGTTCCTGCCGAAGGGCGACGCACCGGTCGTCGGGTCGACGTTCCGCAACCCCGACCTCGCGAAGACGCTCGGCCTGATCGCGCTGCGCGGCACCGACGTGTTCTACGAGGGCCGCCTCGCCGACGAGATCGCCGACGTGGTGCAGCATCCCCGCAAGGACCCGGCATCGCCGCTGCCCGCTCCCCCCGGCACGCTGACCGCCGATGACCTCGCCGCATACGAAGTGGTCGAGCAGGCTCCGACGCACGTCGAGTACCGCGGCCTGGACGTCTACGGCATGGCGCCGTCGTCGTCGGGCGGCACCACGGTCGGCGAGTCGCTGAACATCCTCGAGAACCATGAGCTCTCCGGGGCGACGCCCGAGGCGACCGCGCAGAGCCTGCACCTGTTCCTCGAGGCGACCGCGCGGGCGTTCGCCGACCGCAACGCCTACGTCGGCGATCCGGCGTTCGTCGACGTGCCGACCGAGACGCTGCTGAGCCAGGACTTCGCCGACGCCCGCGACTGCACGATCGACCCGTCGGCGGCGTCGCCGAGGCCGGTGCCGGCCGGGGCGCTGGATGCCTCGGGATGTGTCACCGCGGCGTTCGAGGAGCGTGCCGACACCGAGAACGTCTCGACCACGCACCTGTCGGTCGTCGACCGGTGGGGGAACGCGGTCGCCTACACGCTGACGATCGAGCAGACCGGCGGCTCCGGCATGACCGTGCCCGGTCGCGGCTTCCTGCTGAACAACGAGCTCACCGACTTCTCGACCGTCTACAGCGAGACCGACCCGAACCGCATCGAGCCGGGCAAGCGCCCGCGATCGTCGATGTCGCCCACGATCGTGCTCGACGGCGGCGAGGTGCGGTACGTGCTCGGCTCGCCGGGCGGCGCGACCATCATCACGACCGTCACGCAGATCCTGATGAACCGAGTCGATCTCGGGATGTCGCTGCCCGACGCCGTCGCCGCCCCGCGTGCCTCGCAGCGCAACGCGGCGGTGACGCCGGCCGAACCGGAGTTCATCGACGCGTACGGCGCGGCCCTCGGCGCCTACGGCCAGGCCTTCACCCCCTCGGGCGATCGATTCACGTCGGCGTCGCAGATCGGCGCGGCCGCGACGATCGAGGTCGCGCCCGACGGCACGATGACCGCCGCTGCGGAGCCGGTGCGGCGAGGAGGCGGCACGGGACTGGTGGTCAGGCCGCAGCGGTAGGCGGCACTCGACCGTGGGACTCCCACCGCGCTACGGTGGCGCCATGCCGACCCAGACCACCAGGCACGACCTGCTCGACGGGATCGTCGTCGAGTTCCTGCACAACTCGCCTCGCGGGCGACGCCTCGTGGCCGTCGGCGGGGTCGCGGCCGAGGTCGACGGTGCGTTCGCCGACGATCTCGCGGTGGCGCTCGCCGAGCACGGACAGCCGACCGCCCGGGAGTCGGTCGGCGGCGCCGACGAGGCGGCGCTCCGCGCCGTGGTCGTCGAACCGTTCCGCTCGGGCGTGCTCGACGGGGCGACCGACCCGGACACCGTGCTCGTCGTCGACGGCGAGCGGTTGCTCGTCGGCGACGCGCGCGGGATCTGGCACTTCTCCGTCTGGGTGCTGCGGGGCGACGAGCTGCCCGACTCGGGCGCGAACGTCATCGTCGACGCGACCGACCAGGCCGCACCGACGAGGTACTTCTACGACTACTGCAAGCTGCCGCCGAGCCTCAACCGCCCCGGCCTGCACTGAGCCCGGCGGACTCTCCCCCCTCCCCCCGACCAAGTTCGGAGGATCGCACGAGGTGCGGAGGATTCCGCAGGATTGGTCCGGAGTTCGCGCGATCCTCCGAGGCACGCGCGAGCTGCGGACGCGCCCCTAGGCTCGCGCGCGCAGCCGCGGCGCGAGGTCGCGCTCGAACAGCTCCATGAACCGGCGCTGGTCGTGGCCCGGCGCGTGGAAGACCAGGTGGTTGAAGCCCCAGTCGACGTACTGCCCGATCCGGTCGACGACCTCATCGGGGTCGGTGCCGACGATCCACCGCTTCGCGATCTGGTCGATCGGCAGCGCGTCGGCGGCCCGCTCCATCTCGACGGGGTCGGTGATGTCGTGCTTCTGCTCCTTCGAGAGCGACAGCGGCGACCAGAACCGGGTGTTCTCGAGCGCCGCCTCCTCGGTCTCCTCGTACGACAGCTTGATCTCGATCATCCGGTCGAGGGCGTCGAACGAACGGCCGTCGCCGCGCGCCTCGAGGCCCTCCTTGACGGCCGGCACCAGCTGGTCGACGTAGAGCTCGGCGCCCTTGCCCGAGGTGCAGATGAACCCGTCGCCGGCGCGGCCGGCGTACTTCGCGACGGTCGGCCCGCCGGCTGCGATGTACACCGGCACCGGGGCATCCGGCCTGTCGTAGATGGAGGCGTCGTGCGTCGAGTAGTAGTCGCCCTCGAAGGTGACCTGTTCGCCGTCGGTCCAGAGCGCGCGCATGAGGCGCACCGCCTCGCGGAGGCGGGCGAATCGCTCCTTGAACTCGGGCCAGTCCTGCTCGCCGGCGCCCCGGAACCCGGTGGCGATCTCGTTGAGCGCCTCGCCCGTGCCGAAGCCGGCGATGATGCGGCCCGGGTAGAGCACGCCGAGCGAGGCGAACGCCTGCGCGAGCACGGCCGGGTTGTAGCGGAACGTCGGGGTCATCACGCTCGTGCCGATGCGCACCGTCGACGTACGCTCGCCGACCGCCGCCATCCAGGTGAGCGAGAACGGCGCGTGGCCGCCCTGGTGGCGCCAGGGCTGGAAGTGGTCGCTCGTCCACACCGATTCGAAGCCGTGCGACTCGGCTGCGACGGCGAGTTCGACGAGCTCGCGAGGGTCGAACTGCTCGGCGGAGGCCTTGTATCCGAGGGTGAGGCTCATGCGTTCGATCCTTCCACGGAACTCGGGCTACGCGGCCGGCCGGTACCGCATGGCCACCGCGCCCGACCTGAACTCACGACGATCCACGAGCTCGAGCCGGATGCGCTCACGCAGGCCCGCGAGCAGCGTCGGCCCGTGCCCGGCGAGCACCGGCTGCACGAGGAATTCGTACTCGTCGATCAGTCCCAGGTCGGCCAACGCGAGCGGAAGCGTGACGCCGCCCACCCACAGCCCACCGCCCGGCTCCTGCTTGAGCTGCCGCACCGCCTGACCCAGGTCGCCGCGCAACACCACCGCGTTCCAGTCGGGCGCGTCCAGGGTGCTCGACACGACGACCTTTCTCGCCCGATCGATGGCCTCGGCGAACGGGATCTCCGACTCGTCCATCCAGTCGGGCCACTCGCCGGTGGCCGGCCGCCGCCACGCGGCCTCCATCATCTCGTAGGTCACCCGACCGAAGAGCAGGGTGTCGGCGCGCTCCATCTCGGCGGTCCAGTACCGCATCGACTCCTCGTCCGGGGGGAGTCCCGCCTCGTGGTGGCAGCACCCGTCGAGGGTGACGTTGATGGAGTATCGAAGCGGTCTCATCGTGCATCCCAACCATTCGTGATCCGGTGCCCGCAGGCTAGTCGAGCCCCCCGCCGCCGACGAGCTGCTCGCGGGTGCGGCGTTCCTCCGACACGTGGGCCCCGGGGGTCAGGCCGGTCGCGTGTCGGAAGTCGTTGATGAGGTGCGCCTGGTCCGCGTACCCGAGCTCGGCGGCCGTCGCACCGACGTCGGCGTCGACGACCGAGAGCCGGCGCACCACCTCCTGGAGGCGCACCCGCCGGGCGACGTGACCCGGGCCGATGCCGAGCGTCGCCCGGCAGGCGCGTTGCAGGGTTCTCGCCGAGACCCCGAGCTCGTGCGCGATCGCGTCGATCGGCCGGATCCGCGGGCTCTCGACGAGCGCATCGACCGCGTTGTTCGCGAGGATCCCCGCAGGCGACGGCCGCCGTTCGGCGAGCGCCCTCGCGATCGCCGCGTCGGCTGCGCCCGCCCGGCCGTCGAGATCCGAGGCGGGCACCGCGGCGACCGCGGAGAGGAGCTCGTGCGCGCGCCGATCGAGCGACGGCGTCAGGGGCTGCTCGCGGGCCAGCGCGGCGGCATCCAGGTCGGCGACCACGGCCAGCCCGGCAGGCCGCAGCCGGATCGCGAACACCGAGCCGCGGCCCTCGATCGTGCGCTTCCATGCTCCCGGCCGCACGCAGCTCACGGTGAGCGGCGAGGGGACGGAGCCCTCCTCGACGCTCAAGGTGATCGCCGGATGGTCGATGATCCGCTGCACGACCGCTTCGTCGCGCGGGAACGACCACGAGACCGACCAGTAGGTGTCGACGAGATCTGCGATGGCGGCGGCCGGTCGCAGTCGCTGGGCCGAGTACCGCGCGAGGTTGCCGGGTGCGAGCACGCCCGAGCGCTCGGGCGCCCCGATCGGCTCGCGGCCGGATCCCTCGTCCATGACGCGATTCTGCAATACACGGCGGCGAGGCCGCGAGCACGATGGCGCCATGGACACCTCGATCTCCGACGGGCTCGTCGGCATCCACTGGTGGGCGACGCTGCTGGCGGCCCTGGCGTACTTCGTGCTCGGGGCGATCTGGTTCACGCCGTTGTTCGGGCGGCAGTGGGATCGCTCGATCGGCGTCGACCGGCGCACGACCGGTGGGCGGTACCCGCTCCCGTACTACGTCGTTCCGCTCGTCGGCGCGCTCGTCGGCGCACTGATGGTCGCGGTGCTGATCGGCGCCTGCTCGGCCGAGGGGGCGATCGAGGGGCTGCTGCTCGGACTCGCCGTCGGGGTCGCGGTCGCCGCTGCGACGCTGACGAACGCCCTCACCCCGCATACGCCCAAGCCCTATCTCTTAGCGGCGGTGACGGGCGGGTACCACCTCGTCGGGCTCACGGGCGCCGGTGCGATCATCGGCGCATTCGCGACGGGATGAGCCTGATCACGCCTGCGCTGCGGCCCCGCCGTCGGCGAGCAGGGTGACGGCGTGCGCGGTCGCGGGCCCGGTTCCGAGCGCGATCGCCGCCTCGAGGGCTGCCAGCGTGTCGACGTCGCGCCGGAGGCGAGCGGATGCCTCGAGTCGCGCGAATCCCGCCGCCGCGTGCTCGCGCGCCGAATCCTGCCCGAACCGCGGTGCGAATCCCACGCCCGGTCGCGCGGTCGCGAGCGTCGTGCCACTGCCGTCGGCGTCGGGCACGAACGCGAGCGGATGCCCCTCCGCCGCCGCCAGCGCAGCGTCGAGGTCGGCGGGGCGGAGGCAGGGCAGGTCGCCGAGCAGCACCGCGACGGCGCCGGATTCCGAGGAACGGGCGTGCGCGATGCCGTGCGCGATCGCTGCGGTCAGGCCGGCGGGGCCACCCGTACCGTCCGCGATTCCGGTCGGCTCCTCGAGGAACTCGGCGTCGCGCGCGAGCGACGGATCGTCGCCGACGACGATCACGCGCTCGACGCCGCGCGCGGCCACGGCCGCGGAGATCGTGTCGGTCGCGAAGGCCCGCGCGAGGGCCACGCGCGCCTCGGGCTGCACGTGCGGCGCGAGCCGGGTCTTGCCGCGACTGGGTGCCTTCGCGGGGATCACGACGGTCCAGCGGGTCACGGGCCCGGCGGCGCGGGCCGAGGCATCCGCCGAGGCATCCGCCGGATCCGGCCCAGTGGTCTCCGACGTCATCGACGCAGCCCCGGCAGCACCTCGCGACCGAACGCCTCGACGAACGCGCGCTGGTCGCGGCCGACGTTGTGCAGGTAGATGCGGTCGAAGCCGAGGTCGAGGTAGCGCTGGATGCCGGCCCGGTGCCGGTCGAGGTCGGCGCCGACGATGAGCCGGCCCGCGAAGTCCTCGGGGCGCACCGTACGCGCGAAGTGCTCGAGGTCGTACGGCGAGCGGATGTCGCCGCGCGGCGCGCGCAGGCCCGCGATCGGCCACTCCCGGAGCGCCTCGCGCATCGCCTCCTCGTCGGTCGGCGCCCACGCGAGGTGCAGTTGCAGGACCCGGGGCATCCGCTCGGGGTCGCGTCCCGACTCGCGCGCGCCCTCGGAGAACCGCTGGAGCAGGGCCGCGAGCCGGTCGACGGGGGCGCCCATCGTGATCAGCCCGTCGGCGACGCGACCCGCGCGGCGGGCCGTCACGGGGCCGCCGGCCGCCACCAGGACCTCGGGCGCCGAGTCCGGCATTGTCCACAGACGCGTCGACTCGAGCTTGAAGAACTGCCCGGAGAACCGTACGTCGCGGCCGGCGATCGACGCCGCGAACAGGCGCTTGACCAGGTCGACCGCCTCGAACATGCGCTCGATGCGCTCGGGCGGTTCGGGCCAGTACTGCCCGACCACGTGCTCGTTGATCGCCTCGCCCGACCCGATGCCGAGCCAGTGCCGCCCGGGGTACATCGCCGCGAGCGTCGCGCTCGCCTGGGCGACGACGGCGGGATGCATCCGGAAGCCGGGGGTCGTGACGCCCGGCCCGAGGTCGCCGGTCGTGCTCGCACCGATCGCCGCGAGCACGCTCCACACGAACGAGGACTCGCCCTGGGCCGGCAGCCACGGCTGGAAGTGGTCGCTGGCCATGACGCCGGTGAAGCCGTTCGCCTCGGCGAGCGCGGAGAGCTCGACCGCCTCGGCCGGCGGGAAGCGCTCGAGCATCGCGGCATAGCCGATGTGTGCGGGCATGCCTCAATCCTGCCCTGTGCGGCCCCCGCGCGGGTCAGGCCTCGGCGCTCGACTCCTCGAAGCCGGCGCGGTAGCCCTCGTCGTAGGCCTCGTCGGCGCCGATGCGGAAGAGATCGCGATCGGCGGGCCGCTGGATCGAGCGTGCACCGGGCAGGTCGAGGGCGCCGACGTAGTGGCCGAGCCCGCGCACGATCGCGACCGGGACCCCCGCTGACTTCCCCTTCACCAGCTCGCCGGCGCCGGCGAGCTCGTCGGCCACGCACGGCATGGTGACCATCAGCGGCTTGCCCGCGGCGTCGACCTGCCCACGCAGGTCGTCGAAGACGTGCACGCCGGCGGCTCCGATCGCGATGTCGGTCTGACCGTCGCGCCACGGGCGCCCCAGCGTGTCGGAGAGGATGACGCCGACGTGCTTGCCGGTGAGCGCGCGCAGCCCGGTCGCGAGCGCTCGGGCCGAGGCATCCGGGTCGACGGGGAGCAGCAGCACGGTGCCGTCGGGCGCGTTGGACGCGTCCACCCCGGCGGCCGCGCCGATGATGCCCTGACGGTTCTCGACGATGCGCGTGACCCCGCCCTCGTACTCGCGGGTGGCGACGACGCGCACGGTCTCGTCGGTGATCGCCTGCTCGCGGTCGGCGGCCTCGACGATGCGGCCCTCCGCCTTCGACACGATCTTCGACGTCACGACGAGGATGTCGCCGTCCTCCAGGTCGGCGACCGCGGCGAGGATCGCCGCGAGGTCCGCGCCCGGCTCGATCTCGCCGATGCCCTCGACTCCGTCGACACTGAATCCCATCTGCCCCACCCTCGAACGCTGGATCACCATCATGGCAGGCGGCGTTCCGCGCCGATGCACGCAACCCCCTGCCGTGCGGCGCCGCCCGTCATTACGATGCGTGGATGACCGCGAATCCGGATGCCACGCCGAAGATGCGAACCGCCGGGGAGGACCCCGACGACGCCGTGCCGGGCGACGGGCGGAACGAGACGGACGTCGAGAAGGCCGACCGGAACTGGAGCGACATCCTCCAGGAGCTGCGGGCGGTGCAGACCGGTACGCAGATCATCACGGGATTCCTGCTCGCCGTCGCGTTCCAGCCGGTGTTCCAAGAGCTCGAACCCTACGAGGTCGGCCTCTACCTGGTGCTCGTCGTGCTCGCCGGCACCGCCACCGTGCTCGGGCTCGCGCCGATCATCATGCACCGGCAGGTGTTCGGGCGGCAGCAGAAGCGTCGGCTCGTCCGGCAGGCGAACCGCATGCTCGTCGCCCTGCTCGTGGTGGTGTCGCTGCTGGCGGCGGGAGTGGTGAGCCTCGTGTTCGACGTCGCGGTGAACCGCACCGCAGGCTTCGTCGCGCTCGGGATCTCGCTCGTGATCCTGATCGTGTTCTGGACGATCGTGCCCCGGCTCGGCCGGCGCGACGTCGCCCACGATCGCTGAACGGCGGCGCGGCCCGGCGGGGGCGGCGAGACGGCCCTCGGCGTCGGCATTCGGCGTCGGCGGCGCCGCCTACGCTGGAACCCATGCGCATCGCCACGTGGAACGTCAACTCCATCCGCACCCGCTTCCGTCGCACGGTCGACTGGATGGTGCGCGAGGACGTCGACGTGCTCGCGATGCAGGAGATCAAGTGCAAGCCCGAGCAGTTCCCCTACGCGGCGTTCGAGGAGGCCGGGTACGAGGTCGTCGCGCACGGCCTCAACCAGTGGAACGGGGTAGCGATCGCGTCGCGGCATCCCATCGCCGACGTCGAGACCGAGTTCGGGCAGCCCGGGTTCCTGAAGGGCCACGAGGGCGCAGACCTGCCGATCGAGGCGCGGTCGCTCGGCGCGACCGTCGAGGGCGTGCGGCTGTGGAGCCTGTACGTGCCGAACGGCCGCTCCCTCGGCGACCCGCACTACACCTACAAGCTCGACTGGCTCGCCGCGCTCACCGAGCACACGCGCGCACAGGTGCAGGCGCACCCCGAGGTGCCGTTCGCGCTCATGGGCGACTTCAACATCGCGCCGACCGACGTCGACAACGGCGACCCCGCCGTGGTCGAGGGCGTCTCGACGCACGTCTCACCCGCTGAGCGCGAAGCTTATTTCGCCCTCGAGGCGGCCGGTGTCGCCGATGTCGTGCGCGCCCACGTGCCCGAGGGGCTCTTCACCTACTGGGACTACCAGCAGCTCCGGTTCCCGCGGAACGAGGGCATGCGCATCGACTTCATCCTCGGCTCCGAGGCGTTCGCCGGTGCCGTGACGGATGCCTCGATCCACCGCAACGAGCGCAAGGGCGAGGCACCGAGCGACCATGTGCCGGTGCTCGTCGACCTCGCGTTCGACGAGGGCGACGACGAGGACTTCGATCGCCCGATGTTCCTGTGAGGCCGGTCCGGCGCCGAGCACGGCAGGGCGCTTGGCGGTTGCATCCGCTCAGCGTCGCCCAGTGAACCCCTGCATCGACCGGTAGACGCCCAGCCCCTCGCCGACGACCGCGTCGAACACCCTGGTCGGCAAGAGCGCGCGCAGCGCGCGCGAGAGCCGCACGGTTCCGGGCAGCTCGAGCAGCGGTTCGCCGCGGAGCATCGCGCGCCACACCCGGTCGACGACGTAGTCGGGTTCGAGCACGGGCGCGAGCACCGGGCCGGTGGCGCCGGCGAACATGCCCGTCGAGATGTAGCTCGGCGTGACCGTGGTGACCTTCACGTTCGTGTGGTCGGCCTGCTCGAGCTCGACGCGCAACGAGTCGCTCCAGCCGATCAGCGCAGCCTTCGACGCGGCGTACACGGCCATGCGCGGGTTGCCGAGGGTTCCGGCGGCGCTCGCGATGTTCACGATGCGCTTCTCTCGGTAGGCGTCGGCGATCATGCCGGGCAGGAACTCCCGGGTCACGTACATCGGCGCGAGCGCGTTGACCCGCATCGTCGCCCGGGTGTCGTCGCCGTTGTCGGTCTCCCAGAAGTAGCGGTTGCCGCGCACGATGCCCGCGTTGTTGATGAGCACGTCGGGACCGCCGAGCTGCTTGCGCACCTGCTGGGCGTGCTTGGCGATGGCGCCCATCTCGCCGAGCTCGACGACGTCGGTGCGCAGCTCGGTGCGCCGGCCGGCGACCGGCGCGAGTTCGTCGACGAGGCGCGCCAGTCCGATGCCGTCGCGATCCCACAGCGCGACGGATGCCGCACCCTCGGCGACCGCGCGTTCGGCGTAGGCGCGACCCATGCCGCTCGCCGCACCCGTGATCAGCACCCTCGCGCCGCGTACCGTCCTCGCCATGCGTCCATTCTCCCGCGTGCGGCACGGGCCGCGAACCGTCCGCCGGATGCTGGGGCCGATCCTGCCGGACCCGGCCGAACCCGCCGGAGGGTCCCGGCCCCGGATCGATCGATGGCAGCATGGGCCCATGACCACGGCGACGACCGGACGTGTGGAACCGACCGACATCGAGCTGGTCCCGAAGGGACCGGAGGAGATCGCCGCCTGGCTTCCGGTCGCGATGCGCGAGTACGAGGAGGCTCGGCTGGAGTCGGGTGACAGTCCGGAGAACGCGGATGCCGCGCGCGAGCAGTCGGAGCAGCAGTTCTTCCCCGACGGCCGTCTGGTCGACGGGCACCTCCTGTTCACCATCGAGCTCGGGGGCGAGGACGCCGGATGGCTCTGGCTCGGGCCATGGGCGGCATCCCAGGCGACCGAGGACTGGTGGGTGTACGACCTGCGGGTGCGCGACGAGTTCCAGCGCCGTGGCATCGCCCGCGTGGTGATGGAGCGGGCCGACGCGATCGCCCGCGACCGGGGGGCGAGGAGCCTGGGGCTCAACGCGTTCGCGACGAACATCCCGGCGATCACGCTGTACGAGAGCCTCGGCTACCTCACCATGGCCCTGCACATGCGCAAGGAACTCTGAGCCGGCCCGCCTCCCGCACCCGCGCCGTGTTACGTCGCGGGTCGGCAGGTGCTGACGTATGGACGAGTGCTGACTACCGTCGAAGCATTCCTCCGTATCGAATCACCGGGAGCCCCGATGGCGGCGAAACCAGAGCCGAAGTCCGCGAGTGTCGCAGATCCTGCGACCAACGCGGGCGCGGCTGCGCTGCCCGTCGAATTCCACGGGCTCGGGCGAGCCTTTCCGTCGTCGACCGGGGAGCGCCCGGTGCTCCGCGACGTCGACCTCGTCGTCGAACCGGGTGAGATCCTCGCGATCCTCGGGCCGAGCGGATGCGGCAAGTCGACCCTCCTGCGCATCGCCGGCGGGCTCGACCGCCCGACCTCCGGCGACGTGACGATCGACGGCGTCGCCGTCGACCCGTTCGACACGCGCTGCGCCGTCGGATTCCAGGAGCCGCGACTGCTGCCCTGGCGCTCCGTCGCCCAGAACGTCGCGCTCGGTCTGCCCCGCGGCACCCCGCGCGCGGCCTCGCGCGAGCAGGTCGACCGGCTGCTCGATCTCGTCGGGCTCGCCGACTTCGCCGGCCACCGTCCGCGCGAGATCTCCGGCGGCATGGCCCAGCGCACCTCGCTCGCGCGTGCGCTCGCCCGCAACCCCTCGGTGCTGCTGCTCGACGAGCCGTTCGGCGCGCTCGACGCCCTCACCCGGCTCAAGATGCAGGACCTCCTGCTCGACGTGCACGCGGCCGAGCCGACCACGGTGCTGCTCGTGACCCACGACGTCGACGAGGCGCTGCAACTGGCCGACCGCATCATCCTGCTCGGCGCGGAACCCGACGGCGACGAACTCGGCCCTGCCCGGCCCGGCGCTGTCATCCGCCAGACCGTCGTCGTGCCCGGTTCCCGGCCGCGCGACCGCGGATCCGCCGAACTCGCCGAACTCCGCGGGCGCCTGCTCGACGGCCTCGGCATCGACCGCCACGGTGCCGCCCGCGGCATCCCGTCGACCACCACCATCCCCGCCTTCCCCTACTAGGCGCCGCCCGACCAGAGCCCGCCGGCACCGATCCGGCACCACCCACCCGCAGCAACCACAGCACCCCCACAGCACGAGGAGTCCCCATGCCCCGCATCCGCACCATCCGCGCCGCGCTCGTCGCGGGCGCCGCCGCGAGCGCCCTGCTGCTCACCGGTTGCGTCGCCGGCGAGGGCCAGGCCGCACAGCCCGAGCCCGCGGCATCCGAGGGGGAGGCCGTCTCGCTGGAGGGCCAGACCCTCGCGATCGACTTCGCCACGTACAACCCGCTGAGCCTCATCATCAAGGACCAGGGCTGGCTCGAGGACGCCGGCCTCGAGGTCACCTGGGTGCAGTCGGCCGGGTCGAACAAGGCCAACGAGGCGCTGCGCGCCGGCGCGATCGAGGTCGGTTCGACCGCCGGCTCGGCAGCCCTCCTGGCCCGCTCGAACGGCTCGCCGATCCAGGTCATCGACATCTACTCGCAGCCCGAGTGGGCGGCGCTCGTGACGGTCGACGGCAAGGGCGTCGAGTCGGTCGAAGACCTCAAGGGCAAGCAGGTCGCCGCCACCAAGGGCACCGACCCCTACTTCTTCCTCCTCCAGTCGCTCGAGGCCGAGGGCGTCGAGCCCGACGAGATCACGGTGCAGAACCTGCAGCACGCCGACGGCTGGGCCGCCCTGCAGAACGGCTCGGTCGACGCGTGGGCGGGCCTCGACCCGATCATGGCCGGCGCCGAGGAAGCCGGCGCGAGCCTGTTCTACCGCAACGTCGACTTCAACTCGTACGGGTTCCTGAACGCGACCGAGGACTTCATCGCGAACAAGCCCGAGGTCGCGCAGGCCGTCGTCGACGCGTACGAGCAGGCGCGCGCCTGGGCCGAGGAGAACCCCGAGGAGACCGCCGCGATCCTCGCCGAGGTCGCCGGCCTCGACGAGGCCGTCGCCACCAAGGTGATCACCGAGCGCTCGAACCTCGACGTCGACAACGTCCCCGGCGACGCGCAGGTCGCGGTGCTCGAGAAGATCGGCCCGATCTTCGTGGAGCTCGGCGACGTCGCCACCCAGCAGCAGGTGGACGACGCGCTCGACACGCTCATCAACGACGAGTTCGCCACGCAGGCCGACCCGGCCCGCTTCGAGTAAGGCCTCACCATGACGGATGCCTCGCGCACGACGCGCACGGACGAACGGGCGGATGCCCCGGTGACCTCGGTCGACCGCGCGTTCGCCGCGCCCGTGGCCGAGCGCGGCCTCGGCGTCGCGACCGCGGGCCCGCTCGGCCCGTCGGGTGTCGACCGCGTCGGCGCCGAGGCATCCGTCACGTCCGTCGCCGGAACAGGCTCCGGCACGGCCCCCACGACCGGCCGTCGGCGCCTCGTCGACCGCCGCTGGTTCCGCATCGTCGGCGGCGCGCTCATCCCGGTCGTGCTGCTCGCGACCTGGCAGATCGTCTCGACGTCGGGCGCCGTGCCCGTGTCGATGCTGCCGAGCCCCGAGATGGTGTGGCTCGCCGCGGTGGACCTCGCGCAGCGCGGCCTGCTCGGCCTGTACGTCGCGATCTCGACGCAGCGGGTGTTCATCGGCTTCGCGTTCGGTGCGGCGTTCGGCCTGCTGTTCGGCGCGATCGTCGGACTCTCGAGGCTCGGCGACATCCTGCTCTCCCCGACGCTCGGCGCGATCCGCGCGGTGCCGTCGCTCGCCTGGGTGCCGCTGCTGATCCTCTGGTTCAAGATCGGCGAGGAGTCGAAGATCATCCTGATCGCGATCGGCGCCTTCTTCCCGGTCTACACGATCGTCGCCGCGGCCCTCCGGCACGTCGACCGGCAGCTGCTCGAGGCCGGCCGCACGTTCGGGCTCCGAGGTGTCCGCCTGTTCACGACCGTGCAGCTGCCCGCCGTCGTGCCGTCGGTCATCTCGGCGCTGCGGCTCGCGCTCGCGCAGGCGTGGTTGTTCCTCGTCGCCGCGGAACTCATCGCGAGTTCGATGGGCCTGGGCTTCCTGTTGGTCGACTCCGGCAACAACGGGCGCATCGACCGCATCTTCCTCGCGATCATCCTGCTCGCCGTGCTCGGAAAGCTCACCGACGCGCTCATCGGCCTGTTCGAGCGCTGGGCCGTGCGCCGCTGGGCGTGACCCGCTGGGCGTGAGCCGCTGGCTCCGCCCAGAAACTCAGGAGATCCTCACCGAAGGGCCGCGTGAGCACGCCAGGATCGCGCTGATCCTGAATTTCTGCGATCGACGACGGGATGCTCGATCACGCCGAGGCGCGTTCGCCGACGCCGACGCCGACGCCCCAGCGTTCGTCGAGCTCCGTCGCTCCGGCCTCCGTGACGCGCAACCCCCGACTCGACGGCCTGCGCTGCACCCAGCCGCGCTCGAGGAACGTCTCGGCGAGCGCACGCCCCGCGATCCCGGCGAGGTGCGACCGGCGTTCGGTCCAGTCGGCGCACGGGCGGGCGACGGGCCGCCTGCTCCCGCGTGCCTCGAGCGGGATGCCGAGATCCGCGAAGCCTGCACGGCCCTCCTCGGTCACGACGGCGCCGCCCTCGCCGAGCCATCCGCGTTCGGTCATCGCATCGAAGAGGCCGACGCCGAGCCGCCCGGCGAGGTGGTCGTAGCAGAGGCGGGCTTCGGCGAGCGCGGATGCCTCGCGGCTTCGCGTGTACCCCGTGCTGGGAAGCTCGCCGGTCACGCGCCCGAGCGCTTCGAGGGCGTTCGCGATCGCGGGATCGGCGATCCGGTAGAACCGGCGCCGACCGGATGCCTCCGCCGCGACGATGCCGGTTCCGACGAGCACGGCGAGGTGTTCGCTGGCGGCAGGTGGGCGGACACCGGCGATCGCGGCGAGTTCGCTCGCCGGGCGGCGAGAACCGTCCATGAGCGCGTCGACGATGGCGGAGCGCGCCGGTGCGGCGAGCGCCCTGCCGACGGCTGAGAAGTCACGGGCCATACCGCGACGCTACGCCGTCGACGCTTCGGCGACCACCGAAACGATGCCGTCCTACGCTGAGCGCATGACTCACGCCCACGCATACCGAACCCGCCTCGACTGGACCGGAACGACCGGCGCCGGGTACCGCGGCTACAGCCGTGCCCACCGCGTGGAGGCGCTCGTCGCCGACGACGGCCCGCGCACAGGTCCGCAGCCGCTGGACCTGAGCGCCGATCCCGCGTTCCGCGGGGACCCCGAACGGCTGAACCCCGAGCAACTGCTGCTGGCGGCCGCGAGCAGCTGCCAGCTGCTCTCGTTCCTCGCGCTCGCCGCCCGCCGGCACGTCGACGTGGTCGGGTACCGCGACGACGCGTCGGGCGAACTCGACGTCTCGGCGCAGCCCCCCGCATTCACCGGCATCCGCCTGGCGCCGCGCATCGAGGTCGCGCCGGGCACCTCGCGCGAGGAGGTGCTCGCGCTCGTCGCCGAGGCCCATCACGGGTGCTACATCGCGAACTCGCTCGCCGTGCCGGTGCAGGTCGAGGCGGACGTGGTCGAGGTCGACCGTGCGGCGGCCTCCGGGCCGGCCGATGTGCTCCGACCCGATCCGGCGTGGAGCGACGTCTCCGTCGAGCTCGACGACCGGCCCGGCGAGCTCGGCCGGTTCGCCGCCGTGCTCGGCGCGGCCGGGATCAGCCTCGAGGGGGGCGGCGTGTTCGGCGGGGCAGCCGGACGCTCCGTCGCGCATTTCCTCGTCGCCGACGGACCAGCCGCCCGCGAGGCGCTCGAGCGCGCCGGATTCGGACCCGTCTCCGTGGAGCATCCGGTGCTCACCAGACTCGACCAGTCCAGGCCCGGCACACTCGCGGAACTGACCGCCCGACTCGGCACCGAGGGGGCGAACATCCGCACGCAGTACAGCGACCACGACGGCCGTCTCGTGCTGCTCGTCGACCGGCCCGATTCCGCCCGGTGAGGTGACGGGAGAATCCGGGTCACGCCCTCCCGAACCGGGAGTTTCCCGTCACCTCACCGAGAGTGAGAGTGAGAGTGAGGGTGAGGGCGAGGGCGAGGGTTACGGGGAGTGACGGCTCCGGTCGGCCGGCGGCACGGCGTCGCATAGCCTCGGAAGATCGGATGCCCCCGCGCCACCGTCGCCGTGATCCGCCGCCCTGCCCCCCCGCACCGGCGCGGCCCCAGCGACCAGGAGCAGCAGCATGACCTTCGACACCCTCCTCGACGAACAGCGTCGCTACCCGGCACCGCCCGCGTTCGCCGCGCAGGCCAACGCGACGCCCGAATGGGCGGATGCCGCCCGCACCGCCGCCGAGGCCGACCACGTGGCGTGGTGGGCCGAGCAGGCCGAACGCCTCGACTGGGCTGAACGCTGGCGCAGCGTGCACACGTGGCGGCATCCGGTGACGGATCTCGATACGGTCGCTGCGCTCCCTACTCGACCAGCGGGCGACACCCCGGTCGGCGCGACCTGGTTCGCCGGCGGGCGGCTCAATGCCGCGGTGAACTGCGTCGACCGGCACGTGGCATCCGGGCTCGGCGACAAGGTCGCGTACTTCTGGGAGGGCGAACCGGGCGACCGGCGGTCGCTCACGTTCGCCGAGCTCCAGCGCGAAGTCGCGAAGGCGGCGAACGCGCTGACCGCGCTCGGCGTCGAGGCGGGCGACCGGGTCGTGGTCTACCTCCCCGTGCTGCTCGAGACCGTGATCGTCACGCTCGCGATCGCGCGCATCGGCGCGGTGCACTCCCTGGTGTTCGGCGGGTTCTCGGCGGAGGCGCTGCGGTTCCGCGTGGAGGACACCGGCGCGAAGCTCCTCGTCACGAGCGACGGGCAGTTCCGGCGCGGCAACCCGGTCGCCGTCAAGGCGCAGGCGGATGCCGCGGTCGACGGCGTCGCGTCGATCGAGCACGTGCTCGTCGTCCGCCGCACGGGCGAGCAGACCCCGGAGATCCCGTGGACGGCCGACCGCGACGTCTGGTGGCACGACGTCGTCGACGCGCAGCCCGACACGCACGTCGCGCAGGCGTTCGACGCGGAGCATCCGCTCTTCGTCATCTACACCTCGGGCACGACCGGGCGGCCGAAGGGCCTGGTGCACACGACCGGCGGGTACCTGACCCACGCGGCGACGACGCACTGGGCGCTGTTCGACCCGAAGCCGGACGACGTGTACTGGTGCACGGCCGACCTCGCGTGGGTGACCGCGCACACCTACGAGCTGTACGGGCCGTTGCTCAACGGCGTCACGAGCCTGATCTACGAGGGCACGCCGAACACGCCGCATCCCGGCCGCCACTTCGAACTCATCGAGCGGTACAGCGTCACGACGTACTACACGGCGCCGACGCTGATCCGCTCGCTCATGTCGTGGTTCCCGGGCGGCCTGCCTGCCGGGTTCGACCGGTCGAGCATCCGCCTGCTCGGCACGGTCGGCGAGGCGATCAACCCCGAGGCGTGGGTGTGGTTCCACGAGCAGGTCGGGCGGGGCCGCGCGCCGATCGTCGACACGTGGTGGCAGTCGGAGACGGGCGCCGCGGTGATGGCGCCGCTGCCGGGCGTCTCGACGCTGAAGCCCGGGTCGGCGCTGCGCGCGCTGCCCGGGCTGCGCACGCTGGTCGTCGACGAGCAGGGAGTCGAAGTGCCGCGCGGTTCGGGCGGGTACCTCGTGATCGACGGCACGTGGCCGGGCATGGCGCGCACGGTCTGGGGCGACCCCGACCGGTACCGCGACTCGTACTGGGCCAGGTTCGCCGAGCAGGGCTACTTCTTCTCGGGTGACGGCGCGAGGTACGACGCCGACGGCGACATCTGGCTGCTCGGCCGCGTCGACGACGTCATCAACGTGTCGGGGCACCGGCTGTCGACCATCGAGGTCGAGTCGGCGCTGGTCGCCCACCCCGACGTCGCCGAGGCGGGGGTCGTCGGTGTGTCGGATGCCACGACCGGTGAGGCGATCGCCGCGTTCGTCGTCGCCGGTGCGGAGTTCGAGGGACGGTCGGATGCCTCGCCCGAGGCATCCGACCGCGCCGCCGCGCTGCGCGCGCACGTGGCCTCCGCCATCGGCCCGATCGCGAAGCCGCGCGACGTCGTGTTCGTCGCCGAGCTGCCGAAGACGAGGTCAGGCAAGATCATGCGACGCCTGCTGGTCGACCTCGCCGAGGGGCGAACGCTCGGCGACACGACGTCGCTGCAGGACGAGCGGGTGCCGCTGCGCATCGCGGAGGTGCTGCGCGGGCACTGAGCCGCTGCATGGTGTGCCCCGCCGGCGGTCGCACCGGCCGTAGGCAGGAGAATCCGGGTCATGGATGCCCCGCGGCATCCGTGACCCGGATGCTCATGCACGAAGGCGTCAGGCGCGCGAGGCGTCACCCTTCGGTGCGTCACCGGAGGCGTCGGATGCCTCGGGCGCGGCGCCTGCCTCCGCCTCGGTTGCCGGAGCATCGACCGGCTCGGCCAGCGCCTCGGTGGGAGTCACGTCGTCGGCAGCGGCAGGCGCGGTGGCAGCGACAGGAGCGGCAGGAGCGGCGGCGGCAGTGGCCGCGGCAGCTGCGGCCGGCGCGTCCGGCACGAGTCGCGCCTCGGGCTCGTCGACGAGGTCGAGGTCGTCGTCGTAGTCGGCGTCGAGCGGGTCGGCGGCAGCCTCCGCGTCGGTGCGCGAGAGCGCGCCGAAGCCGACGAGCGCGCCGAACAGCACGAGCGACAGCACGATGCCGACGATGCCCGCGGTGAGCAGTCCGCTGCCGATGACGATGTTCGACTGGCTGCCGTAGACCTCGGCGGCCGTGCCCGTCTGGCTCGCGAGCGCGGTCGTGAGGAGCGTGTTCGCCGAGACGGTCATCAGCGCCCCGAAGGTCGTGACGACGACCGAGACGACCAGCGCCAGGGACGGCAGGAGCAGGGACACGGCGGGCGAGGGACGGTTCGCGGACATGGCGGAGCCTTTCGAAGTTCCGGGCGTTTCGGGCAACGCTATGCCCTCGGCCTATGCATTGGCTATGGGCATCGGTACCGGACGTACGCAGCCGGCGGCGGATGCGTGCGCGGTACGGGCGCAGCTCGGCGTCGAATCGGCCGGATGCGCAAGATTCCCGCGCCGGATCTCAACCAATCGCAGTCGATCGGCTCCTAGCCTTGAGATGTGCGGCGATTCCCGCACATCCAACCCAACGCGTCGAGCGGCGCGATCCACCCGTCAGAGGGAACGGAGGTTCCGCATGTCACAGTCCGCGACGGTCTCCCAGACCACCACGGCCACCATCGTCGGCGAACCCGAGGTCCTCGAGGACGGCACCGTCACCACCGGCACCGTCACCACCGAAACCGTCACGGCCGCCGATGTCGCCCTCGCGGCGGGCGTCGAGCACGACCCGGCCTGGCTCGCGCTCAAGCACGCGGTCGTCCGCCTGCAGCAGCTCCAGGTGAAGGACGGCTCGGTCGCCGACGCCGACGCGCACGCCGAGGCATCCGACCTCGTCGAGGCGATCACGGCGTCGATCGACGCACTCGCGCCGCGATTCCCGCACGAGCGCGCCTACCTCGCCGCATCCGTCGCGGACTTCCGCCGTTGGCGCGACGAGGGCTTCGGGGTTCCCGACTTCCTCGACTCGCTCGTCGAGTTCCAGCCGCAGCAGCACCGGCTCGACGGCATCCGGCACCTGGTCGTGTTCCCGATGGTGACGCAGAACGGCTCGCCCGACCGGCACGTCGAGGCACTCGTGGTCGAGACGATCTGGCCCGAGTTCATCGCCGCGCTCGAGGCCGGCGACTACTCGAACCGGCTCTTCGTGAGCCTGCGGCTCGTCGACTTCACGCCCGGGTACGACACGAACTCGGCGGTGCTGTTCCCCGAGACGGTCGCGATGCGCGAGATCCCGGCGTTCACCTGGGGAGCGATCTTCCAGGACCGCGAGGCGGCGCGCTACCGTCGGGTCGTGCGCGCGGCATCCGACATCACGAAGCTCGACCTGCCCGACGACGCGGCGCGCCTGCTCGACGACCAGCAGCTCGCCGAGCGCACGTTCGTCATGTGGGACCTGATCCACGACCGCACGCACATGCGCGGCGACCTGCCGTTCGACCCGTTCATGATCAAGCAGCGCATGCCGTTCTTCCTCTACTCGTTGGAGGAGCTGCGCTGCGACCTCACCGCGTTCCGCGAGTCGGTCAAGATCCAGCGGGCGCTCGAACAGCGCGACGCGGATGCCTCCGGCCCGGACGCCACGGCCGAGCCGTTGTCAGCGGCCGAGCGGCAGACGCTCGACCACGCGAAGCTCGTGCAGTACGCCGTGATCTTCGACCGCATCTTCCGGTTCGCGATCACCGGTTCGCGCGTGCGCAACTACGACGGGCTCGGCGGCCAGTTGCTGTTCGCCTGGCTGCACCGGAAGCACGTCCTCGAGTGGACCGACGTGAAGCTCACGTTCGACTGGGCGGCCGTGCCCGACGCGGTCGTCGAGCTCGGAGACGCGATCGACGAGCTGTACTGGAAGTCGATCGACCGGCCGAAGACCGCGCACTGGCTCGCCGCCTACGAGCTCGTGTCCGACGTCGTCACCCCGAACCCCGCGTCGGTGTGGGCCGAGGGCCTGCCGCGCGACGTGCTCGCCGGGCCGCCGAAGGGCTACACCGACCTGGTGATGGACGACGAGTTCCCGCTCTCGATGTTCTACGAGGCGCTCGACAAGAAGATGAGGCCGGTCATCGAGTCGACGGTCGGCATCACGGGTTCGACGGACGCGGCGACGGATGCCTGACGCTCCGCGCCCGGCGGCGGAGGCGACTGCGCACGCCGTCGCCGGGCGCACCGTGCTCGTGGCGGGTGCGACCAGCGCCGCCGGGTACGCCGTCGCCGAGGCGCTCGTCGCAGCGGGCGCACGCGTGATCGTGGTCGGCAGCGATCCCGGCCGCATAGAGGCGCTCGAGCGGGAGGTGCCGGGCGTGATCGGCGAGGTCGCCGATCTGTCCGACGGTGACGAGGTGCTCGAGCTCGCGATGCGCGTGCACGCTGGAGTCGGCGACGTCGACGGGGTCGTGCATCTCGTCGGCGGGTGGCGCGGGGGCGGCGGCATCCTCGGCCAGTCCGACGAGGACTACCGGTTCCTCGAACGCTCGTTCGCGTCCCTGCGGCACCTGAGCCGCACCTTCGTCGAGGACCTGCTGGCGTCGCCCGCGGGCAGGATCTCGATCGTGTCGTCGACGAGCGTCGACCGACCGACCGCCGGCGGCGCCAACTACACGGCCGTGAAGTCCGCGAGCGAGTCGTGGATGCGGTCGGTGGCCGACGAGTTCGGACGAGCGGATACCCCATCCGCCGCGGCGGTCACGTTCCGCGTGCGCTCGCTCGACGGGCTGGAGGAGTCGCTGGCCGACGAGGTGGTCGCGATGTGGGATGCCCCTGCGGCCGAGCTGAACGGCTCGGTGAGCACCCTGCAGCCGCGGGTGTGACCCCGGTCAGTTCGTCGAACCCGTGACCTCCGCCGCATAGCCCCAGCAGCCGGCGTCCTGCCAGCGGTAGTCGGCGCCGAGGCCGGAATCGCCGTGCAGTGCGAACTCCCACGCCGCCTGCTCCTCGACCGACAGGTCGATCGGCATCGGAGCGAACGCGCCGCCCTCGTTGTCCCACCACTCCCAGTACAGGTACTCGTGGCCGGCAGCCGCCATGCAGTCTCGGACGATCTGCTGGTGCACGAGCCAGGCCTGGCGTTCCGGGTCGAGGCCGGGATCGACCGCGGGGTCGGCGGAAGTCGCAGGGTCGGGGAGCGGCTCGGGCGCGGGTTCGGGTGCGGGCTCCGGTGCGATCCCCTCGACCGCGGGAGCGGCGGCCGCGTGACGCGCGGCCGGCACCTCGACCGCCGATGCCGCGCTGGGCGCAGGCGTCGCGGAGACCGACGGCGACGACTCGGCGGCGGCTGTGCGCTCGCCGGTCGACGAGATGCGCACGGGGTCGTCGGTTCCAGCGCCCTGGGCCGCGCATCCCGCGAGTCCCGCGAGCACCGCGATGGTCAGCGCACCGCCGACCAGACCCCTCGACCGTCGCATCGTCGTCTCCTCGTCTCGCGAGCCCCGGTGCTCCGCGCACCGCCCCATGCTGGCACGCATCGGCTCCGCGGCAACAGGGCAAGCCCTGAGATCGATCGCGGCTCGGCCTGTCGTCCGCTCAGTCGGCGGTGCGGTGCATCGTGCAGCTCGTCTGCGCCGCTCAGGCGAACGGCCGGAAATCCACCGCCGTCGCGCCGGTGGCCCAGCATCCGCCGCCGTCGGTCGGCACGGCCGCGCCCGGGTCCTCGGCGGAGCCGAACGCGGTCAGGTTCCAGTTCGAACGCTCGGCGTCACCGAGCCCCTCGGGCATCGCGGGCGTGCCGTCGGTCGACGGGTATGCCGGGTTCCAGTACTCCCAGTAGCGGTACTCGAGGCCGGCGTCGGCCATGCACGAACGGACCGCGTCCTGGAATGCCAACCAGCGTTCGCGCGGCGTCGGCGCAGCGGGGTCGGCCTCGGGCAGCGGTTCGCTGAGCGGCGTGCCGGCGTCGGACGCCTCCTGTGCGACGCGGGCGCCGACGGCCTCGCACCCAGCTTCACCGCGGAACGCGGCGAACCAAGCCTCCTGGGCGCCCGTCGACAGCCCGGCCGGCATGGGATTGCCCTCTTCCCACCACTGCCAGTCGAGGTATTCGAACCCCGCGTCGCGCATGCACTGCCGCACGACCTCCTGCTGCCCGAGCCACTGGCGCCGCGTGTCCTCGGTCACGTAGGCGGGGTCGCCCTCGACGAGGTACGGGTTGTACTCGGGCGACATCGGGTCGGCGGGGTCGCGCGGTGCCGGGGTCTGGGGCGCCGGCACCTGGTCGCGGGGTGCGGGTTGCCGCGTCTCGGGGGCGGGCCCGGTCGGCGGCGGCGCATCGGCCCGCGGAGTCGATGGAGCGGACGGATCCGTCGGCAACGGCGAGGTGTCGATGCCTCCGGCGTCCTCTCCGCCGCCGGCGCGGAGTTCGGGCGACGCCTTCCCGGAGCCGGAGACCGCGTCGGAGTTGCCGGGCGGCCCACCGGACATCCCCTCACCCACTCCAGCCGATGCTCCAGCCCAGATGCCGACGAAGCACGCCGTGGCGACGGCGAGCGCGCCGCCGATGACGGCGGCACGCTCGCCCGCTGCCCGGGGCCACCACTGGGAGGTGGCCGACCGGCGGAGGGGTCGCTGTCGGCGATGGGACCCGGACATCCGGTAACGATAGGCGAGCCCCTTGTCCCCCGCAAGGGGGGTATACGCAGATTCACAGATCCGCTAGCGGCTCCGATCAGGGGGTCGGTTCGCCGTCGCCGGCGGCCTCCGCCTCCACCGCCGGTTCGCCCGCGAGCGCGCCACCCGCGGAGACATCCGCCGGCGGTTGCTGCCTCCTGCTGAGCCAGAGGAACGGCACCGCGAGGGCCTGGATCGCGCCGCTCAGCGCGAGCGAACCCGGGTAGCCCCACACGTCGGCCGATCGCCCCAGCACCGGTTGGATCACGGCGCCGCCGCCGGAACCGATGAGCGAGTTGAACGACAGCACCGTCGCACGTTGCCGGGAGGGGATCATGTCGTTCAGGTACGCCTGCTGCACCGGCCCCGCTGCGGCGTCGACGAGTCCCCAGACGACCAGCAGCACGAGCGCGACCCAGAAGCTGCGGTTCAGGCCGAGGGCGATGAGCACGGCCGTGCTGACCACGAGGCTCAGGATGATCGTCGTCGTGCGCCGACGGAATCGCGCGCGCACCCACGGCGCCATCCACCCGCCGATCACCTGCGACCCCGAGAGGATCGCCGCAGCGAGACCGGCGATCGAGTACGCGTCGGCGTCGCCCCACAGTTCGACCAGGTAGGGCTGCAACGCGTAGAAGACGTAGAACCCGACCCCGCCCGTGAAGAACGAGGCGAACATCACGTAGCGCACCGGCCGATTGCCGAGTCCGTGCGTCAGCGACGCCCGCAGTACCTGCTTCGTCGCGGCGATCGGATGCGCCCGCCCCTCGGGCGTGAACCCGATGTCGCGCATGACCAGTGCGGCGACGCCGAACATGATGATGAGGATGCCGGCGCGCAGCAGGAACGGCACCCCGAGGTCGGTGAGCTGTGCGATCGCCCCGCCCGCGAGCGAGCCGAGGAACATCGCGGCGCCCGACACCGCGAGGCCACGCCCGAACACCCCCTCGAGGTCGCCGCGGTAGCCGGTCGCGGCGAGCGCGTCGACCAGCCACGCCTCGACGGCGCCCGAGAAGAACGTGAAGCCGAGGCCGAGCAGCACCGAGACGACCGCCCACGCCCAGAACGGTCCCTCGATCACCCACAGCCAGTAGTACAGGGCGGTCGTCACCGCGAGCGTCACGGTGCCGAGCAGGTACGACGCCCGCCGCCCGAGCGTGTCGGCCACCACGCCGGTCGGCACCTCGAACAGCAGCATCCCCACCGAGAAGAACGCGTTCGCCGCGAACGCCTCGAGGTTCGACAGGCCGGCGTCGAGGAGGAACAGCGTGTTCACGCCCCAGATGAGGGATGCCGCGAGCGTGTTGCCCGTGAGCAGCGTGAAGTACACCGCCTGCACACGGCGGGCCTCGCGGTTCACCGGGACATCCGTGGTCATGCCGCACCCCCGCGCACAGTTTGCTCCCGGCGGCACGCCGCGGCAACGGATGCGTCCGCGAACGGTAGCCTCCGGGCATGGTGCGCTTCCTGATCAGAGTCGCGGTCTTCCTCGGCGCCGCGGCGCTCGCGCTGTTCATCGCGTCGCTCCTCATCCCCGGGTTCCACATCCACCTCGCCGGATTCCTCTTCGCGGTGATCCTGTACGCCCTGATCCAGGCCGCCCTCGAGTGGCTCGTCGACCGGCTGTTCCAGAAGTCGGCGCCGACCGTCGCCGGCATCGCAGGGCTCCTGTCGACGTTCCTCGCGCTGTGGCTCGCGACGCTGCTCTCCGACGGGCTGAGCTTCGACGGCATCGGCGCGTGGATCCTCGCGGCGGTCGTGGTGTGGGTGATCACCGCCCTGCTCAGCTGGCTCGCGCGGAAATTCCTCATGCCGAAGGCCGAGGGCTCGCCCGCGCGCTGATCGGGCGCGGCGCACCGGCGCCGGCGCGTCTCCTGGGATTCGGCCGTTCCCGCCCAGCGGGTTAGCATGCTCTGCGCGGTCACCCCCGAGGCCGCGCACCACCCGAACCCGGAGCATCACCCATGCGCAAGCGCACCGTCGCGCTCATCGTCGTCGCCGCCGTCCTCGTCGCCCTCGCGGGCGGCGTGTACTGGGCCGGGCGCCACCTCTTCTACGAGCCCACCGCTCGCTCCGTCGACTCCGTCGTCGGCGAACTCGGCGGCACCCGCGTGCTCGGCGTGTTCGCACACCCCGACGACGAGCAGACCGTCAACGGCCTGTTCTGGCGGGCGAAGCGCGACGACGGCGCCTACACCGCGATGATCACGGCGACGCCCGGCGAAGCCGGCGAGCAGTCGCCGCCCGTCGGCCGGCAGTCCGACCTCGCCGACATCCGCAAGGCCGAGGCCCTCAAGAACAGCTGGAACCTCGGCGTCGACCGCCACGTCGTGTGGGACTACCCCGACGGCGGCCTGTCCGAGGTCGACGAGGACGAGCTCGTCGAGCAGGTCGTCGCCGAGATGCGCAAGGTGAAGCCCGACGTGGTCGTCGGCTTCTGGCCGGCCTCCGGCGCGACCGGCCACAAGGACCACATGCTGATGGGCGAGGTCACCGAACGTGCGATCGCCGAGCTCGCGGCATCCGACGGCGGCTACACCGGCCCGAAGCACCTCGTGTACACGATCAGCCCGTCGACCGCGTTGACGTTGTTCGGCGGCGAGACCGGCGCCCGCGTCGTCGCGAACCAACCCGAGCCCGAGCTCGCGATGAGCGCCGAGGTGCAGAAGAAGCACGAGGGGTGGACGATCCACGCGTCGCAGGCGAACTTCATGCAGGAGTCGTACCTGCTGCCGACCTGGCTCATCTACCTGCTCTGGGATCAGGAGTTCTACCACGTGCGCGACCTCGAGGCCGATCCGATCCGCTGACGCGCGGATGCCCATCGCGGGCCGCGGCGACGGCAACGGCACGCCGGCCTCCGACGGCGATCCGGGCGTGTTGCCGCGCCGGCCACGGCCTCGCGCGACAGAATCGACCCGTGTCCGACACCGAGTCCACGGGGGCCGACGGCCCGGTGACGACTGCGTCGTCACGACGGCGCCCGATGGTCTTCGACGCGCTCGCGGTGTTCCTGCTCTCGGCGATCGCCGTGATGACCGCGTGGTGCGGCTTCCAGTCGTCGAAGTGGGGCGGCGAGATGTCGATCGCCTTCAGCCAGGCGTCGAGCGCCCGCGTGCAGGCGACCGAGGCGTCGAGCGAGGCGCGGGATGCCCGGTCGAACGACCAGGCCGTCTGGATCCAGTGGGTGCTCGCCGGCGCGGACGGCGACCTCGCTCTGCAGGAGTACATCGAGGCGAGGTTCTCACCGGAGTTCCAGGTCGCATTCGACGCGTGGAACGCCGACGGCCGTGACGAGCAGGGCCCGTTCGTCATGGAGGAGTACGTGCCGCCCGGCACCGAGGAGGCGGCCGACCTCAACGCTCGCGCCGACCAGCGCTTCCAGGACGCGCTCGACAACAACCAGCGCGGCGACAACTACTCGATCCTGACCGTGTTGTTCGCCCTCGTGCTGTTCCTCGCCGCGATGTCGCAGCGCGACCTCGCCCGCTGGGTGAAGTGGACGCTCCTCGGCCTCGCGCTGGCGGCGGCGGTCGTCGGCCTCATCGTGCTGGCGACGTTCCCGATCCGTATCTGAGCGCGGCTACGCTTCCGGGATGACCGACTTCACCGCGTCCGACGGCACCCGCCTGCACTTCGACGAGCACGGCGACCCGGCGGGCCGGGCCGTCGTGCTGATCGCCGGGTTCAAGGCCGCCGCGACGACGTGGATGTACCAGACCAAGGCGCTCGCGAAGGCCGGGTATCGCGTGATCGCCCTGGACCGCCGCGGCCACGGGGCATCCGACGTCGGGCCCGACGGTTCGCACGACATGGACCGGCACGGCCGCGACATCCGCGACCTGCTCGACCATCTGGCGCTCGAGGACGCGACGCTGGTCGGCGGGTCGATGGGCGGCAACTCGATCTGGGCGATGCTCGCCGAGTCGGGGTCGGCGCGCGTGCGGGACGTGGTCATCGTCGACCAGACCCCGAAGATGCTGAACGACGCCGGGTGGGCGCACGGGTTCTACGGGTTCGACGCGTCGAACGCGGACTCGTACTTCGCCACTTCGATCCCGGACCCGGGCCGGTTCCCGCTGCGGTCGAAGGGGATCGTGCGGATCGCGCGGATCCTCCGCGCCATGCGGCCCGGAGGCGGCGAGCGCGGCTTCACCGCCGCTGAGCTCGAGCTGCTGAACGACCATGCGAAGCGCGACTGGCGAGATGCGATCGCGGCCGCCGACGTGCCTGCGCTCTTCGTCGCGGGTGCGGAGAGCGAATTCTGGCCGGCCTCGCACGCGGAGGCATCCGCCGCGCTCAACCGGCTCGCGACATCGGCGGTCATCGAGCGAGACGGTCACGCGGCGAACATCGAGCAGCCGAAGGCGTTCAACCGCGCGCTGCTCGAGTGGCTCGGGCGCGCACCCGCCGCCTGAGCACGCGGCGCGGCTCGCCGTGTCGGCGGTCGAGGGCAGGCTGACGGCATGCCCATCGATGTCATCGCGGCTCCGACCAACCTCGGCCTCCGCCCGCCGGAGCCGGGCAGCGTGCCCGGCACGGCGAAGGCGCCGGAGGCGCTGCGCGCGGCCGGGCTGATCGAGTCCCTGTCGGATGCCGCGGGCTCGACCGGAGGAGCCGGAGCCGTCGTCGATGCCGGCCTGGTGCCCGCGGGCCGATATCGCGCTGATCCGGCACCCGGCGCCACCCTGCGCAACGAGGCGGCGATCGACGACTTCACCCGGCGCCTCGCCGACGCCGTCGACCTCTCGCTCGGTGGCGGTCGCGCACCGCTGGTCGTCGGAGGCGACTGCAGCCTGGTGCTCGCGCCACTGCTCGCGCTCCGTCGGCGCGGACGCTTCGGACTCGTGTACGTCGACGGTCACGGCGACTTCCGGCATCCGGGCAACAGCGATCGAGCCGACACGCTCGGCGGCGAGGCCCTCGCGGCCGCGGTCGGCCTGCATGTCGACAGCGTCAGCGACCTCGAGGGGCGCCGTCCGCTCGTGCGCGGCGGCGATGCCGTGCAGGTGGGGTGCCGCGAAGATGAAGAGGATATCGACGAACTCGAACAGCGCCTGGGCGCGGTCGTTCCGGCGGCGGAGATCCTCGCCCACGGACCGGATGCCGCGGCCCGGCGCATCCTCGAGATCGTCGACGTGGAAGGGCTCGACGGCTATTGGATCCATGTCGACATCGACGTGCTCGACCCGGCCTGGATGCCGGCGGTCGACAGTCCCGACCCGGTCGGGATCGACCCGGTGGACCTTGCAGCGCTGCTCGATGCGCTCGCCCCCGGCGCCGTCGGCGCCGACCTCGCGATCTTCGACCCCGACCTCGACCCGTCCGGCGAGCACGCGCGCACGGTCGTCGACGTGGTGCATCGTGGGTTCGCACGGCTCGGAACCCGGGCGCGCTGACGTCGGGTCAGAACCCCTTGCCGGGATTGAGCACGTGCCCGGGATCGAGCGCGTCCTTGATCGCGCGATGCAGGTCGAGCACGCGATCGCCGAGCTCGGCCCGAGCCCCCGGAAGCTTCAGCAGTCCGACGCCGTGCTCGCCGGTGACCGTGCCGCCGAGCTCGCGGCAGTCGTCGACGATGCGGTCGAACGCGAGCTTCGCCCGGGCCTTCGCCGCATCGTCGCCTTCGGGTGCGATGATCAGCGGGTGCAGGTTGCCGTCGCCCGCGTGGGCGATGTTCGCGATGACGACGTCGTGGTCGGCGGCGGCGCGCTGAATCCGTGCGAGCATCTCCGGCACCGCGGTGCGGGGCACGCAGACGTCCTCGGTGAGCACCGGTCCGAGCCGCTCCAGAGACGGATACGCCAGCCGACGCGCGAGGAACAGGCGGTCGACCTCCTCGGGCGACGCGCCGAGTTCGACGCCGAGCGCGCCGGCCTCATGCATGAGCGACGAGATCGCGTCGGCATGCTCGACACCCGTCGCGCCGGGCTCGTCGACCTTCGCCAGCAGCATCGTGTCGGCGCCGTGCGGCAGGCCGAGGTGCTGCCAGGCATCGACGGCCTCGATGCAGGTGCGGTCGATGAGCTCGAGCGCCGAGGGCACGATGCCCGCGTCCGCGACCGCGGCGACGGCGCGACCGGCGTCCTCGAGCGACCCGAACGATCCGACCACGGCCCGCTCCTCCCGCCCGGCGAGCGGGATCAGCTTGAGCGTGACCTCGACGATGACGCCGAGCGTGCCTTCGGAGCCGACCAAGAGCGCGGTCAGGTCGTAGCCGGTGGCGCCCTTCGCGGTGCGGCGTCCAAGGTCGACGACCGACCCGTCGGCGAGCACGACGCGCAGCCCCAGCACGTAGTCGCGGGTGACGCCGTACTTGACGCAGCAGATGCCGCCCGCGTTGGTTGCGGCGTTGCCGCCGATCGTGGAGATGCGATAGCTGGCGGGATCCGGCGGATACCAGAGGCCGTCGGCCGCGACCGCGCGGCGCAGGTCGTCGTTGATGACGCCGGCCTCGACGACCGCGTAGCGCTCGGCGCGGTTCACCTCGACGATGCGGGTCATCCGCTCGAGCGACAGCACGATCGATCCGGCCGACGCGTTCGCGCCGCCCGACAGGCCGGTTCCGGCTCCGCGCGGAACGACCGCGAGGCCGGAATCCGCCGCGAACCGCACGACGGCGACGACGTCGTCGACCGTCTCGGCGAAGACCACGGCGACCGGTTCCGAGAAGTCGGCCCATTCCGCGTCATCGTGCGCGTAGTCGGCGAGGGTCGCCGCATCGACCGCGAGCCGGTCGGGCGGCAGCATTCCGGCGAGCGCCGACCTGGCGGCAGTGGTCGCGGCCGGGGGCGTGGCATCCGTCGTCATGTCGGGCTCCCTCAGAAGCGGCGGGTGAAGGGCAGGGGCTTGCGCATGCGCACGAGCAGGACGATCGGGAACAGCACGTAGGGCAGGTTGAACGCCAGGAACTTCACCGGGTTGGGCGTCACCCACTCGGGCTCGCCGAAGAACTCCACGCCGAACACGATGATGCCCGTGATCGTCGAGATCATGGTCGCGTAGATGACGCTGGGCAGCTGGATCCAGTTCCACCCGCGCACGAGCGAGATCACGAGCAGCACGTAGAACGGCATGTACACGAACGCCGAGAGGCTCGTCACGATGCGCATCCAGACCGGCGGGTCCATGAACAGCGGATCGGTGTCGTGCGCGTACCACCAGTTCGAATTGACGAAGAAGTTCGGTGACGGCTCCGAGAAGTCCACGCCGAGCGACGGCAGCAGGTCGCTGATCAGGCTCGTGATCGTGAAGAGCGAGAAGACGACGATGAAGAACCAGTCGAACGGCCGCTCCCGCAGGCGGAGGTTCGGCACGGATGCCTCGACGACGACGGGCGCGGCGGTTGCGGACATGGGCCCGAGCGTATCGCCCGAGCGCCGACCGTGGCGGCGGCCCGGCCGCGCCTGAGCCGGCCGTTCGTCGCCCGACCGCGGAGCGGCTCGTGCCGCTAGCCCGTCGCGGCGTCGGTCGATTGGTCCATGACGTATACGGCGAGCCCGTGCGGGTCGCGGTACAGCGCCTGGAAGCCGCCCGGGATCTCCATCGGCTCGGCGAGCACCTCGAGCGCAGTCGGCCGAGTCTCGTGGAACCGCTCGACGCTGTCGACGACGAACACCGGTCCGGGCGGGGCGTCCGCGTCGTTCGAGTCGATCATCAGCTGCACGTCGCTGCCCGGCAGCGTCAGCGCGGCGGTGGTGTCGCCCTCGCGCCAGACCTCCTCAGCCCCGAAGCCGTCGCGGTAGAGCGCGAGCGTCGCCTCGAGGTCGGACGTGGGCGCGAACAGGAACTCCAGTTTCATGACGCATCCAATCGTGTCGTAACGTGATTCTTCTCAGCATAACGGCATTATGGGTGCATGCGCGAGTGGATTCCGATTTCGACGTCGCCGAAGGGCCGGCTCGCGCTCGCCGCGGTGCGAGCATTCGGCTCGCGCCCGTTCGACGAGGTCACCGTCGCCGACCTCGCCCGCGAGGCCGAGGTGACGACCGGCGCGCTGTACCACCACTTCGACAGCAAGCTCGGGCTCTACGACTTCGTGCGAGCCGACGTCGAACGTCGCCTGCTCGATCGGGTCGAGGGCGCGGCGGCCGCCGTCGACCGTTCCGGCGATCGCCTCGGTGCCGCCCTGGCGGTCGGATTCGACTTCGCGGTGGACTCGGGGTTCGCGCGCATCCTGGCCGAAGCGCCGACCGATGCCGCATCCGGCGACGCGTTGGCCTTCGCGTTCGGCCGCCTGTGCAACCCCGACTCGAGCGAGCTCGGCGCGCTCATCGCCGCAGCCTGGCGCACCGCGGTCGCCCGCGTCGCCGACGGCGACGATCGAGGGGCGATGCGCCTCGCGCTGCTCCGCCTCGCAACCGCGTGAGCGGGGGCATCCGTCTCGCGAGGGTTGACGCACGGTCGACCCGCGCCTATGGTTAAGCAATCCATTACATAAGGAGTTGCTTACATGGCACCTGCGGACGACGAACTCAGCCTCGTCTTCCACGCCCTCGCCGACCCGACCCGGCGCGCGATGCTCTCGCGCCTGGCCGCCGGGCCTGCGACCGTGGGCGACCTGGCCGAGCCGTTCGCGATGAGCCGACCCGCGATCTCGCAGCACCTCGGGGTGCTCGAACGCGCAGGCCTCATCACCCGCACCGCCAACGCGCAGTGGCGCACCTGCACGATCCGCACCGAACCGCTCGACGGGGCATCCGAATGGGTCGACCGTCACCGCGGCGAGTGGAACGAGCGGTTCGACCTGCTCGACGAGCACCTCCGCCGAATGAAGGGGGAATCCGCATGAGCGAGCGCAACGCGACCGCCCAGTTCACCATCACGCGCATCTTCGACGCGCCCCGCGACCTCGTCTGGGCGGCCTGGACGACGTCGGCCGACGCGGCCGAGTGGTGGCATCCGGCGGGCATCACGATCAAGCCGGGCAGCGTCGACGTCGACGCCCGCGAGGGCGGGCGCTACGACTACACCATGGTCGACCCCGAGGGCCGCGAATACCCGACCGCCGGCGAGTACCGCGAGGTCAGCCCGCCCGAACGCCTGGTCTTCACCTGGGGATCGCCCGGCGAGTCCGACGCCCCCGTGATCACCGTCACGCTGCGCGACCTCGACGGCGAGCGCACCGAGATGCTGTTCCACGTGCTCGGCGTCGACGCGCAGCCGGGCGACGACGACGTGCACGACGGCTGGTCGTCGGCGTTCGACATGCTCGAGGGGCATCTGGGGACGAGGGTCGCCTGATGGGCCGCCTCATCGTCGAGCAGGTCGTGACGGTCGACGGCTACGCGAGCGACGCCGAAGGGGGTATCGCCTTCTTCGAGGCGGTCGAGGGCCTCGAAGCCACCGATGTCGATCAACTCCACATGCTCGAGGACGTCGATGCCATGCTCCTCGGCCGGGTCACCTATGAGATGTTCGCCGCGTACTGGCCGACGGCCGACCCGGCCGACGACGCGGTCGCGGAGCCGATCGCACGCCTGGCCAAGCACGTGGTCACGAGCACGCTGGCGGATGCCCCGTGGGGCGACGCCGGCAGCATCGAGATGCATCGCGGCGACGGCGTCGCGGCCGCCCGCGCGATCGCGGATGCCACCCCGGGAGGCGTGATCGTGTGGGGCAGCCTGACCCTCGCCGACGACCTGCTCCGCGCCGGCGCGGTCGACGAACTGCGGCTGCGCATCGTGCCCGTGCTCATCGGCGCCGGGCGGTCGTTCACGCCGCCCGACCTCGGCGAGCGCCGCCTCGAGCTCGACCACGCCGTCACGCATCCGAGCGGTCACGTCACGCTGCACTACCGCCTGCGGTGACGGCGCGGGGCGGCGGGGCTCCGTCGCGCGGCGGATGCCCCGCCCGGCGGTCGCGGCTAGCGTGAACGGGTGACCAGCACCGCCCCTCCCGTGCTCGACGGCGTCGAGTGGATCCGGCCCCGACCCGACCGCCGGGGCCTGCACCACGACATCGTCCTCGCGGTCGTCCTGCTCGCGTGCACGATCGCGAGCAGCCTGCTCTACCGCGCCGCGGGCATCTGGGAGCAGACACCGCCGCTGTGGGGCAGCCTCATCTGGGCGGCCGCGATGACCCTGCCGCTGGCCGCCCGCCGCATCGCGCCCGAGATCGTCGCCGGCGTGCTCACCGTCGCGTTCATGGTCGGCGCCGTGACGCAGGCCGGCGACCTGCTGTTCAACAACATCGGCCTGTTCATCGCGATCTACAGCGTCGGGGCGTGGAGCCGCCACCGTCGTGCGGCACAGGTCGTCCGGGGCGTGATCGTCGTGGTCATGCTCGCCTGGCTGTTCTGGGACCTCATCGTCTCGGCGGGCATTCCCGAGCGCCTCCCCGGCCTCGACCGCGAGGGCGGTGTCGTCTCGCCCTACGTCGCGTTCGCGCTCATCAACATCATCACGAACCTGCTGTACTTCGGCGGTGCCTGGTTCTTCGGCGACACCGCCTACCGGTCGGCTCGCTCCAGGACGGCCCTCGAGCAGCGCACGGCTGAACTCGCCGCCGAACGCGAGCGCACGCGGGCGCAGGCGGTCGCGATCGAACGGCTCCGCATCGCGCGCGAGCTGCACGACGTGGTCGCGCACCACGTCTCGGTGATCGGCGTGCAGGCCGGTGCGGCACGGCGCGTGCTCGGCCGTGATCCGGAGCAGGCTGCCGAATCCCTCGCCGCGATCGAGCAGAGTGCCCGCGAGGCGGTTGCAGAGCTGCACGGACTGCTCGGCACGCTCCGCGAAGGATCGGCCGACGCGAGCGGCGCGGGGCCCGAGCCCGCGGTCAAGTCCATCGCCGACCTGCCCGCGCTCATCGAGGACGCCCGCGCCGGAGGACTCCCGGCGGACATCACGGTGGTCGGCGAGCCCCGGGAGACGAGCGGCCTCGTCGCGGTCACCGCGTACCGCCTCGTGCAGGAGTCGCTCACGAACGTCCGCAAGCACGCCGGCGCGTCTGCCGCCGCCGACGTCCGGCTGCGCTGGTCGGATGCCGCGCTCGAGATCGAGATCGCCGACACCGGCATCGGCGCGGCGGGACGGGTACCCACCGGTGCCCGAGCGACGGATGCCTCCGCGCCCGGCGGTCTCGGACTCGTCGGCATGCGCGAGCGCGTCGCCGCCTCCGGCGGGACGTTCGAGGCCGGTCCGCGTCACCGCGGGGGCTTCCTCGTGCGGGCGACGCTGCCGCTGCGGCGAACGGGATCGGAGCAGGTGTGACGATCCGCGTGCTCGTCGTCGACGACCAAGCCCTGGTGCGCGGGGGCTTCCGCACGATCCTCGACTCGGAACCTGGCATCGAGGTCGTGGGGGAGGCATCCGACGGCGCAGCCGCCGTCGCGGCCGTCGCCGAACTCGACCCCGACGTGGTCTGCATGGACGTGCAGATGCCCGGCATGGACGGCCTCGAGGCCACGCGACGGATCGTCGCCGATCGCGCCGACTCGATCGACGCGGACGGTCCCGTCGCGACGCGACCGGGCATCCTCGTGCTCACGACGTTCAACCGCGAGGACTACCTGTTCCAGGCGCTCGAGGCGGGGGCGAGCGGGTTCCTCCTCAAGAACTCGAGCCCCGAGCAGCTGATCGACGCCGTGCAGGTGGTCGCCCGCGGCGATGCCCTGCTGTCGCCCGACGTCACGCGCGCGGTCATCGCGGCGGCCAGCTCGTCCGCCGGGCGTTTCCGCGCTCGTCAGGAGTTCCCGCCCGACCGGTCGGCCTCGCCCGGAACAGGCACGGCGCCCGAGGAAGCCGGCGCGCTTGCAACCCTCACCGAGCGCGAGCGGGAGGTGCTGGAGCTGCTCGCGCAGGGCATCTCGAACGCCGAGATCGCGGCGAAGCTCTGGGTGGGCGAGGCGACCGTGAAGACGCACGTGTCGAAGGTGCTGCAGAAGCTCGGCCTGCGCGACCGCGTGCACGCCGTCGTCTACGCGTACGAGCACGGCGTGGTGCAGCCGGGCGCCTGAGCGGGGTCAGCGGCGAAGCCGCGGGCGAATGGGGCCTGCACTGCCATACTCGTCGCATGCTCGACCACCCGCCGCCGCTCGCCGACCCGGATGCGCCCGCCGACTGGTATCCGGATCCCGAGTCGAACTCGCTGCTTCGGTGGTGGGACGGCGCTACGTGGACGGATGAGGTGAAGCCGCCGGAAGAGTACTTCGACGCAGAGTGGTGGCATCCGTACTGGATCACCGAACGCCCCCTCACCTGGGCGAGGGCGATGCTCGATCGCATCGTCGGACAACTGATCGGTCGGCTTCCGTCCGCTCGCGACTGACCGCGATCCCGAGATCGTCACGTACCAGGGGGCGGAGTGGCCTCGCTCAGTCCCCCCGGCCGGCGCGGCCTGCCCGGGCGTCTGAGAGATCGACACCGTCGCCCGTCCTCGCCGTGTCGGGCGCCCCGTCACCGTCGCCGTCTGCCGCTTCCCCCGCGTCGTCCGGCGCCGTGAGGTACTGCTTCGACAGCACCCGGTACGACTTGGTCGTGAATGCCAGGAGTGCGAGCACGACCATCGCGAGGCCCGCGATCAGGAACACGAGCGCGATGCCGCGGGCCTCGCCGTCTCCGAGGAGCCAGCCCCACGTCGCGCGGCCGGAGCCGGTCTCCATGTAGGGGATGAGCCAGAACTCGGCGATCGGCGCGATCAGGAACGCGGTGACCGGTGCCGCCGCCGATTCGACCGCCGCGGCGAACCCGAACACCCGGCCCTGCTTGCGGAACGGCACGACCTTCTGGATCACGGTCTGCTCGGACGCCTCCACCGCGGGGATGAGGCACATGTAGGCCCAGATGCCGAGCGCGTACAGCCACCACCACTCGCGGATCGTGAAGAGCGCACCGAGCACGCCCATCGCGATCACGACGATCAGCATCGTGCGGATCGGGTTCTTCCCGAGGCCGAACTTCGCGATCGCGAGGCCGCCGATGATGAACCCGGTCGCGGTGACGCCGAGCACGACGCCCCAGGCCTCGACCGAGAACAACTCGAGGCCGTACGGGTCCATCAGCGCCATGTACACGCCGCCGATGAGGTTGTTGAAGGTCGAGAAGATGATGAGTGCGAACAGACCGGGTGCGTTGCGCACGGCGCGCACGCTGCCGCGGAAGTCGATCGTCGCGGCGCGCTCGCCCTCGGCGGGCACCGGCTGCTCCTCGGGCACCTTCAGGAACAGCAGGTGCACGAGCGCCACGAGCGTCAGCGCGATCGCGATGACGAGGGTCCAGCCCATGCCGAGCAGGCCGATCGCGAGCCCCGAGAACACGCTCGTCACGATGAAAGCGATGCCCTGCACGGTGCCGACCATGCCGTTCGCGTTGGCGTGCCGTTCTTCGGGGACGAGGAGCGTGACCGTCGTCGACAGCGCGATGTTGCGCATGTGCTCGACGACCGAGCCGAACAGGATGATGCCCGAGAACGCCCAGAACCAGGGCCCGCCGAGGTCGACGAGCGCCGACTCGGGCTGAAGCAGGTAGAGCACGCCCGCGATCACGAACGACGCGAGCGTCACGAGGCTCGAGAAGATCATCACCTGCAGCTTGCGATGCCGGTCGACGATCGAGCCGAACAGCATCGCGAAGAACGCGATGAGCAGCATGTAGGCGCCGCCGATGATGCCGGTCGCGAGCACCGACCGGGTCTCGAGGTACACCCAGAACGTCAGGGCGAACCAGAGGAAGCTCGTCGTCACGTTCGCGAGCGCGGTGTTGACGAGCACCTGCAGGAACGTGCGCATGCCGTTCGCCGGCGGCACGACCGCCGGGGTCGTCTGGGGGTGTGCGTCAGTCACCCGCGTAGGCTAACCAGCCCCTCCGACATCCGTAACCCCGGGATCCGGTCACCCTCCGTCGAATCCCGGCCGCGAGCCGCGGACCGGCCCGCTCACCCCAGTTCGCGCACCTCCGCGGTGCGCTCGCTCGGGGTGTCGCCCGTGTTCACGGTGCCGCGCGGCTCGATCAGCAGCGCGTGCACCTCGTCGTCGGCGCGAGGGCAGTGCTCGACGCCCCTCGGGACGACGTGCACGTCGCCCGGGCCGAGCACGACGTCGCCGTCGCGCAACTGGATGACGAGTTCGCCGGCCAGCACCAGGAAGAGCTCATCGGTGTCGGGGTGGCTGTGCCAGGTGAACTCGCCCTGCGCCTTGAAGACCTTGACGTCGTAGTCGTTGATGCTCGCAAGCCGCCGGGGCGACCAGTGCTCCGAGAACGAGTCGAGGGCATCCCAGATGTTCCGCGTGTCCGCCATCGTCCCATCCTCCCCCGCACGGCGGAGCGCCGAAAGTCCGACCGACTTCCGGAACCGACCGAAACCCGCCACGCGACGGATGCCCCGGCGCCGAGGCATCCGTACGGTGAGACCATGCTCGAACTCAACGGGATCACCAAGCGCTACGGCGACCGCGTCGCGCTCGACGACGTGTCGTTCACCGTCGGCGACGGTCGCCTCACCGGCTTCGTCGGCGGCAACGGCGCCGGCAAGACCACCACGATGCGGATCGTCCTGGGCGTCCTCGCCGGCGACGCCGGCACCGTCTCGATCGACGGCAGGCCGATCTCCGCGGCCGACCGCCGCAGGTTCGGCTACATGCCCGAAGAGCGCGGGCTGTATCCGAAGATGAAGGTGCTCGAGCAGACCGTCTACCTCGCGCGCCTGCACGGCTGGTCGCCGGCGGCGGCGAAGCGCAATGCGACCGACCTGCTCGAGCGCCTCGGCCTCGGCGAGCGCCTCGGCGACACCGTCGAGTCGCTGTCGCTCGGCAACCAGCAGCGCGCGCAGATCGCCGCCGCACTCGTGCACCAGCCGGAGGTCCTGATCCTCGACGAACCGTTCTCCGGCCTCGACCCGATGGCCGTCGAGACCGTGCAGGCGGTGCTCGCCGACGCCGCGGCATCCGGTGCACCCGTGCTGTTCTCGTCGCACCAGCTCGACGTCGTCGAGCGGCTGTGCGACGACCTCGTCATCATCGCGGACGGACGCATCCGCGCCGCGGGCACCCGCGAGGGCCTCCGCGAGGAGCACGGTTCGCAGCGGTGGGAGCTGCTCACGGCCGGCGACGCCGGCTGGATCCGCGAGGTCCCCGGCATCACCGTCGCGGGCTTCGACGGCGGGTGGGCGCTGTTCGAGGCGGAGTCGGATGCCGCCCGCCGCGCCGTGCTCGCCGAGGCGGTGTCGCGCGGCGACGTCGTGAGCTTCACCCGCGAGCAGACCACGCTCGCCCAGATCTTCAAGGAGGTCGTGCGATGAGCACGCAGACCACGCCGGAGCGCGCGGATCGCCGCGAACCGGGGTTCGCGCAGACCGTCGGCCTCGTCGCCGGCCGCGAGATCTCGACCAAGCTGCGCAGCAAGGCATTCGTCATCTCCACGATCGTGCTCATGGCCGCCGTGCTCGTCACGGTCATCCTGAGCTCGGCGTTCGGCGGACAGGACGGTGCGACGAAGGTCGCCGCCGTCGGCGCGGCATCCGACGCAGTGGCGTCCGCACCCGGTCTCGAGGCGGTGCCGGCCGACGACCTCGACGCCGCCGAGCAGCTCCTTCGCGACGGCGAGGTCGAGGCGGTCGTCGCACCGACCGACGTCGTCACCGACGCCGGTATCGAGACGAGCTCGGGAGCGGATGCCTCCGCGACGCTCGACCTCACCGTCATCGGCCTCGACCAGCCCGCCGGCGGCGTCGCGAACGCGCTCGCCATCCACCCGTCGGTCGCCGTCCTCGACCCGGCGCCCGTCGACCCGTTCATGGCCTATCTCGTGGCGCTCGGCTTCGGCATCGTGTTCTTCTTCGCAGCGCTCACCTTCGGGCAGACCATCGCCGCGTCGGTGGTCGAGGAGAAGCAGACCCGCATCGTCGAGATCCTCCTCGCCACGGTCAGCGGACGCGAACTGCTCACCGGCAAGGTGCTCGGCAACTCCGTCCTCGCGATCGGCCAGGTCGTGGCGATCGCGGCCGTCGCCCTGCTCGGGCTCGCGCTGACGGGGCAGCAGATCCTGCTCGGCGGGCTCGGGGCATCCGTCATCTGGTTCGTCGTGTTCTTCGCGTTCGGATTCGTGCTGCTCTCGTCGCTGTTCGCGGCGACCGCGGCGCTGGTCTCCCGGGCGGAGGACATCGGCTCGGTGACGATGCCCGTCACGGTGCTCGTGATGATCCCGTACTTCCTGATCATCTTCTTCAACGACAACCCGACCGTACTGGCCGTCATGAGCTACGTGCCGTTCTCGGCGCCGGTCGGCATGCCGATGCGCATCTTCCTCGAGCAGGCGCAGTGGTGGGAGCCGCTCCTGTCGCTCGCGATCCTCATCGCGACGACGGCACTCGCGCTCGTCATCGGCGACCGCATCTACCGCAACTCGCTGCTGCGGACCGGGGCCCGGGTGCCGTTCCTGGAGGCGCTGCGCGGGAAGTGAGCGACCGGCACTCAGGAACGGGATGGAAGGATGGTGCGGTGACCCCGCTCCACGACACCACCTTCCGCGGCTTCGCCAGCGACAACTACTCCGGCATCCACCCCGAGATCCTCGAGGCGATCGCCGCCGCCAACGGCGGCCACCAGATCGCGTACGGCGACGACGACTACACGGCCCGCCTGCACGACGTGTTCGCGCAGCACTTCGGCGAGGGCGTCGACGTCTTCCCCGTGTTCAACGGAACCGGCGCGAACGTCACCGGCCTGCAATCGATGCTGCCGCGCTGGGGCGCGGTGATCTCGGCGTCGACGGCGCACATCAACTCCGACGAGGGCGGTGCGCCTGAGCGGGTCGGCGGCATGAAGCTGCTCACCGTGCCGACGCCCGACGGCAAGCTCACGCCCGAGCTCATCGACCGCGAGGCTTGGGGCTGGGGCGACGAGCACCGCGCCCAGCCGCTCGTCGTGTCGATCACGCAGACCACCGAGCTCGGCACCGCGTACACGGCCGACGAGGTCCGCGCGATCGCCGACCACGCGCACTCGCACGGCATGCGCCTGCACCTCGACGGTGCGCGCCTCGCGAACGCGGCCGCGTCGCTCGGCCTGCCGCTTCGGGCGTTCACCCGGGATGCCGGCGTCGACGTGCTGAGCTTCGGCGGCACCAAGAACGGCGCGATGGGCGCCGAGGCGATCGTCGTCCTCGAGCCCGAGGCATCCGACGGGTTGAAGTACCTGCGCAAGCTGAACATGCAGCTCGCCTCGAAGATGCGCTTCGTGTCGGCCCAGCTGATCACCCTGCTCGAGGGCGACCTGTGGCTGCGCAGCGCGTCGCACGCGAACGCGATGGCGAGCCGCCTGCGCGACGCGCTCGACGCGGGCGTCGCGGCCGGCAGCCTGCCCGGACTCGGCTTCACGCAGGCGACCCAGTCGAACGGCGTGTTCGCGACGCTGCCGACCGGCGTCGCCGACCGGCTCCGCGACCGCGGGTTCAAGTTCTACGACTGGGATGCCTCGCGCGGCGAGGTCCGCTGGATGTGCTCGTTCGACACCACCGAGGCCGACATCGACGCCTTCGTCGCGGCGATCGGCGAGGAGCTCGGACGCGGCTGATCCCGCCGGGGCTATTCCTCGCGCGACCCCGGGAATGAAACCTCCAGCTTCATGTGTTCGTATGGAGGTACAGCGGGACGACGGAGCCCCGGAACCGCATCCGCATCTCCGGGGAGCATCATGACCCTCATCACCGATCCCGCCAGCCGTCACGCCGCGACCGAGGCACCGCTCATCTCCGCGCTCGTCGAGCGCTGGAGCCCGCGGGCGTTCGACCCGTCGGCCGTCATCGACGACGACACGCTCCGCACCGTGCTCGAGGCCGCGCGCTGGGCGCCGTCGGCCAACAACACGCAGCCGTGGCGCTTCATCGTCGCGCGACGCGGCACCGACGCCTTCACGCGGATCCACGACGCCCTGGCGGGCTTCAACCAGGCCTGGGCCGACTCGGCCGCCGTGCTCATCGTGAACCTCGCGGAGACCGTCGACCCCGAGCGCGACGCACCCCGCCCGTGGGCTCGCTACGACCTCGGCCAGGCCGTCGCGCACCTGAGCGTGCAGGCGCAGCACGAGGGACTGCACACCCACCAGATGGGCGGCTTCGACGCCGAGCGCCTCCGCGCCGACTTCGCGCTCGACGACTCGCTCGAGATCGTCTCGATCAGCGCGATCGGCGTCGTCGGCGACGCCGCGGCGCTGCCCGACGTGCTCCGCGAGCGCGAGGTCGCCCCGCGCGTGCGCAAGCCGCTCGGCGAGCTGGTCATCTCGGCGGCGTAGCCGCGCGCGACGACGGCCCGAGCGCGATCGCCGCCGCGGCCACCCGTTCGGCCCATCGGTCGAGTCACCGGCCATCGATAGCATGACCGGGACCCGAAGGAGGCCCGGATGACCGACGGAGCGACGCCTGCGATCCCCGCGGGGTGGTACCCCGATCCGAGCGGAACCGGTGGCCTGCGCTGGTGGGACGGCAACGCCTGGACCGACCATGTCGCGCCGGATGCCCCCACCGCGCCGCCGGCACCACCGTACGACGCAGGCCCGCCCTACCTGGCGGCACCGCCGTACGGCGGGGCACCACCATATGGCGCGGCGCCACCGTACGGCGCGGCACCGCCGTACGGCGCGGCGCCCGAGGCATCCGTGCCGGACGGCACCCCGGTCTCGACGGTCTGGATCTGGCTGGTCGTCTTCCTGCCGCTGCTCAACCTGCTGGGCCTGCTCGCCGTGAACCCGTCGACGCTGTTCCCGACCGACTTCGGCTTCGTCGGAGGCGATCCGCTCGTCCCGTACCGACTGATGACGATCGACCCCTGGTTCTTCGTGCTCTCCGCGCTGTCGTACGTCGCGCTCGGCGCCGTGGTGTGGTTCTCCTACCTCGACTACGCGGCGCTCGGGCGACTCGGCTACCCGCGCCGATTCCACTGGGCCTGGTCGTTCATCGCGCTGGTGTTGACCCCGCTCGTCTACCCGATCGGTCGGTCGGTCGTCGTCCACCGCCAGTCGGGTCGCGGGTACGGTCCCATGTGGGCGGCGATCGGCGTCGCCGTCGTCTCGTTCGTCATCGCGGCCCTGTGGGCCGTCTGGCTCATCATCGCGGCATTCGAGTTCACTGCGGCGATCACGCCGAGCTGATCGCGCGGCGTCGGTCGCGCGGCTCAGCTCGCGCGGCTCAGCCCGCCCGGCTCAGCTCGCAATCGTCACCGGCGTGGTCGGCGGTTCGGCGCGCGGGGCATCCGTCGATCGAGCGGATGCCTCCGGCGCGACGGATGCCTCCGTCGCGCCGGGCGCGCCCGCTGCCGCGGACGCCGCGAGCGCGCGCTTGATCCGCCACGCGGCGAACACCGCGACGAGGCTGATCGCGACGTGCGCGCCGAGGAACAGGTCGGCGAGCCCGGCGCCGAGCATGACGCCGGCGACCAGCGGCCCGACCGCCGAGAACGACGTCTGCAACGCGGTGATCGTGCCGAGCGTCTGCCCGACCATGCCGCGCGGGGCGAGCTGCGCCGTGAGCGGCTGCAGGACCGGGCTGTACATCGTCTCGCCGACGGCGAAGATGCCGTACGTCATCACGAACAGCGCCGAGGCGACGCCGGGCGCCAGCGGCGCGGCCGACAGCACGAGCCACGAGAGTACCCAGATGCCGCCCACCGCCATGAGCAGGGACGGCGCGCTGTACCTCGCGGTGAGCCGGACCATGAACACCTGCAGGGCGACGATCACGATGCAGTTCACGGCCGCGGCGGTGCCGATCGCGGTGGCGTCGACGTCGAGCACGGTCAGCGCGTAGGCGGGCAGCCCCGACTCGAACTGCGCGTAGAAGCCGAGCGCGAGGGTGACGGTGACGACCGCCGTCCAGCGCAGGGCCGGCGTGGTGAGGATCGCACGAACGACGCCGCGCGGGGCGCCTGTGCCGGCATCCCGTGCGTCCTCGGCCCGGAGGTCGGCGGCGATGGCCGACGTCTCGAGGCCGGGCTCGATCGCCCGCGCGCCGCGCGGACCGCGTCCGGCGAGCGCGATGATCGCGGTCGACACCGCGAATCCGGCGGCAGCCATCGCGAACCCGAGGTCGAGGCCGTCGGCCGTGCCGAGGTCGACCAGGTGCCCTGCGATGAACGCACCGACGGCCATGCCGAGCGCCTCGCCCGTGAACTTGTACGCGAACACCTTGCGGCGGTCGTCGCTCGACGACCAGCGCAGCGCGAGCACCTGCTTGGCAGGGCCGGCGCCCGCGAGGCCCAGCCCGAAGACGAGCATGCCCGCGAGGAAGAGCGTCGGGTCATCGACGAACATCAGTGAACCCACGCCGGCTGCACCGATGAGCTGCGCGACGACCGCGACCCGCACGGGGTCGAACCGGTCGCTCAGGCGCCCCGCGATCGGTGCGGCGACGAGCGCGCCGACGGCGAACAGCGAGGACGCCCCGGCGGCGACGAGTGCGCCCCACTCTCGCGTCTCGGCGGCGTACGCGTACTGGTACGGCAGCACCGCTCCCCAGCCGAGCATGCCGATGGCGGAGGCGAGGATCAGCAGTCTGGCGCGCATGGGGTGCTCCTTCCGGGGGCGGGTGTATCACGGCACGCCCACGGACGTTTTCAGGACCAGACCCGCCACAGCCCGCATGCGGGGCCATGACCGTTCTGGTCCTGAAAAGGTGATCCGCTTGGCGTGCGGCGTGCTTCGTTCGACAACGAATAGTTTGATATCGAAATATTAGCATTCGAAACCGTGGGAGAATGGCCGCATGGCCCGACACACCCCGAGCACGCCCGAGCTGTACCGCCGCGCGGTCGCGACCTACGTCAAGGCGGGCGGCGAGGAATCGGTGCAGCGGGTCATCACCGCCGTGCAGAGCCTCACCAAGAAGCTCGACCACTGGTACGCCAGGCAGCTCGTCGACCTCGACGTCACCGCCGGCGAATGGGCCGTCGTCACGTCGCTCGCGAAGGCCGGCGAATCGCTCACGCCGAGCCAACTCGCCGAGCTCACGAACGTCGCGCCGTCGTCGATGACGCACCGGCTCGACAAGCTCGCCGAGCGCGGTCTCGTCGAACGGACCCCCGACGCCGACAACCGCACGCGCGTGCTCGTCAACCTCACCGACGACGGCTGGCAGCTGTTCAGCGTCGCGATCCGCGGCTCCGACGTCGTCGAGACCGACGTGCTGCAGGACCTCAGCGACGCCGAGCGGGCCGAGCTCGCACGCCTCCTCGAGGTCGTGATCGCCCGGCTCGACGACGTGGAGGCGTGAGCCTCGGGGCTGAGGTGGGGCAGTCCACCGGATGCCGCCTCGGGTACGCGTTCCCTACGGCCGCAGCAGCACCTTGATCGCGCGGCGCTCGTCCATCGCCGCATACGCTTCGGCGACCTCGGAGAGGGGCAGCTCGAGGTCGAACACCCGCCCCGGGTTGATCGCTCCCGAGCGTACGTCGGGCAGGAGTTCCTCGATGTATCCGCGCACGGGTGCGACGCCGCCGTTGACGCCGACGTTGCTGTTGAAGAGGCGGCGCACGGGCAGCTCAGGTCCGCCGTTCGGCACGCCCACGTACCCGACCATGCCGCCGGGGCGCGCCGACCGGATCGCCTGGTCCATCGACTCCTTGGTACCGACGCACTCGAGCACGTGGTCGGCGCCGATGCCGCCGGTGAGCTCGCGTACCGCGGCGACGCCGGCGTCGCCGCGCTCGGCGACGACGTGGGTGGCGCCGAACTCGCGGGCGAGCGCCTGGCGGTCGGCGTGGCGCGACATCGCGATGATCACGGATGCCCCGAGCCGGCGTGCGGCGATGATCGCGCAGAGCCCGACCGCGCCGTCGCCGACCACCGCGACCGTGCTGCCCTCGGCCACCCCGGCTGAGACCGCGGAGTGGTGCCCCGTGCCCATGACGTCGGCCAGGGTGAGCAGCCCGGGCACCTCGTGGTCCTCGACGGGGCCGGGCACCGGCACGAGCGTGCCGTCGGCGAGCGGCACCCGCACGCGTTCGCCCTGGCCGCCGTCGGCGAAGCCGCCGAAGCGGTCGTCGCCGCCCCACCAACTGCCGTGCAGGCACGACGTGGAGACCCCGTTGCGGCAGTTGACGCACGTGTTGTCGCAGACGTAGAACGGCGCGATGACGAAGTCGCCCACCGCGATCAGGTCGACCTCGTCGCCGACCGCCTCGACGACCCCGACGAACTCGTGGCCGATGCGGTGCGGCTCGTCGGTCGGCTGGATGCCGCGGTACGGCCACAGGTCGGAACCGCACACGCACGCGGCGACGACCTTCACGATCGCGTCGCGGCCACTCGAGAGCACCGGGTCGGCGACCTCGTCGAGACGGATGTCACGGGCGGCGTGGATGACGGTGGCGAGCATGCCATCGAGCCTACGGCGCCGCCTACGGCGCCGATACGTGCTGTTCGAGTTCGGTGAGGACCGAAGCATTCACCGAAGGCTCACCACCCAAGACCACGATCCTCTTCGGCTGCAACCGCTCCAACTCATCCTTCACCACGTCCGGAACGAACCACGGCGCGACCAACAACACCGGCCCACCATTCGCAGCAGCAACCGGACCCGCAGCCAACGCATCCGGGAAGTTCAACCCATTCGCGATGTACACCACGTCGACACCCGCCGCGAACTCCGACTCCGACGCCTCGACCGCAGTCGCAAACCGATCCACACCCTCCAAACGCGACACACGACCCGACGTGAACCCGCGGAGTTCGGTGAGGACCGAAGCATTCACCGAAGGCTCACCACCCAAGACCACGATCCTCTTCGGCTGCAACCGCTCCAACTCATCCTTCACCACGTCCGGAACGAACCACGGCGCGACCAACAACACCGGCCCACCATTCGCAGCAGCAACCGGACCCGCAGCCAACGCATCCGGGAAGTTCAACCCATTCGCGATGTACACCACGTCGACACCCGCCGCGAACTCCGACTCCGACGCCTCGACCGCAGTCGCAAACCGATCCACACCCTCCAAACGCGACACACGACCCGACGTGAACCCGCGGAGTTCGGTGAGGACCGAAGCATTCACCGAAGGCTCACCACCCAAGACCACGATCCTCTTCGGCTGCAACCGCTCCAACTCATCCTTCACCACGTCCGGAACGAACCACGGCGCGACCAACAACACCGGCCCACCATTCGCAGCAGCAACCGGACCCGCAGCCAACGCATCCGGGAAGTTCAACCCATTCGCGATGTACACCACGTCGACACCCGCCGCGAACTCCGACTCCGACGCCTCGACCGCAGTCGCAAACCGATCCACACCCTCCAAACGCGACACACGACCCGACGTACTGCCGTCGCATCCGCTCGGTTCGTGGAACACGTGTCGCCAGGTCGACAGGCCGGTCGTTCCCCAGCCTTCGTCGAAATTGGCGGTCACGGTATACGCCGCCCCGAACTTGAGCATCTCCGGTTCGCCATCAAATGAGTCGCCACTGCCCATAGGGCCGTCGGCCCTGGTCCACGACCATGTGCCGTGCTCGAAGTCCCCCAGCTTCAGATTCGCCAGCGAACTACAAGTCGCCTCGGTGAACACGGGCTCCGGGAGCGAAACCAACGCATCCAGTCTCGCATCGACCGCAGTCCGCACCTCCCCCGCATTGAGTGAGATCGGGCGCGCGGAGCCGATGTCTGCGGCATCGTCCCACCACTCACGAATCTGGCTGTCATAGTAGAAGGCGACCTTGTAATTCCCCGGCGCGAGGTCTGAGATCTCATAGGACCCGTCTGGCGACGTCATAGTCCGCTCGGAACCCGTTACCTCCCCGGTCTCAGCATCAACAATGCCGACGCTGAAAGTGGTTCCCCACGTCGTCGTCGTATCCCTTGGCGGGATGGTGACCTTGCCAGAGATCCTCGCTCCCGGGGCCAGGCTCGCATTCAGATCTTCCACGGCGCCACCTTCGGAAACAACTACGGGTGCGCTGGCGGATTCACTCACCGCGCCATCCCACCACGCATCAGCGACGTCCTCGTCCCCGGCGTACCTGATGAAGAGCTTGTGTGGTCCAGGGCTGAGTTGGCGGAGCGTGAACGTTCCGTCAGCAGCGACCGCCGTCGAGCCTACGCTTCCATCAACGCGCGTCTCGGAACTTACCGACGCCTGCGCCGGATCGGCCCCCTCAGGGAGGGTTACCGTGCCTGAGATCGTTGCCGCGAGAGCCAAGGACGCATCGATACCGGTGACGTCTTGCCCAGCGGCAACCACGATTGGTGTGGCGCTGCCGCCGCTTCGCGCATCCTCCCACCACTCGGGCGCGACACGCTTGTCTCCGGTTGCGAACTCGAGCCTGTACGTGTCCGCCGCCAGTCCACTCATCGCGAACGAACCGTCCGCGCCCACAGAGGCGGTTCCGGCAAAGCGATTCGGTCCCCAGAACCCGACGTAGACCGTTTCGGGAGATGCTCCATCAGGGACTGTCACCGTTCCTGAGATCGAACCGGTTGTCGTCGCGATTGCGGGGGCAGGTGAGCCGACGGCTATACCGATGGCCAGGGCCAGCCCTGTCAGCGTTGCAACAACCCCACGATTTGCAACCATCTGCCGTACCACTCCTCACGATCACTCGGTCCGCGTTCAGCGGCTGAACGCTGCCTCGCAGCGTGTGGACCGAAGCAGCGGCCCAGGCTCCTACCAGCCGACATTTTTGTCCGGCTAGTCGAAACGGCGTACTCGTGGCCGTACCCCTACTGACGGAAGCGACTCAATATCTCACGGTTCCCTGAACGTTTCGCCAACACAGCCTGATAGCGAGCGACAGAGTGCGTGCTAGCCCATCCGGCCGGCAGCCTCAACTGCACCGAGCCGTCAGGCGAACCGTACGACGATCGGCAGCTCCCGCCCTAGTCCTTCGGAATCGGCCTGACCACGATCCGCAGCGCCCAACCGATCAGCACGAACAGCAGACCGACGCCTGCGGCCATCAGCGCGACACCGTAGGCGACGACCGAGGTGAACAGCGAGGCGCGCAGGAACGACGCGTCGGCGACGGTAGCCCGCACGGGGTCGTCCTGCTCGAGTTCGGCGTAGGTCTTCCCGTCGGCGGCCTCGAGCGCATGGTGGTTGATGATGTCGGCCTGCACGTAGGCGCCGATGGGCCCGTTCACCTGCTGGCCGGCGCAGCACGCCGCGTCGTCGGGGATCGTGATGTTCTCGGCGGACAGCTGGGTCGTCACCGCCGTCCACGCGATGATCGCCACGACGACCATCAGGATGCCGCCGATGATCGCGGCGAGCCCGGTGAGGCGGACGAAGTTCACCTGCCCGCGGCTCAGGGTCGATCCCCCGGTCTCGAACTGCTCGGTCATGTCGTCCCCCCAGACATGGACCCGTCCGTCGCGGGCCCCCTCCGGTCACGCTAGCGGCCCGGATGTCTCGGGCGGAAGGAGCCGCGCCGGGTCGACCGCGCCACGGGCACCTCGAGTGGGCGGAACGCGCGCGGCCACCGCCTCACACGTGCGGCACGAACGCCTGCCACGCGAGGCGCTTGCGCCGCCGGGGGTCGGCCTTCACGCGATCGACCTCGTCGAACAGGAGCGTGAGCCGGCGCGCCTCGTCGTACCGGGGCCAATCGGCGAGCGGTGCGCCGTCTTCGGCGAGCGCCGCCCAGTGCGCCTGCATCCGCCGGCCGACGGCCCGGAACATCCGTCGGCCGCCGAGAACGGTGAGCGCGACACCCACCGGGGTGTCGAACTTCTCGAAGAGCGCGAACAGCTCGAGCCCGTGGGTCGCGTCGAGGCCGAGCAGCCGCGCGGTTCGGGGCGCCGCGTCGAACCGGTAGAACCAGGTGGGCGCGTACCTCGAGTGCCGTTCGCCGAGCTTCACGCTGGGGTACCAGAACGTGAAGTCCCCACCGAAGTCGGCGGCGGGGCGCCGCTCGGGCAGGCCGGGGTACTGCTGCTTGATCTGCTTTCGGGCCTTCTTCCTCGTGTTCGCGAAGATCGCCCGGATGCGCGGCTTCGTGGTGGGGAGGATCCCGATGCGCCCCTCGAACAGCGATCCCTCGCGGTCGTTCGTGCCGATGATGAGCGGCACCCGGTGCGCGAGTCCGTCGCGGAACGCGTCGAGCGGCCGGTGGGGCAGGAAGTCGCCGTCGATGACGGGCGCGAGCGCGATCGTGCCGGGCTGTTCGTCGGGCGTGCGCACGGTGAGCGCGGTGGTCGCGGCGGCGAGCTGCATCGGGTCGGCGGTCGCGAGCATGAGTCCGGCATCCTCGGTCGACTCGCTCTCGACGTCGTCGGCATCCACGATCTCGCTGAGCTGGTGCACGAGGTCGCGGCCCCAACGACCGGCGGTCTCGGGCAGGTAGACCGCGTTCGGCGGCGCGCTCTGCGCGATGGCGCGACGGAACAGCCCCTCGGCGGCCGGCACGGTCATGAGCGTGGTCACCGAGTTCGCGCCCGCCGATTCGCCGAAGAGCGTCACGCGGTCGGGATCTCCGCCGAAGCGCGCGATCTCGCGGCGCACCCACTGCAGCGCGGCGACCTGGTCGCGCAGGCCGACGTTCACCTCGAACGGATGCCCCGGCAGCGAGTACGCCCGCAGGTCGAGCCATCCGAGCGCCCCGAGGCGGTAGTTGCAGCTCACGTAGACGACGCCGTGCGCGCGCACGAGGCGCTCGCCCTGCCTGGGGTACTCGCCGGACGACCCGACACTGTAGGCGCCGCCGTGGATGAAGACCATCACCGGCCATCCGCCTGCCGGCGGCTCACCGTCGGGGGCGATGACGTTGAGGCTCAGGCAGTCCTCGCTGCGCGGCAGGTGCGGTGCCGCGCCGATGAACTGGCCGCGGCGGTGCTGCGGCGCGACGGGTCCGAACCGCGTCGCATCGCGAACGCCGTCCCATCCCTCGGCGGGACGGGGCGAACGGAACCGGGCTTCACCTGCCGTCGACGCCGCATACGGGATGCCCCGCCACCGCCGCAGCCCGGGGGCGCGCACGCCACGGACGGCGCCCCGACCGGTCTCGACGATCAGGCCGCCCGCGCGTACCGCGCCCCCCACGAGCATGCGCGCAGCCTAACCGGCCGTGGTGAACGGCTGTCGGCGGGCTGGGCCAGAATGAGGCGAGTGACCACCTCCATGCGCGGCTTCTGGCGAGCACTGCCCACCGAGGGCAGATGGCTGCTGTCGACCGTGGTGATCCAGACGTTCGGGCGCGGGCTCACGCTGCCGTTCACGATCATCTACCTGCACGAGGCGCGCGGTTTCGACCTCGGCGTGTCGGGTGTGCTGATGAGCCTCATCGCGGTCGTCGGACTCATCGTCACGGGTCCAGGCGGCACCCTCGTCGACCGCTTCGGCGCGCGTGCCGTGCTGCTCACGGGGCTCGCGTCCATGATCGTCGGCTGCACGGTCCTGGCGTTCGCGACCGTTCCGGTCGTCGCCGCCGTCGGGCTGGTGCTCATCGGCGTGAACTTCGGCGTCTCGTTCCCGGCGATCAACGCGCTCATCGCGACGGTCGTCGACGGCGACCTGCGCCAGCAGTACTTCGGCGTGAACTTCGCCCTGGTGAACCTCGGCATCGGCGTCGGCGGCATCGTGGGCGGCTTCTTCGTGAACGCCGACGACCCCGCGACCTTCACGACGATCTTCCTGATCGATGCACTGACCTGCCTGGCGCCGATGGCGTTGCTGCTCGGACCGCTCCGCCACGTGCACACCCACGTCGCAGCCGATGCGGAGGGCGGGGGCGAGGCTCCCGCGATCGGCTACCGCGAGATCCTCCGGCGCCCCGCGGTCCTGTGGCTGACGGGCCTCACGTTCCTCGCGATGTTCATCGGCTACGGCCAGCTCGAGGCCGGCTTCCCGGCGTACGCACGGCAGGTCGCCGAGGTCTCGACGCAGGTCGTCGGCTTCGCGTTCGCGGTCAACACCGCGGTGATCGTGCTGCTGCAGTTCACGGTGCTGCGACTGATCCGCGGCCACCGGCGCACCCGGGTGATGCAGGTCATGGCACTCGTCTGGGCGGTCGCTTGGCTCATCCTCGGCGGGGCGGGGCTGCTGCCCGGCTCGGTCGCCGCCGTCGTGGGCGTGCTCGCGTTCATGGGCGTCTTCGCGTTCGGCGAGACCATGCTGCAGCCGACCGTGCCGGCGGTCGTGAACGACCTCGCGACCGACCGCACGCGCGGCCGGTACAACGCGGTCAGCTCGGCCGCGTTCCAGGCCGGCGCGATCACCGGACCGATCGCCGCCGGCCTCCTGCTCGGCCACGCTCTCGACGGCTGGTTCATCGCGGTCATCGTGACCGGATGCCTCGGCATCGTCGTGCTCGCGATCGCGCTCGAGCGCCGGATCAGCCCGCAGGTGAACGGCGTGCTCGTCGAAGGCGACGCCGATGCGGACGCCGACGAGACGAGGAGCCTCGCCGAGCCGACCGGCGACGACCGGGCCTGAGGCCGGGCGCGCGCTCGGCCTCGCTCAGTCGTCGAGCAGTTCGGCCTCGATCACCTCGTCGTCGGTTTCGGTCGTGTCGCCCGAGGCATCCGTCGTCGGGCGCCCCGCCGGTTCGCCCCGTTCGACGACGAGCGCGTCGCCCGATGGCGCGAGGCCGACGACGACCGAGTCGCCGTCACGGATCTCGCCCGACAGCAGCGCCCGCGCCAGGCGGTCGTCGATCTCCTTCTGCATGAGGCGTCGCAGCGGCCGGGCGCCGTAGAGCGGGTCGTACCCGCGCTCGGCGAGCCAGGCGCGCGCGTCGGGCGTGACGCCGAGCTCGAGGCGTCGCTCGTGGAGGCGCGCGGCGAGCCGGTCGATGTAGAGGTTGACGATCTCGGCGAGCTCGCTCTCCGACAGCGCCGAGAACACGACGAGGTCGTCGAGCCGGTTGACGAACTCGGGCTTGAACGACTGGCGCACGGTCTGCATGACCGCCTGCTCCTTCTCGTCCCACGACAGGGTCGGGTCGATCAGGTACTGCGACCCGAGGTTCGACGTGAGGATCAGGATCACGTTGCGGAAGTCGACCGTGCGCCCCTGGCCGTCGGTGAGCCGACCGTCGTCGAGCACCTGCAGCAGCACGTCGAACACCTCGGGGTGCGCCTTCTCGACCTCGTCCAGCAGCACGACCGAGTACGGGCGTCGCCGCACCGCCTCGGTGAGCTGGCCGCCCTGGTCGTATCCGACGTATCCCGGGGGCGCGCCGACCAGCCGGGAGACGGAGAACTTCTCGCCGTACTCCGACATGTCGATGCGCACCATGGCGTGGTCGTCGTCGAAGAGGAACTCGGCGAGCGCCTTCGCGAGCTCGGTCTTGCCGACGCCGGTCGGGCCGAGGAAGAGGAACGACCCGGTCGGCCGGTTCGGGTCGCTGAGGCCGGCGCGCGAGCGCCGCACCGCGTCGGCGACCGCGGCGACCGCGGGCTTCTGGCCGATGAGCCGGCGGCCGAGCTCCTGCTCGAGGTGCAGCAGCTTCTCGCTCTCGCCCTGCATGAGCCGGCCCACGGGGATGCCCGTCCATGCCGAGATGACGGCGGCGATGTCCTCGTCGGTGACCTGCTCGTTGACCATGCGCGGCTCGGTCGGCTCGGCCTCGGCCTGCTCGGCGGCGACGATGTCGCGCTGGAGCTGGGCGATGGTCTCGTACTCGAGCTTCGACGCCTTCGCGTAGTCGCCGGCGCGAAGCGCCAGGTCGCGCTGCGTGGTCGCCTCGTCGAGCTGCTTCTTCAGCTCGCCGACCCGGTTGAGGCCCTGGCGCTCGCGCGCCCAGCGCTCCTCGAGACCCGCGAGCTCGCGCTCCTTGTCGACGAGGGTCTCGCGCAGCCTCGCGAGGCGTTCGCGCGAGGCGTCGTCCTTCTCGCGCTTGAGGGCGAGCTCCTCGAGGCGCATGCGGTCGACCTCGCGCTTGAGCTGGTCGATCTCGACGGGCGACGAGTCGATCTCCATCTTGAGCCGGCTCATCGCCTCGTCGACGAGGTCGATCGCCTTGTCGGGCAGCTGCCTCGCGGTGATGTACCGGTTCGACAGGGCCGCGGCCGCGACGAGCGCGGCGTCCGTGATGGTGACGCCGTGGTGCGCCTCGTACCGGCCTTTGAGCCCGCGGAGGATCGCGACGGTGTCTTCCACGCTGGGCTCGCCGACGTAGACCTGCTGGAAGCGGCGTTCGAGCGCGGCATCCTTCTCGATGTACTCGCGGTACTCGTCGAGCGTGGTCGCGCCGATGAGGTGCAGTTCGCCGCGCGCGAGCATGGGCTTCAGCATGTTCGAGGCCGCGACGGAGCCCTCGCCGCCGCCCGCACCCATCAGCAGGTGGAGTTCGTCGACGAAGGTGATGACCTCGCCCTCGGACTCGTCGATCTCCTTGAGCACGGCCTTCAGTCGCTCCTCGAACTGGCCGCGGTACATCGCGCCGGCGACGAGCGCGGAGATGTCGAGCGAGATGAGTCGCTTGCCCTTGAGCGACTCGGCGACGTCGCCCGCGACGATGCGCTGCGCGAGCCCTTCGACGACGGCGGTCTTGCCGACGCCCGGCTCGCCGATGAGCACCGGGTTGTTCTTGGTGCGACGGGTGAGCACCTGGCTGACCCGTCGGATCTCGGCGTCCCTGCCGACGACGGGGTCGAGCTTGCCCGACTTCGCGAGCGCCGTCAGGTCGACGCCGTATTGTTCGAGCGCCGACTTCTGCTCCTCCTGCGAGCTCGGCGCGCCCTGCATGTTGGCCACGGATATCCCTTCTCCTCAACTTGAGCCTACTTGACTCAACTTTGCGAAGCGGGCGAGTATTCCGCCGACGGCGAACCATCTTCCGCCGCGCCGCCGGCCCGTTCCCCCGGTGACGACGCTAGACCGGATGCCCCACCGCCCGCCATATGCCAGACCGGTTCGGGCACCCACCCCTCAACCCTTCGCCCGGGTGATCGTGCGAACTTCGGACCTTTCCGGCGGAATGCTCCGAAGTTCGCGTGATCGTCCGAGATCCACGGGGTTCACGAGGGGGTCGCCGCGGAATAGGCCCGCCGAGCCTCGCGTTGCCGACGACGTGGAACGCTTCGGAACCCTCTCCTTCGGCCACTACGGCCCGATCGGCGCCGGCCGCGAACTCTCGGCGGCCGACTCGATGCTCCAGGCCATCGACCTCGCCCAGGGCATGGACGACCTCGGCGTGAACGGCGCGTACTTCCGCGTGCACCACTTCGCCCGGCAGCAGGCCGAGCCGATGCCGTTGCTCGCGGCCATCGCCGCCCGTACCGAGCGCATCGAGGTCGGCACGGGCGTCATCGACATGCGGTACGAGAACCCGCTCCACCTCGCCGAGGAAGCCGCGGCCGTCGACCTCATCTCCGGCGGGCGGCTGGCGCTCGGCGTCAGCCGCGGATCACCCGAGACCGTGGTGCGCGGCTACGAGGCGTTCGGATACACCGGGTCGGAGGATCCTCGCGGCGCCGACATCGCCCGCGACCACTTCGCCAGGTTCCTCAGCGCCATTGAGGGCGACGGGCTCGCCGAGCGCGATGGATCCTCGCCGTTCGGAGGCGGTACGGGGATGCAGCGCATCGAGCCGCACTCGCCGGGCCTGCGCTCGCGCGTCTGGTGGGGCGCCGGCAACCGCGACTCGGCCGAATGGGCCGGCCGCACCGGCGTCAACCTGATGTCGTCGACCCTGCTGACCGAAGACCGGGGCATCCCGTTCGACGAACTGCAGGCGGAGCAGGTCGAGGCGTTCCGCACGGCGTGGCGCGAGGCCGGGCATCCGGGCGAGCCGCGGGTCTCGGTCAGCCGATCGATCTTCCCGATCACGACCGCCGAGGACGAGCTCTACTTCGGCGGACGCCAGGACGGCGACCAGATCGGCGTGATCGACGGCATCCGATCGACGTTCGGCAAGACCTACGCGGCGACGCCCGACAAGCTCGTCGAGCAGTTGCAGCGCGACGCGGCGATCCGCTCCGCCGACACCCTCATGCTGACGATCCCGAGCCAGCTCGGCGTCGAGTTCAACCTGCGGCTGATCACGGCGTTCGCCGAGCACGTCGCACCCGCCCTCGGCTGGGAGCCCACCACGCGCTGACCGACCGCGCCGCCGCTCCGCGCGAACATCACCGTGCATGAGAATCCGGTCCAGGCCACCCACCCGACGGTCGTAGGCCGGATTCTCATGCACAGGAGCGGGGCCCGCGTCACCGAAGGTCGCATTCCATGCGCGCTCATAGGAACGTCGGGCAGCGTTGGAACCTCACGATCCGACCCCAGGGGGCCACGTGCAGAAGCGAACCAAGATCATCATCGGCGTCGCAGCGGGGGTGGTGGTCGTGCTCGGCGCGACCGCGGCCATCGCCGGTCCGATCTTCTACCGCGACGTCATCGTCGGCGAGGCCGACGCGGCCCCGACCGTGACGGCAGCGCCGACGGCGGAGGCATCCGACGGCGCGTCGACCGACGCATCCGACCTCACCGGCACGTGGGTGGTGAGCGACGGTTCGTTCGCCGGATACCGCGTCGACGAGGTGCTGAACGGCACGGATGTCACCGTCGTCGGTCGTACCGAGCAGGTCGACGGCACCCTCGAGGTGCAGGAGCTCTCCCTCACCGGCGCCGAGTTCACGGTCGACGTCGCGTCGATCGCGACCGACTCCGGGAACCGCGACGACTACTTCCGCGACAACGCGATGCGGGTCGACGAGCACCCGACGGCGACCTTCGTCCTGACCGATGCGGTCGTGGCGGACGCGCAGCCGGTGGCCGGCGAGGTGCAGACGATCGAGGTGACCGGCGCCCTGACGCTCGCGGGTGTCACCAACCCGGTCACGTTCGAGCTGGAGGCCGTGCTCGAGGGCGACGGCGGCCAGGTCGCCGGGAGCATCCCGATCACGTTCGCCGACTACGGCGTCGAGGCGCCGAACCTCGGCTTCGTCTCGGTCGAGCCCGAGGGTTTCGTCGAGTTCTCGCTGCAGATCACCCGGGGCTGACGGCAGATCGGGCTTTGGACCGCTGTGTTCGAACCCGGTGCATGAGAACCCGGCCCCCAGCCCTCGTCGGTCGGCCGTAGGCCGGATTCTCATGCACGCGAGGGGTGACGGGTGGGCCGACCGGCGGGCGAGCCGGGTTAGCCTGAGGACACCGACGACCTGGGACACCGACGAAGGGGAAGACATGGCGCTGGACGGCGAGTACGCACCGAGCACATCGGGCTGGGCCCGCAAGCAGGCCGAAGCCTTCGAGGCATCCGACGGCGCGGAGGCGAACACCCTCCGCGGCCGCCCGATCATCGTGCTGACGACCGTCGGGGCGAAGTCCGGCAACCTGCGCAAGACCGCGCTGATGCGCGTCGAGCACGACGGCGAGTACGCGGTGGTCGCGTCGAAGGGCGGTTCGCCCGAGCAGCCGGCGTGGTACTGGAATCTCCTCGCGAACCCGGTCGTCGAACTCCAGGACGGCGCCGAGAAGCACGAGTACGCCGCCCGGGAACTCGCCGGCGACGAGCGCGCGACCTGGTGGGCTCGCGCCAACGCGACCTGGCCCGACTACGAGGGCTACCAGACGAAGACCGACCGCCTCATCCCGGTCTTCGTGCTCGAGCGCACGGGCGCCTGAGCGCACCGCGGCCGTCCCCCATCCGTCCCCCGTCCGTTCGGGACGGCTCCTGTCACTCGGGACGGACGGATCCGACGGTCCGCTGCGAGAGGAGCCGTCCCGCTGGTCACCGCATCGCCTCACAATCTCCGCATCGTGAACGACGACGCCAGGATGCCCCGAACCGGCGGCACCGCCAGCATCCGCACGGCGGCGTTGCGGGCGCGCAGGCGGATGCCGGTGGCCGGAGCCCCCATCGACATGTTGAACGCGGCCTGCCGCATGGCCCTCGCCGCCGCCCGGCGACGGATCACGGCGTAGCCGTCGAACGCCTCGTGCGGCGAGGCCGCGGCCCCTCCGGCGAGCGCGGCGGCGAGTTCGCGCGCGAGGTGCGCGGCGTCGAGCCAGCCGAGGTTCATGCCCTGGCCCCCGATCGGACTGACCTCGTGCGCGGCATCGCCGACGAGCGCGATGCGCCCGGCGGCGAACCGCTCGGCGAGATGCTGGCGGGCGGTGAACGCGCTCGGCGCACCGGCCGAGTCGAGGGCGAGGGATGCCCCGACGCGCGCCGCGATGATCGCCTCCAGCGTCGCGGGCTCGAGCACCGCAGGGCGGCGACGGACCCGGGCGACCCAGCGGCGGCGGGCGCCCGGGAGCGGGAACGACTCGACGACGCCGGCGGGCTCGAAGTGCAGGAGCGCGGTCTCGGCGGCAGCCGAAGCGGCGCTCGATGCGAGCGTCGGCGGGCCATCCGGGGCATCCGGGGCATCCGGGGCATCCGGGGCATCCGCCATGATGTACTCGCCGACGCCCGGCCGCTGTCGCCAGCCGATGCCGAGGGCCTCGCGCACCCCACTGCGGACGCCGTCGGCGCCGACCGCGTAGGCGGCGACGAGCGGGTCCGAGCGATCGCCGTCGGTCACGAGCTCCACGTGCGTCCCACGGTCGACGACGCGCTCGACCCGGACGCCCCGCCGCAGCGCGCCGGGTGCGAGCTGGGCGAGCCGCCGCTCCAGCAGGGCCTCCGTCTCGCGCTGCGGGAGCGAACGGATCGGCTCGCGACCGAACCGCATCGAGCCGAGCGTGCGCCCCTCGCAGGTGACCACCCCCGACCGGATCGCCACGGATGCCGCGCGCACCGCGTCGCCGACCCCGACCGCGTCCAGCACACGCAGGCCCGGGGGGTGGATCCCGATCGCGCGGGTGCGGCCGCTCGGGCCGTCGCGGGCCTCGAGCACGACGACGTCGAGCCCGCGCGTGGCGAGGAGGCATCCGAGCACGAGGCCGACCGGGCCGCCGCCGACGATCGCGACATCGTGCCTCGGCGCGTCGGTGCCCGCACCGGCGGCGCCCGCACCCTCGGCGCCTGCACCCTCGGCGCCCGCCCCCTCGGGGACCGCCCGGTCGGTCATGTCGGACTCCACGTCACCTCGAGTCGCGACGGGAACGCGCGTCGCACCCGCCAGTCGCCGGGAAGCACCGCTGCGAGCTCGGGCGCCGTGAAGCTGCGCCGGATCGACGTGAGGCCGTCGGGTCGGATGTACGAGTCGCGCAGGATCGTGCCCTGGAACGGCCACGTCGCCGCGGCGAACCCCGCGTAGCCCCAGCGCGAACGCTCGATGTCGCCGTGGACCGCGACCCCACCGGGTGCCACGAGGCGTTCCGAATCGGCGAGGAACGCCCCGAACGCGTGCGGGTCGAGGTGGTGCAGCACGTGGTTCGACAGCACGACCGCGAAGCGCTCGCCCTGCGCGACGAGGTCGCCGGTCGCGACCGGGCGGAGTTCCAGCCCCGGCACCGGATCCCGTCGCTGATGCTCGCGCGCGAAGGCGATCGCCCGCGCATCGGGGTCGATGCCGACCACCTCGAGCCGGACCCCGTCGGCCGCCGCCCACGCGAGGAGCCGACGCGGAAGGTCGGCGCCGCCCGTGCCGACGTCGAGCACGCGCGTCAGCCAGACGGGTGACAGGCGCGGTCGGATCCAGCGCAGGTACGTCGCCCGGTGCCCCGAGACGAACGCGTTGACGAGTCCGAACCGCGCATACGTGTTGGCGAGGGTGACCGGGTCGGCGGCCGGGTCGTCCATGAGCTCCGTGGCCTCGTCGTCGCGCACCGCGAGCGAGCGCAGGCCGCGCGGCGCAGCCGGATCCGCGACCGATCGCCCGTCCGGCCGGCGGCCAGACCGCCCCTCCGACGGCACGCTCACCCCCGCACGGTCAGGAGCGCGGTCTCGACCGTGAGCCCGGGCCCGAACGCCATCGCCGCGACCCGGTCGCCGTCGGCCGACGCCGCATCGTCGAGGATGCGTCGCAGCACGAACAGCACGGTCGCACTCGACATGTTGCCGAAGTCGCGCAACGTGTCGCGGGCGGGCAGGAGCTGCGCCTCCGACAGCGCGAGCCGCGCCTCGACCTTGTCGAGGATGCTGCGCCCGCCGGGATGGATCGCCCAGTGCTCGATGGCGTCGCCCGAGGCATCCGCCGACAGCGCGTCGACGAGCGCCGGTTCGGGCGCGAACAGCGGCTCGAGCGCGCCCGTGATGTGCTCGCCGATGATCGCCGGCACCGCGGTCGACAGCACCATCTCGAAGCCGTGGTCGCCGATCTTCCACGCCATGTCGCCCTCGCCGACCGGCGTGATCCGGGTCGCGAACCGGTCGAGGTCGAAGGCGCGCTCGCCCGGCTCGGGCTCGCGCGCGGTGACGATGGCCGCCCCGGCGCCATCGGCGAACAGCGACGACGCGACGATCGTGTCGGGGTCGTTCGACGACCGCAGGTGCAGGGTGCACAGCTCGACCGAGACGACGAGCACGACGGCCGAGGCATCCGCTTCGCAGAGTTGCTTCGCGAGCCGCAGCGCCGGGATCGACGCGTAGCAGCCCATGAAGCCGAGGTGGAAGCGCTGCACCCCGGCCGGCAGGCCGAGGTCGCGCGCGATCACGTAGTCGGGGCCGGGTGCGTAGAAGCCGGTGCAGCTCACGGTGATCACGTGCGTGACGTCGGATGCCTCGACACCCGGTGTCGCCTCGATCGCGGCTCGCCCGGCGTCGAGGTAGAGCCTCGTCGCGTGCTCGATGTAGAGCTCGTTGCGCGCCTTGGTGCCGGGGAGCAGCAGCTCACCGGAGTCGATGTCGAAGAACACCGGCTCGTCGGGGTGCGCGTCCCGGCTGAGTTCCCCGAGCACGGTGTAGCGCGTCTCGATACCGGAGACGTCGAAGCTCGTCGAGATGATGCGCTGGGAGAGCCGGGAAAGGCCCTCCTGAGCGGCGAACACGTCGCGCACCTCGGGTTGGACGAGCACGGTCGGTGGAACGACGGTCGAGAGTCCCCGCAGTGCGACGGTCATGTGCCATCGTAGGCGCCGCCCGGGGCGGGGTGGCAAGGGGTTGCGCCCGGCCCGACACACGGAACGGCCGGCCCCTCGTGGGACCGGCCGTTCCTGCGCTCCTCGACGTCAGCCGAGCAGCTTCGCCTTCGCCGCGGCGAACTCCTCGTCGGAGAGGATGCCCTGCTCCTTGAGGGCCGCGAGCTTCTGCAGCTCGGCGACCACGTCGGTGCCACCGGCTGCGGGCGCGGCGGCCGGCGCTGCAGGCGGCGCGGCCGCGGCCGCTGCCTGCTGCTGGGCGTACACGTCCTGCGCGGCCTGCTGCGCCATCGCCTGCTGCTGCTCGTACGCCTGCTGCTGTTCGTACGCCTGCTGTTGCTGCTGGTCGTACGCCTTCTGCTGCTGGTGGCGCTGCATGCTGCCCGAAACCGCGGTGGCGGTGCCGGCGACGACCGCCGTTCGCGCCGCCATGCCGATCAGCCCGGGACGACCCATTCTCCTCAGCACGTCCTACTCTCCTTCCGCTTCGGCGAGCACCGCGTTGACGACCGGCGCCGGAATGCGCTCGGTCTGCAGCACGATGCCGCCCGCCTGGTTGAACCGCGACGCGAGCTTCTTCGCCCACACCAGCTCGATCGCGAGCAGCGCGGCCGAGGTGCCGGGCGCGATCGCCTCGGCGAACTCAGCGACGTCGTCCTCGCCGACCAGGCCTCCGGCCTCGAGCGTGAGCCGGGTGACGTCGATCTCGTCGCCCAGGTCTTCCACCTCGGTGACCTCGACGTCGCCGTTCTCCTCGCGCGACACGATGAGCAGGTCGATCAGCCGGATGTCTCCGGCGTCGATCAGCTCCGTGAGCGCTTCGACCGTGCCCTGGTCGAGCCGATCCCCTTCGAACCCGACGAGATAGAGCTCGACCGGGCCGTACTCGAATTCTGCCAACGCAGTCCCCCTTCGATCCGGTTCCGACCCTAGCCCTCGACGTGCAGCGGCACCATAGCCCTGGCCGGGCGATCCAGGCGTGAAACGCGTTTCTCGGAACCGAGGGTTGAACCGTGGCTCGCGATGTGCATAGGATGCCCCGGAAATCGCTTTCTCGGAGCGGACGCCGAGAAGCGGAGGTCGCTGGGCGACCCGTCGAGTCCGTGCGCATCGTCGCGCGCGGAAGCGGCGACGAGTGCACCACCCTACTGCTCCACTCGACGACGAGAAGGAAGAAACCATGCCACGCACTCCTGTCCGCAGAACCATCGCGACCGCCTCGGCGGGCGCGCTCATCGCCGCCGCGGGGGTGATGGGCATCGCGCTGCCGGCCGCCAACGCGGCCACCGGCAGCGCCACGGGCTACGCCACGCAGAACGGCGGCACGACGGGCGGCGCCGGCGGCGCGACCGTCCGCGCCACCACCGGCACCGAGATCCACGCCGCCCTGTGCAACCGCGCCAGCACCTCGACCCCGATCGTCATCGAGGTCCAGGGCACGATCACCGTCGGCAACACCGGGAAGGTCTCGGGCGACGGCTGCAGCACCGCGGCCGGCGTCATCGAACTGAAGGACATCTCCAACGTCTCGATCATCGGCGTCGGGAGCGGGGCCCTGTTCGACCAGGTCGGCATCCACATCCGCGGGTCCGAGAACATCATCATCCAGAACGTGCACGTGCGGAACGTGAAGAAGTCGGGCTCGCCGACCTCCAACGGCGGCGACGCGATCGGCATGGAGTCGGGCGTGCGCAACGTCTGGGTCGACCACGCCACGCTCGAGGCGTCGGGCGGCGAGTCGGAGGGCTTCGACGGCCTCTTCGACATGAAGGCCGACACGAAGTATGTGACGCTCTCGTACAGCGTGCTCAAGAACTCGGGACGCGGCGGGCTGATCGGCTCGAGCGAGAGCGACCGGGCGAACGGGTTCGTGACGTTCCACCACAACCTGTACCAGAACATCGACTCCCGGGCACCGCTCCTGCGCGGTGGCATCGCCCACATCTACAACAACCACTACGTGAGCCTGAACGAGTCGGGCATCAACTCGCGGGCGGGCGCCCAGGCGAGGCTGGACAACAACTACTTCGAGGACTCGAAGGACGTGCTCGGCACCTTCTACACCGACCAGGCCGGCACCTGGCAGGTCAACGGCAACATCTTCGACAACGTGACCTGGTCGGCGCCGAGCGGCGACGACAAGCCCGCAGGGCCGAACCCGGTGTCGACGACGTCCGTCTCGATCCCGTACTCGTTCCAGCTCGACGCCGCGAACTGCGTGCCCTCGGTGGTCGGCGCCACCGCCGGCGCGAACCGGGGGCTGAAGGTCTCCGACGGGTCCTGCACCCCGCAGAACCCCGACCCGACCACGCCGCCCACCACGCCGCCCACGACGCCGCCGACCACGCCCCCGACGACCCCGCCCACCACGCCGCCGAGCGGCCAGAACCTCAGCCTCGGCGCCGGCGCCGACGGCTCGGGCAAGGCGAGCGGCACGGGATACGGCAACGCCATCGACGGTTCGCTGACCACGTACTGGTCGCCGTCGTCGTCGACCGGCCGCATCTCGGTCAAGTGGGACTCCGCGAAGACGGTCTCCTCGATCGTCATCCGTGAGGCGTCCGGAGCCGTCGGCAACATCGGCGCCTGGCGGGTCGTGAACAACGACACCGGCGCGGTGCTCAAGACCGGCACCGGCGCCGGCACGATCAGCTTCACGGCGACCAGCCTGAAGAAGATCAACTTCGAGATCACGAGCTCGACCGGCACCCCGCGGGTCGCCGAGTTCGAGACGTACGGAGGCTAGGAACCCGAATCCTGCTGGACCGCACCCCTCCGACTCGCACGTCCGCCGAGTCGGAGGGGTGCGACCGTGTCCGGGCCGTGGCACCGGGATGACGCCGGGAAATCACCCGGCCGCGGGGTGCCGCGACCGCATCGCGCGGGAATAGCATGCGCCGTGACGGTGGTGGGTGGTCCCGGCGCGCACCGCGTCGGAGGCAGGGGGGCGTCATGGTTCACGAAACGGCCGCGGCGACGCCGCCGCGGAGCATCGAGTCCTCACGACTGCGCATGGAGACCGACGCCGTGCTGGCCGGCACCGCGGCCGCGGCAGTCTGCGGCGTGGTCGCCGTGCTGCTCTTCGCCGGCCGCGAGGTGCCGCTTTGGGGCGGGTTCTCCGTCGGTGCCGTCGCGGCGATCGGCGCGGTCGCCTCGACGGTCGTCGTCGCCTACCTCGGGTACTGGAGGGCGCGTCACCGGCCGGGCCAGGAGTGGCGGCTCGCCATCAGGCCGTGGATGTTCGTGCTCGACGCCACGACGGTCTCGCTCGTGCACGCGGCCCTCGCTGGGATCTTCACCGCGTCGGTGTTCGTGGTCCTGCAGCGCAGTTTCGACGGACTCCGGGTCGACGTGATCATCGGCACGATCTGCGTGGCCGCGGCGGCGGGCGCGAGCGGATACCTTTCCTACCTGTCGGTGTCGGACATCTCGACCCGGAAGATGGCGACCCTGCTCGTGTCGTTCATGGCGCTCGCGACGCTCGCGAGCATCGCCGCGGTGGAGGACGAGTACTGGTGGGAGTACCACTTCAGCCAGCTCGGCACCGCGGGCGACTTCTCGGCGTGGCTGTTCAACGCCACGCTCATCGTCGCGGGGTTCTTCGTGACGACCTTCACGCTGTACCTGCACCGCGACCTCGCGGCGCTGGTCGACGCGGGGCTGCTCGAGCACCGCTGGGCACCGCGGCTGATGTCGACCGCGTTCGTGGTGCTCGGCATCATGCTCGCGGGCGTCGGCCTGTTCCCGCTGCACGTCAACATGGCGGCCCACAACGGGTGCGCATCGGGCATGGCCGCGGCGTTCGCGATCATGGTGCTCGGTTCGCCCTACATCCTGCGGGGGCTGCCCCGGCGGTTCTTCGTCTTCTGCTACGCCACGTTCGGCGTGCTCATCGGCGGCTTCCTGCTCTTCGTGCCGATCGGCTACTACAACCTGACCGCGTTCGAGCTGGTCGCCTTCACGGTCATCTTCAGCTGGATCACCGTCTTCATCAGGTTCGTCGATGCGTTGGCGGATGCCCCCGCAGCCGCGCCCGACCCCGGGCGGACGCCGACGGCGACGACGCCGGTCGCCTGATCGTGCGGCCACGAGAGAGGAACGCCCATGGAGCATGAGGCAGCCGTGGCCGGCCGGCCCCGGCCCCGGGCCGATCGACGTGCCGAGGGGCGATCGGCGCGGTCGACGATGCCGTTGACCGATCACGCCGCGGTCGCCGTCTCCGCCCGGGATCCCATCGACGTGCTCGAGCGCCAGGCCGAGACGCGGGTGCCGGGGCTGCTCGCGTTGCGGCACGCCCGCATGGCCGCATCGCCGTTCGCGTTCTACCGCGGTGCCGCGGCGATCATGGCCGACGACCTGCGGGAACTCCCCGACTCGGGCATCGCATCGCAGCTGTGCGGCGACGCCCACCTGTCGAACATCGGGTTCTACGCGTCGCCCGAGCGCGCGCTGGTGGCAGATCTCAACGACTTCGACGAGACCGCGCCCGGCCCGTTCGAGTGGGACCTGAAACGGATGGCGACGAGCTTCGAGATCGCGGCACGCTCGCGCGGCTTCGCCGACGACGTCCGCGCCGACCTCGTGGCCCACCTCGTTCGCTCGTACGCGGCTGCGATGCGGACGGCAGCAAAGGCGCCCGCGATAGAACTCTTCACGGCGCGGCTCGACGTGACGAGCCTGCTCGCGGGCATCCGACACGAACTCCCGCAGCACGCATCCGACCGCGCCACGCGAGCTGTCGGTCGAATGCAGCGGCGCGACAGCCGGAGCGCCGTACGCAAGCTCGCCGAGCGCGATGCCGACGGGCGGCTGCGCTTCACGGCCGACCCGCCGCTGCTCGTCCCGGTCGCGCAACTCGTCGAGCAAGGAGTCGCGACGACCGCGGAGGCGGACGAGCGGCTGCACGCCGTCATGCGCCGGTACCGCGAGTCGCTGGCGCCGGAGCGTCGACGCCTGCTCGACCGCTACCGCATGACGGACGCCGCCATGAAGGTCGTCGGCGTCGGCAGCGTCGGCACCCGCGCCTGGATCGTGCTGCTCGAGGGCGACCGCAAGCGCGACGTCCTCGTATTGCAGGCCAAGGAGGCCCAGCGCTCGGTCATCGAGGGGCCCGGCGGTGCTCCGGCGCACCAGGGCGAACGGGTGGTCCGGGGCCAGCGGATGCTCCAGGCCCTCGGAGATGTGCTGTTGGGCTGGACCGACGAGGCGGGACCCGACGGCACTGCCCGCGACTTCTACGTCCGGCAGTTCCGCGACTGGAAGGGGTCGGCGGAGGTCGAGCTGATGGAGCCCGAGACGATGCGCGTCTATGCGCGCTACTGCGGCATCGTCCTCGCGAGGGCGCACGCCCGAGGAGGCGATCCCTCGATGATCTCGGGGTACGTCGGCGGCGGGCGCGACCTCGCCGCCGCGCTGGTCGCCTTCGGAGCGGCTTACGCCGACCGGAACGACGCCGACCACGCCGCGCTGCTGGCCGCGATCGCGTCGGGCCGCCTCGAGGGCACGGCCGCATGAGCGCCGCACCGGGCGAGCAGGCGCGGGCCGCGACCTCCCGCGCGGTCATCCCGCTCGCGATCGCGCAGTTCATCATGGTGCTCGACAGCTCGGTGATGAGCGTCTCGATCAGCCAGCTCGTCGAGGAGTTCGACACCACGGTCTCGACCATCCAGCTCGCGATCACGCTCTACGCGCTCGTGATGGCGGCGCTGATGCTGACGGGCGGCAAGATCGGCGACCTCTTCGGCCGGTTGCGCATGTTCCGGCTCGGCCTCGTGATCTACGCGGTGGGCTCGCTGATGACCGCGCTGGCGCCGACCGTCGGCGTGCTCATCGTCGGCTGGTCCTTCATCGAGGGCGCTGGTGCGGCGCTGGTGCTCCCCGCCCTCGCCGCACTCGTCGCCGGCAGCTACGAGGGCGAGGGTCGCGCACGGGCGTACGGCCTGCTCGGCGGCGTCGCCGGCGCGGGGATCGCGATCGGCCCGCTCATCGGCGGATGGCTCACGACGTCGTACTCCTGGCGGTGGGTGTTCGCGGGCGAGGTCGTGCTGGTGATCGTGGTGCTCGTCGTCAGCGGCTGGATCGCGAAGGATCAGCCCGGGGCGAGGTTCCGGCTCGACGTGGGCGGCGCCGTGCTGTCGGCGCTCGGCCTCTCGCTCATCGTGGTCGGCGTGCTGCAGAGCGGCACCTGGGGGTGGTTCGTCCCGCTGCAGTCGCCCATCGAGCCGTTCGGGTTCGCCCTCACCCCGTTCGTCATCGCCGCGGGATTCGCGGTGCTCTGGCTGTTCGCGGTGTGGGAGCGGCGCGTCGTGGCCCGCGGACGGGTCCCGTTGCTCGACGTGGCGAACCTGCGGATCCCCGAGCTCCGGGCGGGACTCGCCAGCCTGCTCGCGCAGAACCTCATCCTGCTCGGCATCTTCTTCGCGGTGCCGCTGTACCTGCAGGTCACCCAGGGCATGGACGCCTTCCAGACCGGGCTGCGCCTGCTGCCCACCTCGGTCGCGATGCTCCTCGCGGCCGCCGTCGGGGCGCGCCTCGGTCCCCGGTTCGGTGCGCGGGCGATCGTGCGCGCCGGCCTCGTCACGATCGCCGCCGCCGCGGTGCTCATCATCTCGACCGTCGAGCCGCAGCTCGCCACGACGCCGTTCGCGATCGGGATGGCGCTCGTCGGGCTCGGCACCGGCCTGCTCGCCTCCCAGCTCGGGAACGTGGTGCAGTCGGCCGTGCCGCCCGAGGCGCGCAGCGAGGCCGGCGGCCTCCAGTACACGGCGCAGAACCTCGGCTCGTCGCTCGGCACCGCACTCGTCGGGTCGCTGATGGTCGGCGCGCTCGCGGCATCGATCCTCGGCCTGATCGCCGAGGATCCCGACATCGAGTCGGCGGTGGCCGAACAGGCGACCGTCCAGGTCTCTTCGGGCATCGAGTACGTGCCCCCGGCCGACGCCGAACGCGCCCTGCTCGACGCGGGATTCCCGCCCGAGCAGGTCGACGACCTCGTCGAGCACTACGCCGCGTCGCAACTGTTCGGCGTGAAGGCGGGCATGCTGGCGTGCGCGGCGGCGGCGCTGATCGCGATCCCGTTCACCCGACGGCTGCCGGGCCGCGCCGCCCGCGAGTGACGCCTGCGGGCCGGCGGTTCAGCCGGTCCTGAACGTGACGCCCGCGTCGACGAGCCCCAGTTCGGCCGCGCGGGCGACCGCCTCGTCGCGGGAGGCGGCTCCGAGCTTCCGGTAGATGTGCGCCAGGTGGGTCTTCACGGTATTCAGGGACACGAAGCACTTCGCCGCGATCTCGCCGTTCGACAGCCGGCTCGGCAGGTAGGCGAGCAGCTCGAGCTCGCGCGCCGTGAGCGGGTCCTCGAGCGGACTGAGCTCACGGAGGCGGGCCGCCTCGGCGGTCGTGAGCACTTCCCGGCGGAATCCGTCGGCGTCGGCGGGAAGCTCCTCGAAGATGCGCATGAACGCCGTGCCGGCGAAGTGGAACGGCAGGACGAGATGCTCCGGCCCGGCGATCGCGATCGCGGCGCGAAGGTGGCTGCCGGCGGCCGCGCGGTCTCCGGCTGCGTGCGCGATCCAGGCCCTCGCGATCTCGCGAAGCGTCGCCGCCGTCGGCGCACCGGATGCCGCTCCCGGTGCGGTTCGCACGCGCCCGGCCGCAGCGTCGGCACCCTCGCGGAGGAGCAGCGAGGCGACCTCCTCGAAACGGAGATGCCCCCACGCCTCGCCTGACGGGCAGGACACCGTCGCCGGCCTTCCGGACTCCCGCTTACGCCGGTACTCCATGATCCGAAGCGCCCGCCTCGTGACCGGCGGCGGCGCACTCTCGGGCGGCCGCGCGGCCGGCATCATGCCCTCGGGCTCGATCATGCCCGCGAGCGCGTAGGCGACCCAGGCGAGCTGGTCGCGCCCGTTGGCGACCGCGCGGAGGTGGCCCTCGTGCAGGGCGAGGGCCCCGGAATCGGTCTCGCCTCGCTGGATGGCGATGCAGGCGCGGGCGAGGTAGGCGTCGGCGAGAGCGGGATTGGCCAGGAGATCGAGCTGCCGTGCGATCAGCAGCGCCTCGTCGCACGCCTCGACGGCCTCGCGGAGCCATCCGTCCCACGCCGCAGCGAGCGCGAACGCGCCGAGCGCGTGGATCCGGTAGTGACCGTAGGCGGCGTCGAGCCGCAGCGCGCCCCCGAGGACCTGCCGCGCGTGCGCGACGTCGCCCATCAGGAACCGGGCCCGTCCCTCCGCCAGCTCGACGAGGAGCCGCAGCAGCGCGGCGGAGCCGAACAGCGACATGCCGTCGTCCGCCGGGGCCGTCCGGTCGAGCAGGGTCCGCGCGTGGCGGGCGTGCTGCAGGTACAGCTCGGCGTGGGGTCGGAACTGCACGCACGAGGCCATCTGCACCCGGGCGGCGGCCGCGAGCCCGTCGGCCAGGCCGGGCGTGTCGATGACGCCCTGCAGCAGGTCCTCGGCCAGCGCCGCGTTGCCCGACATCCGCTCGGCGGCGGCGTACAGGACCTCCGCCTCGATGCGGGAGCGACGTACGGCTCGCGGCACCCGGGCCAGCCACGCCGCCACGGTGGCGGACTCTCCGCGCTCGTAGAGCTCGCGGCTGTACGGGAGGATGTCGTCGATCGCCTCGTCCCACCGGTGGGCGGAGAGCAGGCAGTCGATCGCGGCATCCGGGGCGTCGTGCGCGCGGTACCACGCGGCCGCGATGCTTGCGAGCTCGCCCTCGTCGTCGGCGCCGGCCGCGCGCAGGCGCAGCAGGAGGACATCCCGGAAGAGCTGGTGCAGTCGGAAGCACCCGGGGCGGCCCGGCACGGGGGCGACGAACAACGAGTCGTGCGCGAGTCCGGCGAGGAACGCCGCTCCGTCGTCGACGAGTCCCACCGCCTCCACGAGCCCGGCGCCCAACTCGTCGGCGACGGCCAGGCGGGTCAACGCCGACCGCCGTTCGGGCTCCATCGCGTCGAGCACCTCCTCCCCGAGGAACTCCATCGCGAGCCGGTCGTCGAGCTCGAGGCCCGGCGTGTGGGAGCGCAGGCTGATCGCGGAGAGCTGGACGCCGGCGGGCCATCCGTCCGTGCGCTGGTGGATGCGCCCGACGACGGCGGCATCCGTCGCGGTCCGTGCGACGTGGGTGATGACCGCAGCCGTGGTCTCGCGATCGAAGGCCAGGTCGGCCTGTCGGAGCTCGACCATGCCGTGCGCGAGACGGTGGCGGCTCCAGGCCAGTCGCAGATCGATCCGCGACGCGAACACGAAATGCGCGTTCGCGGGGAGCTGGTCGGCGAGGCTCCACAGGTCCGAGATGATCGCGGCGTTGGAGACGCGATGGAGGTCGTCGAAGACGACCACGATCGGGCCGGCGTCACGGAGCGTCTGCGCGAGCGCCTCGACCGCTGCCTCGCCGAGCCCGCCCGGGCCGGGTGTCGGGTCGGCGCCCTCGGGCCCTGCCCCGGCGGCACCCACCTCCCGCAGTATCCTGCGCGTCAGTCGTGCCGGGTCGTCGTCGGCCGGGCTCATGTCGAGCCAGGCCACGCGAGTGCCCTCCAGACTCGCCGCCCATTGCGAGAGCAGCACGCTCTTGCCCGCGCCGGCCGGCGCGACGACGAGCGTCAGCGGCGAGGCCCGGCCGGCATCGAGTCGCGCCCTGAGTCCGGGCCGGTCGACGGCATGGACGGGGTGCATGCCGTGCCAACGCATCGCAACCGCCGCTCCCCCGGCGCCCCACCGCGCCCCCCGCGGTACGGCGCCGAGATGAACAGATCATCCCACCGGGATGACCCCGGCGCCACCGATCACGGCCGACAATGCTGCAACCCGTCATCGACGGATCGAACCGAGGGGGTGACCGCATCGCCGCGCACGTCGTCCAATTGGTGGTCCGGGGCCGCCTCGGTCCGTCGCTGCGAGCGGCGCTGAGCGACTTCGCGGTGGATGAGACGGTGGACGAGACGGACGGCAGGCGCACCCGCGTCACCGGTCGCGTCGCCGACCAGGCGATGCTGCTCGGGCTGCTCGAGATGCTCGGCGACCTCGGGGTCGAGGTCGTCTCGGTCAATCGGGTCGCGGACTCCGGGCACGCCCCCTGAGCGCCGGCCGCCTGCTCGCCCCCACGTGCCGACGGCGATGCACGAGGGTCACGCCCGGGCGTGCCGTGCCCGCCGGATCGCCTTCTCGACCTCGACGAAGACCGGGACGATCAGTGCGAGTCCGATGCATGTCAGCCACTGGCCGCCGTCGAGGCTCGTCGTCCCGACGAACCGCTGCATGAACCCGAGCTCGACCGCGGCGACGGTGAGCGCGACCGGGATGGACAGCCACTTGATCGCGGTGAGGATCGGCGGCCCGAGGCCGCTCTCCGGGTCGCGGCGCATCACCAGACCGCTGAGGACGGCGCCGAAGGCGGCGACGACGAACGCCATGGTCACGGGCGGGTTCGGTTCAGTCGAGCTGAGCTGGTCGGGCGCGATCAGGAGCGGGATCAGGGTCGCCACGAACAGCACGCCGCCATAGAGGAACCAGCGCGTCACCGCCGCGCCGTTCGCGATCGTCTTCTTGGGGTCGCGCGGCGGTTTCTGCATGATCCCGTCGGGCGTCGGGTCGAGCAGGATCGCGATCACCGGGAAGATGGCGACGAAGAAGTTGAGGAACAGCACCATGATCGGGGTCAGCGGCACCCCGTCGTTGATGCCGAACAGGCTGGCGACCAGGAACAGCAGCACGAGGGAGAACAGCTGCGACATCTGGAACCGCACGTAGCTGACGATCTTCTCGTAGATCGCGCGGCCCAGGCGCACCGCCGTGACCAAGGTGCCGAAGTTGTCGTCGACGAGGATCATCTTCCCGGCCTGCTTGGTCACCTCGCTGCCCGAACCCATGGCCACGCCGATGTCGGCCTGCTTGAGCGCCGCCGCATCGTTGACCGCGTCGCCGGTCATCGCGACGACCGCACCCTGCTCCTGCATGAGGCGGGCGAGCCGGAGCTTGTCCTCGGGCGTGACGCGACCGAAGACGTGGAGGTGCGGGAGGGCGGCCTTCAGTTCGTCGTCCGACATCGCCTGCAGGTCGGCACCGCTCGCCGCCCCGTCGCCGAGGCCGAGCTGGGCGCCGATCGCGGCCGCGGTGATCGCGTGGTCGCCCGTGATCATCCGGACCTCGATGCCGGCCTCCTTCGCGATGCGGACGGCCTCCTTCGACGACGGCCGGAGCGGGTCGATGATGCCGACGAGGCCGACGAACACGAGGTCGCCGATCATGGCCATGGGGTCGACCTCGATCGGCGTGCCCTCGGGGATCCGCCGGTACGCGAAGGCGAGCACGCGCAGGCCGCGTTCCGACAGGCTCCGGTTCGCGTCCAGGATCGCTTCGCGCTGCTCGGCGATCGGCACGGGCCCGTCGGCGGTCGCGATGCTGCCGCAGCGATCCAGCACGACGTCGGGGCCGCCCTTGACGAACACCACGGAGCCCGTGCCCACCTCACCGGGGACGGTGTGGAACGTTCCCATGAACTTGTAGGCCGAGTCGAACGGCACGACGGCCAGCCGCGGGTGGGCGGCACGGGTCAGTTCCGCGTCGACGCCCATCTTCGCCGCGAGCACCACGAGGGCGGCCTCCGTCGGGTCCCCGACCACGGCGCCGTCGTCGGAGACGGTGGCGTCGCTGCAGAGCGCGAGCCCCGAGGCGAGCATCGTGAAGTCGCGCCTCGGCTCGACGGTCGCGCCCCGGATCTCCCCGGACTTCTCGTACCCGCTGCCCGACACGGTGAACCAGGCTCCGCGGAAGTACAGCGACTCGACCGTCATCTCGTTCATGGTGAGCGTGCCGGTCTTGTCGGAGTTGATCGAGCTCGTCGCCCCGAGGGTCTCCACGTCGGTGAGGTTCTTCACGACGGCGCGGTGCTCCGCCAGTTGCCTGGCGCCGTACGACAGCATCGCCTGCACGAACGAGGGCATGCCCGTCGGAATGGCCGAGATGGCCATCGAGATCCCGAGCAGGATGACCGACGCGACCTCCTGGCCCCTGAGCAGCCCGGTGATCACGATGACCGCGACCGCGCCCCAGGCGATCCACCCGAGCACGCCCGTCAGGGAGTCGAGTTCGCGCTGCAGCGGCGACTTGGCCGGCTTCACCGCCGACAGCATCGACGCGATCCGGCCCATCTGGGTCGTCATGCCGGTGTCGGTCACCAAGACGCTCGCGGTGCCCCGGGTGACCTGCGTGTTCTGGAACACCATGTTCGATCGATCGCCGAGCGTCGTGTCGGGGTCGTCGATCGTGCCGGCGTCCTTGGGGATCGGCGCGCTCTCGCCGGTGAGCGCGGCCTCCTGCGTCTCGAGCGTGGCCGACCGCAGGATCCGCCCGTCGGCGGGCACGATGTCGCCGGCCTCGAGGGCGAGCAGGTCGCCCGGCACGAGGGTCGTCGCATCCACCTGCACGAGTCCGCCGCCGCGGATGACGCGCGCCTGCGGGATCTGCATCTTCGCCAGCGCGTCGACCGAGGCCTTCGCCTTCATCTCCTGCCTCGTGCCGAGCACGACGTTGAGCACGACCAGCGCGCCGACGAGGATGCCGACGCTCACCTGGGCGATGAGCAGGCTCACGATCGCCACGACGACGAGCATGATGTTCATCGGGTCGGCGAGCTGGCGCAGGGCGACCTGCCAGACCGAGGGCGCCGGTTCCGCGGCGATCGCATTGGGCCCGTGCTCGGCGAGCCTGCGCGCGGCCTCGTCCGCACTCAGCCCACGGCCGAGGTCGCTCCCGAGCGCGGCCACGACCTCGTCGGGCTCCTCCGTGTACCAGGGCCGCGTCGGCGGCGTCTCGACGTCGGTCACGGCGCGGCTACCGCGCGGCCTTCATCTCGCGGCCGTGGACCAGGAGTGCGTAGATCACCAGCACGTCGAGTGCGATCACGATCAGCGACCACCACGGCTGCGCCGGGATGGTGAAGAGGTGCCCGACCGCGCTCAGGCCCGCGAGGACCACGGCGGTGATGCGGGCCCACGTCTGGCCGGCGTAGAGCGCGATGGCCGTGAGCACCAGCAGCAGGCCGATGATCAGCGTCCACCAGCCCCAGCCCTGGATGTCGAACACGAACAGCGTCCCGTCGACCACGAAGTACGCGCTGTCGGGAGCGAGGATCGCGACGAACCCCTGGATCGTGTCGAAGATCCCGGCGATGAGCAGGATGGTGGCGGCGAAGTAGCCCCAGCCGATCCAGCCGGTCGCAGTGGTGTCGGTCATGTCTGTGCTCCTCACGTCGGCGCCTCGGAACGGCCGGGCCGGAGGGCCCGCACGCCGCACGATATTCGCGCGTGCAAGGGCCGCACGTCATGCTCGCAGGGTGAGACGCGGCGTCGCCCGAGCGGCGGCCGGATGGGCCGCGCGGCGGCTCCTAGGCCGGTTCCCCGGTTCCCGGGGCATCCGAACCCGACGTCGATCCGGCGCCCGGATGCCTCCGGCTGCGCCGCTCGGCCTTCGCCGCGGCATCCTCGGCCTCCATCATCCGCTTCGCCTCGTCGAAGTCGCCGAGCGCGGGCTTGACCCAGGCGAGGTTCGGGTTCGAGTCGACGAGCAGCAGCCGGACCAGGAGTGTGAGCGGGATCGCCAGGATCGCGCCCATCGGCCCGAGCACGACCGCCCAGAACAGCACCGAGAAGAAGGTGATCGTCTGGTTCAGCGAGACCGCATTGCCGACGACGCGAGGCTGGATCATCGACTGGATGACGGCGTTGATGACGCCGTACACGACGATCACGGCGATGACCATCGGCCATCCGCCCACGAGTGCACCGAACACGATGGGCGGGATGATCGCGATGAAGTAGCCGACGTTCGGGATGAAGCTGCACAGGAACGCGAGCACACCCCACAGCGCGGCGCCGGGGACGCCGAGCAACAGGAGCGCGAGCCAGTTCACGACGCCCTGCGCGATGCCGAGCATGGTGGTGACCACCATGTATCGCCGCACGCCGATCGTGTAGGCGACGCTCGCGGTGGCCAGGCGCGGCTTGCGCGGGTAGAGGTTGGTGACGAGGGTGCGCGCGTAGGTCGAGTCCATCGCCATGAGCAGCACCATGGTCAGCAGGATCACCGCGGCGGCGACGAACCCCGTCGCGCTGCCGACCACGCCGCCGATGACGTCGAGCACCTTGCCCGGATCGAGCCAGTCGGTGATCTGCGTGATGTGCTGCTGGCCGACGCCCAGGCTCGAGAGCCAGGCGCCGACGTTCGAGATCCATTCGTCGAACTCGGCCGTGTACTGGGGCAGCAGCGCAAGGAACTGCGCGAACGAGAAGAAGAACGCGAAGACGAACGCACCGAGCAGGAGCGCGACCGCGAGGATCATCGCGAGCGAGGCGACGCCCCTCGGCACCCCGCGCGCCTCGAGCCACGCGCGCAACGGGTAGGCGCAGATCGTCAGCACGACGGCGAAGAACGACCACACGAAGATGTCGGCGATCGCGGCGAGGCCGAATGCGGCGACGGTGCCGCCCGCGAGGGCCAGCATGATGAACGCGCCGCGGTGCTCGGTCGCCGTCTCCGCCGCGACCTCCGGCTCCGCGGGCTCGGGCTCGGGCTCGGACGCCTTACGTCGGTTCCACCACACGTGGGTTCCCTCCCTCGGTCTTCGGGTTCCCCGACAGGCGCAGGAGCGTCGCCGCCCGCGAATCGGGTTCGAGCAGCAGTGCGCGCACGAGCAGCGTGAGGGGGATCGAGAGGATGGCCCCGATCGGGCCGATCACGAACGCCCAGAACACCACCGAGACGAACGAGAGCGTGAGGCTGAGGTCGACGGCGTCGCTGACGAACTTCGGCTGCACGAGCACCTGCAGCGTCACGTTGATCACGCAGTAGGCCAGCACGACCACGAGCGCGAGCGGCCACCCGCCCACGACGAGTGCGAGCACCGCCGGCGGGATCAGCCCGATCACGAAGCCGATGTTCGGGATGAAGTTGGTCACGAACGCGAGGATGGCCCACACGATCGGGATCGGGATGCCGATCGCCCACAGCACGAGCCCGTCGAGCACCGCGACGATGAGGCCGAAGGTCGCGTTCACGACGTAGTACCGGCGCACCCCGCTGAAGTACCGGGTGCCGATGCCGTCGGCCGCGGCGCTGCCGAAGACGGTTCCCGCGCGGCCGAAGCGCGCGGCATCCGCCGCCATGAAGATCACGTAGGCGAGCACGAAGAAGAACGCCGTGGCGACCCCCAGCACGGCGTCGGCCGTCGACGTCGCGAACGACACCAGGGTGCCCGCGTCGAGCAGTGACGTCGCAGCACCGGATGCCGCGTCCGAGAGGCCCGCGGCGGCGGCGGCCTCGCTGATGGCCTCGGCCGTGGCCCGCAGCTCGTCGGCATAGTCGGGGAGCATCCCGATGAACTGGGCGGAGGCGAAGACGAGCAGGAGCGCCAGGAATCCGAGGATCAGGTACGCCACCACGATCACCGCGGTCGTCGCGAGCCAGCGCGGCCAGCCACGACGTTCGAGCGGATGCCGCACCGGGTGGGCGATGATCGTCACGACCGCTCCGAGTGCGAGCGGACCGAGGATGTCGCGGGCCAGCCAGATGCCGACGAACACGATGATCGCCGCGGCCGTCGCGAGCAGGAGTCGCGTGCCGCGCGAGAGCCCGACCGGCTCGGCCCGGACCGCCGGGGCCATCGGGGCGGGCGGGGCGGCGGCCGCCGGACTCGTCCCGTCCGTCTCCGTGTCGCCCACCTCGTCGCCCACCGTGTCGCCCACCTCAGAAGCTCCCGATCCCCTTGCCGACGACGACCACGCCGAGCACCAGCAGCAGGACCGCCATCACGGTGGCGTTGTTGTGCACCAGCCAGGCGCGCAGCGACTCGAGAGGCCCGGCCATCCGCGCGGACGCGAGCAGGTAGGCGACCACCGGGATCGCGACGGATGCCGCGGCGATGAGGGTGAACACGAGGACGACCACCACGTCCTCGCCGACCGTCAGGCCGGCGGTGCCGATGGTGGTTCCGGCGGCGGCGCCGAGGAGGAGGTTCTTCGGATTGACGGCGGCCAGCAGCAGGGCGAGCACGAACGCCCGCATCGCCGTCATCTGGTCGATGGCGCTCATCCACTTGGGGAGCGCGGCCTCCTCGCCGGGGCCGGGCCGGCTCCGCCACTGCCGGAACGCGAGGAACAGCAGCAGCAGTCCGAGCACGATCTTGACGACGCCGGCGATCGGCTTCGAGGCATCCGGGTCGTCCTCGGGAAGCACCGAGGCGAGCAGCGTGAAGATCACCACGGCGAGGACGATGCCGACGACCCAGCCGAGGAGGAACCCGATGCTCGTGCCCTTCGCCTTCGGCGAGAGCAGCATCAGGATCGCGGCGATCATCGGCACCGGGCTGATCGCGATGCCGATCGCCAGCGGCAGGATGTCCCCGATTACCCCACCCATGGCCCTCCCCAGGTCCGATGATGCGCTGACTGCACCCTATCGGTGCGGGTCAGCCGTCGGCGGTCGCCGACCCGAGCGCGGCGATCGCGGCGCGATTCGTGTCGAAGACCCTGCGATCGCCGAGCAGCCCCATCTGCCGCAACCGCTCCCGCGAATCGTCGCGGACCCGGCTGAACGACACCTCGATCCGTTCGCCGTCGAGCCAGGCCTGCAATGCCTCGAAGCTCTCCGCTCCGGTGACGTCGACGTCGGTGACCGCCTCCATGTCGATGACGACGTGTCGGACCGCGGAATCGCCCCCGTGTGCCTGCGCGCCCGTGACCGCGCGCTTCACGGCGTCGGTGAACACCGCGCCGTTCGCGAAGAACAGCGGCGCCGCGAGGCGCACCACGACGATGCCGGGCGCAGTCACCGAACCGGCAGGCGCCTCGTCGAGCAGCGAGTCGGTCGGGTTGCCCTCGGCCTCGAGCACGTCGATCGCGGGCGAAGCCGCCCGCTGCGCCAGGTTCACGAGCGCGAGCACGAACGCGACGATGATGCCCGGAATGGCGCCGATGAAGAGGGTGACCACGAAGCAGACCGCGCCGACGGCGAACTCGAACCGATCCTGGCGCCAGATCGCGGCGAAGTCGCGGATGCCGAGCAACGGCAGCACCGCGACGCCGACGATCGCCCCGATGGCCGGCGACGGGATGTCGGCGAGCAGGGCCGTGCCGAACAGGAGGAGCAGGAGCGTGCCCACCGCGAGCACGAGCGACGGCAGTTGCGTGCGCGACCCGGCCTGGTCCATCGCCGCGGTCCGAGACGTGGACGAGCCGACGGCGAAGCTCGAGCTCGCGCCCGCCGCGATGTTCGACAGGCCGAAGGCCAGCAGGTCGCGGTTGGGGCGCGTCGCATAGCCGCGCTTCTCGCCGTACGAGCGCGACACGAGCAGCCCCTCCGCGGTCGTGACGAGGGTCAGCGCGATCGCCGACGGCACGAGCGCGAGCCACATCGTCCAATCGATCACGGGCCACGAGAACACGGGGGGACCGGCCGGGACCTCGCCGAGCACATCGACCCCGGCGTCGTCGAGATCGGCGAGCACGACCGCGACCGTCGCGACGATCATGACGATGAGCGCCCACGGCACCGCGGGCAGCAGCCGCCGCCCACCCAGGAGCACCGCGACCGACAGGACCGAGATCACGATCGAGACGACGTTCGCGGTGGGCAGGCCGGTGACGAGGTCGACGACCTTCTCGACGAACTCGCCGCCGGAGTCGATCTTCACCCCGAGCATCTTCGCGACCTGGCTGACGAGGATGTCGAGCGCGAGCCCGCCGACGAAGCCGACGAGGATCGGCTTCGAGAGGAAGTTCGCCAGGAACCCGAGCTTCAGCACCGACAGCAGCACGAACAGGATGCCGCAGATGATCGCCTGCGCCAGCGCCAGCGTCGCGTAGTCCGCCGATCCTGCTGCGGCCAGCCCGCCGATCGAGCTCGCGACGAGCGCGGCCGCCGCGGCATCCGGCGACGCGACGACCTGGCGGCTCGACACGACGAGCGCGTACACGACGGTGGGCACGATCAACGCGTACAGGCCGGCCGTCGGCGGAAGCCCGGCGATCTGCGCGTACCCGATGTTGAGCGGGATCGCGATCGCGAGGAGCGTGACGCCGGCCGTCAACTCGCGGCCGAGGTTGCGGCGGTTCAGCCCTGCCAGCGGTCGTTGCACGGTTCCCCCTCCGTCCGGCAGCACCGGTCTGCCCGGCAGTGCCTGCCTGCCTCGCCCTGCCGAACCTATCGGTTGGCGGCGAGGTAGGGGTACGGCTCCGCCGCCTCCACCCGGAACTCCGGCGCCTTCGTCACGAGGAGCCACGCCGGCAGGACGATGACGCACAGCATCGGGAGCACGCCGATGTCGCCGACGATCGCGACGGCGACGAAGATCGCGATCCAGCCGTCACGACCGACGACCAGCACGACGCCGAGCACCCCGCACGCGACCGCCAGCGCGATCGGCACCGTCGGGAGCAGCACGTTGCCGAGCATGCCGAGCGCCGTGCCGATGAAGACGGCGGGGAAGATGCGACCGCCGCGGAACCCGGACGACGCGGCGACCACGAGCGCGACGAGCTTGACGAGCGCGATCACGAGGAGCGCGCCCGCCGTGTAGGTGCCGGTGTTCGCGAGCAGCTCTCCGGTCTGCTCGAGGCCCTTGAACATGGTGATCGGTCCGCCCAGCACGCCGAGCAGGCCCAGCACGATGCCGCCCGCGAGCGGGATGAGCACCGGATGCCGCAGCGCATGGAACGCCCGATGCACCCAGGGGAACACGGCGAGCGCGGCGAGGCCGACGACCACCGAGCCGACGGCGATCAGGCCGCCGCCGAGGAGGTCGAATGCCGTCGGACCGGGATACGCCGGCATCTCGAACGACAGCGGCGGGGCGCCCAGCAGGTACATGGTGATCGCTCCGGCACCGGCGGAGGCGAGCGGGAGGAACAGGCGGTCCCACAGGTGCCCGCGGACCGGCGTGCCCGTGAGCGCGCTGGTGAAGACGAGCGCCGCGGCCACCGGGGTGTCGAACAGCGCCCCGATCGTGCCCGCCGCGGCGAGCCAGACCGCGAGCTGCCCCGGGATGCCGGGCAGCAGTCGCGCGAACAACGCGGCGACGATCGTCGCGTTGATCGCGATGATCGGGTTCTCCGGGCCGAGGCTGACGCCGCCCGCGAGGCCGAGCACGGCGGCGAGCGCGAGCCCCGGCACGACCCAGGGCTTGAGCGGCGGCTCGAGCAGGTCCGTCGTCGCGGAGTCGGGGCCCGCGTGGCCCGGCACGAGCCAAGTGACGAGCCCGACCGCCGTGCCGGTCGCGGTCAGGACGATCATGATCCACCACGGGGCATCCGGGTCGAATCCCATGCCCGCCGGCATGGTGGTCCACAGGAGGTCCTCGAGGAGCGAGGACACCTCGTCGAGCAGCCACAGCACGAGCGCGGTGAGCACCCCGACCAGGATCGCCGGTATCGCGAGCACGAGCAACTGCCTGGGTCCGGGGACCGCGTCGGCCAGTTCGCCCGCTGATGACGTCGACGACATGCCGCGACGCTACCGCGACACGCCCGGCCCCCGACACCCGACACGCACCGGCGGTCCGATCGCCGGAATCACGCGGATCGGGTGACACACGGGCGGATCCGTCACGCTACGATGTGGCCCGGGGAAGACCGACGATCAGGGGTGGGATCGACGTCATCATCGACCACCGCCCTCCCGGATTCGGTTGCGAACCGTCGAACGCCCCCTGCGTTCGGCAACACACAACCGAAGAAGGGCACTTCAAATGAGTTTCTGGGAAAGCATCTGGGACATCTTCTGGTGGACCATCTGGTTCTTCGCGTTCTTCGCCTACCTGTGGGCGGTCATCGCGATCATCAGCGACCTGTTCCGCGACCACAAGCTGAACGGCTGGCTGAAGGCGCTCTGGATCATCTTCCTGATCTTCGTGCCGTTCCTGACCGCGCTGGTCTACCTGATCGCCCGCGGCAACGGCATGGCCGAGCGCTCGCAGAAGGAGGCCGCGAAGGTGCAGCAGGCGACGGACGACTACATCCGCAGCACCGCAGGCACCACCGCGAGCCCGTCCGAGGAGATCTCGAAGGCGAAGGCGCTGCTCGACTCGGGCGCGATCAGCCAGGCCGAGTTCGACTCGCTCAAGGCGAGGGCCCTCGCGAACGGCTGATCCGTTCCGCGACGCCGTTCCGAGACGGCGAAGGGGGCGGGTGCTTCGGCACCCGCCCCCTTCCGCGTCCGGCGCGCCTCGATGCGTTTCGACGCGCTCCCGTCAGTCGGCCGGGGCGGATGCCTCCCGCCCGCGGATCGCGGCGACGTTGCGCAGGAACACGATGATCCAGCTGAAGATCAGCACGGCGGCGACGAGCTCGACCGCCGTCAGGTTGTAGTAGCCGGTCGCGAAGAACACGCCGAGCACGACGATGACGCCGACGTAGACGTAGCCGAGGACCACGAACGCCTTCGGCATCGGCGGCACGAGCCGGGCGAGCGCGAACACGAGGATCGTGAAGGCGACGGCCATGCCCGTCGCCACGGAGTTGTGCACCCAGAAGAAGTCGTCGACGTGGAAGATGCCGACGCAGGCGAGGAAGACGCCGACGACGATGAGCAGGGTGCGCACGGTGTTGCGCCGGCGCACGTCCTCCGGCGTCCGGTCGTCGAGCGAGGCGGTGCCGTAGCGGGCGATGATCGTCACGATCACCCCGGCGATGACGAGCGTCAGGTTGAACGCGAACGCCGACAGGTCGTCGGTCATGCCGAGGGCCGAGAGGTTCTTCTGCCACCACAGCGGGTCGCTCGAACTGAGCATCGCGGCGATGACGCCGACGACGAGGAACACCGCGAGCAGCAGCGAGAGCAGGCTCGGCGTGAGGTTGGCGCCGCTGAGGAAGCCGACGTAGGCGCTCAGGGCGAACGCGACACCGGCCAGGGCGATCGCCGGCAGCGTGAACACGACCGCTCCGACGAAGCTGCGCTCCAGCACGTTCGCGAGCGCGATCCAGACCAGCAGCGCGATGACGGCGTTGGCGACGGCGAGCGCGGTCACGTCGAACCAGTGCAGCCGGGCGCCGGTCACCGCGAACGGATCGCCGTCGTCGGCGCGATGCATGACGACGCGCGCGACGACGAATGCGACACCCGCGACGAGCCCGCCCCCGATGCCGACGAACTGGCCCAGGGAACCGGGGCCGGAGATCGACACGTCCTGCCCCCAGAACGCGATCGCCGCGATCAGGGCGCCGACCGCGAACGCGACGGTGCCGAGCACGAGCGCGAACGACTCGATCGATTCGGCCGACGACGTCGGCCTCGCGATGACCTGGCGCCACGACGACGCCTCCCGAACGGTCTGACTCACCGGTTCCCCCCTCCTGGCGCGGCGCCTCGCACGCCGATGCGCCCATCCTGCCGTGCGGAGGCGGTCCGCGGCGACCAGGCGCGGCCGGTGGGTCGCGGCGTCGGTCGCGCCGGTCCGTTGCGGCAGGTCGATGACGGCTGTCAGGCCTCGGTCGGGTCGAGCACCTCGAGCATGGAGCCCTGCACGAACCCGGCCCACTCGTACGCCGCGCGCAGGTAGTCGTCGCGCTGTTCGTCCTGGTCTGGCTCGCCCTCCTCGACCACGCCGACCCGCTCGGCGAGGATCAGCCGCAGGTCGGTGAGGAACGTCAGCCACCCCCAGGCCTGCACCTGGTCGAGTTCGATCTCGACGAGCTTCCCGCCGTCGCCGACCGAGGTGGCGTCGCGTACGGACTGCGCGGCCTGGCGCTTGCCGTCGACGAGGCTGCCGCGGGTGTAACGGGTGTACTCGTGCGCCGATTCGACGTCGTCGGGATAGGCGTTCGGCAGCAGGCGCCCGAGCGCAGGATCGTCCTCGGCTCCGAGCAGCAGCACGGAGTCGACCTGGTCGGCGAGCTCCGACAGGAGCATCGCCTCCTCGGCCTCGAGCACCAGGCGCACCCCTTCGCCTCCGCCGCGGCCGGCGACGATCACGTCTCGGCCCTCGCAACGGTCGCCTGCAGGCCGTAGCCGTGCATCGCCTGCACGTGACGCTCCATCGCCTCCCGGTTGCCGGTCGCGACGATCGCACGGCCCTCGTGGTGCACGAGCAGCATGAGCCGCTCGGCCTCCTCGCGCGGGTAGCCGAAGTAGCTGCGGAACACGTAGGTGACGTACGTCATGAGGTTGACCGGATCGTCCCACACGACCGTGCGCCACGACGCCTCGGCGACCGGCATGGTCACCAGGTCGAGGTCGGTGCGCTCGAGCGTGTCCGTCACCATTCCAGATTGACATGTTCGCGCGGTCGATGCATCCCGCACTTGGCGGACCGTCGGCGGACCGTCGCGCGCTGCGGCGGTGCGTCAGGCGCGGGTCGACACCGTGACGGTGAACTTCGGGTTGCGGGCGACCTGCACGGTCGGGCCGACGAGCCGCTCGAGCGACGGTCGGTGGCGCAGGTGCGAGTTCCAGACGGCGACGAGCCGCCCGCCGGGTCGCAGCGCACGGCCCGACTCGGCGAAGAGGCGCTCGGCGAGCGCGGTCGTGATCGCGGCTCCCGCATGGAACGGCGGGTTCAGCACGACGAGGTCGACGGATGCGTCGGTCGCGAACTCGAGCGCGTCCGCGCGGTGCACGTCGATGCGGTCGGCGAGTCCGTTCGCAGCGGCGGTCTCGGCGGCCGAGCGGGCGGCCGCCGCGGACTGGTCGGTCGCGACGACCACGGCCTCCGGGTACCTTCGGGCGAGTTCGACCGCGACGACGCCCGTGCCGCAGCCGAGGTCGACTGCCGTCACCGGGCCGAGCCGTCCCGGGTCGGCCGCGCCGCCGACGGCCGCGCCGATGGCCGCGTCGAGGTGTTCGAGCAGGAACCGCGTGCCGATGTCGACGGCTGCGCCGGCGAAGACGCCGCCGTGTGCGACGATCTCGACCCCGAGCGACCGGTCGCGCCGGCGCCGGGGCCAGGTGTCGCCGTCGAGCGCGACCGCCGCGGTCGCCACATCCCCCGTACGCGGGCCGCGTGCCAGCAGCACCCGCGACTTCTGCCGTGCGTGCGTGACGTCGATGCGCCCGAACCAACGTCCGAGCACGTCGTTCATCGCGAGCGACATGTGCTTGATCCGCCCGCCCGCGACGACCACCACGTCGTGCGCTGCGTGCCGTGCGATGAGTTCGGCCTGCTCGTCGAGCTGATCGAGCGAGCGCGGCAGCCGCAGCAGCACGAGCCGGGCGTCGCGGACCAGGTCGTCGTCGAGAGCGCCGACGCGAACGGCGGCTGCGCCCATCCGCTCGGCGTTCGCGGCGATCGCACGTTCGCCCAGCAGCGCGTCCTGGTGCGCACGGACCTCGCGTGCGCCGAGCACCGCGGCGGCGCCGACGGCGAGCGCCCCATGGGTGTCGCCGATCACGGCGACCGGGGCATCCGTCGTCGCCGGGTCCGCCGCCGCGCCCGAGGCGACGAGCGCGGCCGCCTCGTCGAGGATCAGCCGGTCGGCGGCGTCGGATGCCTCGAGTCCGGGCCCGTCGACGTCGGGGAATCGGCGGAGCGCGCTGAAGTCCATCGGCCAAGGGTACCCAGCGTCCTCACTGGAGGCACCCCGACCGGTTTGCTACCCTCGCAACCCTCATGCGCGTGCAGCATCCAGGGGGAAGGCACGGCGCACCCGGGCGGGGTGCGCCGTCGTCGCGTCGTGGCCGGATGCCGGTCCGCGGCATCCGACGACTCTCCGGCGCGTTCGCGACCGCCGCCGTGTTCGGCATCGTCGCGACCCTCGCACTGGCGCCGCTCGATGGGGGCCCCGACGAGGCGGTCGCGGAGTCGACGGGATTCCGCGGGGACGACGTGCAGTCGGTCGAGATCGCCGCGGACGCGCAGCATCCGACCGTGTCCAGCGAGTCGTACACGGCGTCGACCGGGCCCGAGACCCTCGTGCTCGGCGGGACCAACCACGACTGGGCGAAGCTCGTCCTCGTCGAGGGCGAGTTCCCCGTCACCGACGAGAACGTGGCCGTGATCACGCAGTGGATGCGCGAGGAGAACGGCCCCGACAACTGGTGGAACCGCAACAACCCATTGAACAACGGCAACGGATCGGGCGGCGGATCGGGGCTCGGGAGCTACGACACGTTGCAGACCGGGGCGTACTACGCGGCCGACAGCCTGCGGCGCCTGTCCTTCTACGACGCGATCGAGGCCGCGCTCGACGCGAGCGCGCCGGCCGGCACGACGGCGGCCGCGATCTGGGCGTCGCCGTGGGCGACGAGCCACTACGGCAACGGCGGGCACTGGACCGCGTCGCACGTTCCGGTGGTCGAGGCGCCCGCGAGCGCCTGGGGGCGGTAGCGGGCAGGCCCTGCGCCGGCGTGTTCCGCACGACCCGGCACGCGACGGCCTACGCGCCGTACCTCGCGACGACGGTCTGCACGGCTTCGCGGACCACGGCGTCGACCTCGTCGTCGTCGAGCGACCATCCCGGGTGCACGAGGCGGGGCCAGAAGACCGCGGACGCGATCATGCCGAGCAGCTGCGTCGACAGGGTCATGGGGTCGTCGACGTGCACGCCGCCCGCGTCGCGCTCGGCGCGGAGGTAGTGCCCGAGCGCCGCGATCACCGGCAGGGTGCCGAAGTCGTAGGTGCGCTCGCGCAGCTCGGGGAAGCGATGCGCCTCGGCGATCACGAGTCGGAGCAGCTCCCCGGTCGCGGGCTGCAGGAGCAGGTCGGCGTACTCGCGACCGAGGGCGAGCAGGCCCGCACCGAGGTCGCCGGGCGGAGGCACGGGGAGCTCGCGCGACGGCCCGTCGCCGACGGCCAGCACGACCGCTTCGAAGAGGGCGGCCTTCGTCGGGAACTGCTTGAAGAGCGTCGCCTTCGAGACCTCGGCTCGTTCGGCGACTCGGGCGAGCGAGGCGCGATCGTACCCGTGCTCGAGGAAGAGCGCCGTGGCCGCCTCGATGATCGCCGCTCGATTCCGGTCGGCGACATCGCGGTGGTATTCGGGCAGTTCACGGCTCATGGCTCCATGGTGCCACAGAGGCGAGACGCTTGACTCACCTCGATGGACGGGCGTACCGTAAGTGGCGAGTCGATCGACTCACCTCTCGACGAAGGAGCCCGAACATGCACGACACGACCCCGCAGACCGCAGACGGCAAGGTGCTGTGGCACTTCTCGATGTCGCTCGACGGATTCGTGGCCGGCCCGGGGCACGCGATGGATTGGATGCCCGCGGCCACCAATCGATCCGGCCTCATCGCCGAGTACGTCGAGACCACCGGCGCCGTCCTGGGCGGACGCGACGGATGGGAGGCGTTCCCCGACGCGGGCGCGGTGTACGGGGGAGCGTGGAGCGGACCGCTGTTCGTGCTCACCCACCACCCCGACGACGCGGGACCGGCGGAGGGCGTGACGTTCCTGGACTGCGACATCGCCGAGGCCGTCGAGATCGCGCGGCGCGCGGCCGGCGGCAAGAACGTCGAGGTGCTCTCGGCCAGCCTCGGCCGCCAGCTCCTCGAACGCGGACTGCTCGACGAGATCGACCTGCACGTGCTGCCGGTGCTGCTCGGCGACGGCATCCGGCTCTACGACAGTCCGGGCGGCGCGCCGGTGCCGCTCGAGATGCTCAACGGCGACCCGCTCGAGGAGGTCAACCTCCGATACCGGCCGACCGGCGCGACCGGCGCGTCGGGCGAGACGGCCTAACGGCCTAACGGCCTGACAGCCGGGCGGCCGCCCGGCCGGGCGTCAGCGTTCGAGCGGCCGCCACACGACCACCGCGTTCTCGCGGCGCACGCGGGTGCCGGCCCTGATCGTGACGACCTCGCCCTGGGAGCCGGCGGCGAACACGCGGCGGCCGGGCCGGTTGTTCATCATCTCGTCGGCGAGGGCGGCCTCGAGCTCGCGGACGCGCGCTCGAAGGCCGGTGACCTCGTCCTCCAGTTCGAGCACCCGGCGGATGCCCTCGAGGCTCACGCCCTGGGCCGACAGCTGCGCGACCTCGCGCAGGCGCACGACGTCGCGCATCGAGTATCGACGCGACTTGCCCGCCGTGCGGGTCGGGGAGACGAGGCCGATGCGGTCGTACTGCCGCAGGGTCTGCGGATGCATGCCGGCGAGCTCGGCCGCGACCGAGATCACGAACAGCGGGCTCGTCTCGTCCACCGCTATTCCCTGGCCTTCGCCAGCAGGTCGGCGCGCGGGTCCTCGTCGGGCAGGTCGGCGACGAACGCCTCGAGCTTCTCGCGCGCGTCCTTCGACAGGTGCGACGGCACCGCGACCTGCACGACGGCGAGCAGGTCGCCCGTGCCCTTCGCGGTCTCGACGCCGCGGCCCTTGACGCGCAGCACCCGGCCGCTCGGCGTTCCGGGCGCGACCTTCAGCTTCACGGGCTTGCCGCCGAGGGTCGGCACCTCGATGGTCGCGCCGAGGGCGGCCTCGGCGAAGGTGACCGGCACGTTGACGCGCAGGTTCAAGCCGTCGCGCTCGAACACGGGGTGCTTGCGCACCTTGACCGTGAGGATGAGGTCGCCGGCCGGACCGCCGTCGGGCGACGGGTGGCCCTTGCCGCGCAGCCGGATCTTCTGGCCGTCGGAGACGCCGGCGGGAACGCGCACGGTGATCGGCTTTCCCTCGCTGGTCTGCAGGGTCACCTGCTCGCCGCGGGTCGCCGTGATGAAGTCGAGCGTGGTGGTGGCCGTGACATCCCGGCCCGGGGTCGGGCCGCCGAAGCCGCGGTAGCCGCCCGACGACTGGCCGAACCTGCCGCTGCCGAAGATGTTGCCGAGCAGGTCGTCGTAGTCGCCGCCACCGCCGCCGCCCTGCTGGAAGGTGAAGCGCTGGCCGCCCGCGCCCTGCTGGCCGAACATGCCGCCGAAGACGTCCTCGAACCCGCCGGCCCCGCCCGATCCGGGCGCGGTGAACCGGGCGCCGGAGCCCATCGCGCGGACCGCGTCGTACTCCTTGCGCTGCTCGGCGTCGGAGAGCACCGAGTTCGCCTCGCTGATCTCCTTGAACTTCGCCTCGGCCTTGGCGTCGCCGGGGTTCTGGTCGGGGTGGTACTGCCGGGCGAGCTTGCGGTACGCCTTCTTGATGTCGGCGTCGCTCGCCTCCTTGGAGACGCCGAGCGTGGCATAGAAGTCCTTGTCGAACCAATCCTGACTGGCCAACCGGCACCTCCTTCCTCTGAAGTCTGACTGATTGCCCGCCGGTCGAGGAGCGGAGCGTATCGAGACCTGGTCGAACGGTCTCGATACGCTCCTTCGTCGCTACTCGACCAACGGGTTTGCGGTCACGCCGGGGTCTTGACGACCACCTTCGCGACGCGGATGAGCGTCGAGCCCAGCGTGTAGCCGGTCTCGACGACGTCGGCGACGGTGTCGACCTCGACGTCGGGGGACGGCTGCTGGAAGATCGCCTCGTGCCGCTGCGGGTCGAACGGCTCGCCGGGCTCACCGAACGGGGTGAGGCCGAGCTTCTCGACCTGGCCGCGCAGCTTCGCGGCGATGGTCGCGAAGGGCGTGTCGCCCTCGAGGTCGCCGTGCTTCTCGGCCCGGTCGAGGTCGTCGAGCACGGGCAGCAGCACAGCCGCAGCCTGGCCGACCGCGCGCTCGCGCTCGACCTCTCGGTTCGCCTCGGTGCGCTTGCGGTAGTTGGCGTACTCCGCGGTGACGCGCTTGAGGTCGGCGAGGTGCTCGTCGCTCGGATCCTGCACCTCGGCCTGGGCCGCGTTCAGGATGTCCTCGACGGTGAGCTCGGTGTCGTCGGATGCCTCGGGCTCGACGCCGCCGGCGCCCGCCGGGGCATCCGCCGAACCGGCCGAAGCCGCACCCTCGGGGGCGGGCGCATCGCCCGCCCCGTCGGGAGCCTGGCGAACCTCACCGGTCTCCGGGTCGATGCGCCGCTTGTCGCGGATCACCGGCTCTTCGTGGTTCTGGTTCTCGTCGGCCATGGTTACTTCTTCTCGTCCTCGTCGTCGACGACCTCGGCGTCGACCACGTCCTCGTCGGCCGAGCTGTCGCCCGCCTCGCCGGTCGCGTTCGCGTCCTCGCCCGCGGCACCGGCGGCATCCGCCTGCTGCTGCTGCGCGTAGATCGCCTCGCCGAGCTTGCCCTGCGACTGGTTGAGCTTCTCGAACGCCGACTTCACGGCGTCGTCGTCGTCACCGGCGAGCGCGGTCTTCAGCGCGTCGACGTCGCCCTGGACCTCGGTCTTGACGTCGGCGGGCAGCTTGTCGTCGTTGTCCTTGATCAGCTTCTCGATCGAGTAGACGAGCTGCTCGGCCTGGTTGCGGGTCTCGGCGGACTCACGGCGCTTCTTGTCGTCGGCCGCGTGCTCCTCGGCCTCCTTGACCATGCGGTCGATGTCCTCCTTGGGCAGGCTCGACCCGCCCGTGATGGTCATCGACTGCTCCTTGCCGGTGCCCTTGTCCTTCGCGGACACGTGCACGATGCCGTTGGCGTCGATGTCGAAGGTGACCTCGACCTGCGGGATGCCGCGGGGAGCCGGGGCGATGCCGGTCAGCTCGAAGGTGCCGAGCGGCTTGTTGTCGCGGGTGAACTCGCGCTCGCCCTGGAAGACCTGGATGGCGACCGACGGCTGGTTGTCGTCGGCGGTCGTGAAGGTCTCGCTCCGCTTGGTCGGGATGGCCGTGTTGCGCTCGATGAGCTTGGTCATGATGCCGCCCTTGGTCTCGATGCCGAGGCTGAGGGGGGTGACGTCGATGAGCAGCACGTCCTTGCGCTCGCCCTTGAGGACGCCGGCCTGCAGGGCCGCACCGACGGCGACGACCTCATCGGGGTTGACGCCCTTGTTGGGCTCCTTGCCGGTCTCCTGCTTGACGAGCTCCGACACCGCGGGCATGCGGGTCGAGCCGCCGACGAGCACGACGTGGGCGATGTCGGACACCTTGATGCCGGCCTCGCGGATGACGTCCTCGAAGGGCTTCTTCGTGCGGTCGAGCAGGTCGCTCGTCATGTCCTCGAACTGGGCCCGGGTGAGCTTCTCGTCGAGGTTCGCCGGGCCGTTCTCGGTGAGCGAGAGGTAGGGCAGCTGGATGTTCGTCGACATCGAGCTGGAGAGCTCCTTCTTCGCCTGCTCGGCGGCCTCCTTGAGGCGCTGGAGCGCGATCTTGTCCTTCGAGACGTCGACGCCGGTCGACTCCTTGAAGCGCTTGATCAGCCAGTCGACGACGCGCTGGTCCCAGTCGTCGCCGCCGAGGCGGTTGTCGCCAGCGGTCGCACGGACCTGGATGGTCGAGAAGTCGTCGTCCTTGCCCACCTCGAGGAGGGACACGTCGAACGTGCCGCCGCCGAGGTCGAAGACGAGGATGAGCTCGTCCTCGCGGCCCTTGTCGAGGCCGTACGCGAGCGCGGCAGCGGTGGGCTCGTTGATGATGCGCAGGACGTTGAGGCCCGCGATCTCGCCGGCGTCCTTCGTGGCCTGGCGCTCGGCGTCGTTGAAGTACGCCGGCACGGTGATGACCGCGTCGGTGACGGTGTCGCCCAGGTACTGCTCGGCGTCGCGCTTGAGCTTCTGCAGGATGCGCGCCGAGATCTCCTGCGGGGTGTACCGCTTGCCGTCGATCTCGTCGGTCTTCCAGTCGGTGCCGACGTGGCGCTTGACGGATGCGATGGTGCGGTCGACGTTGGTGACGGCCTGGCGCTTGGCGGTCTCGCCGACGAGCACCTCGCCGTCCTTGGTGAATGCGACGACCGACGGGGTGGTGCGGAAGCCCTCGGCGTTCGCGATGACGACGGGCTCGCCGCCCTCGAGGACCGAGACGACCGAGTTGGTGGTTCCGAGGTCGATGCCTACTGCTCGTGACATGTGTGTTTCTCCTTCGTTGTCCGTTCCGGGCCGCGCGGATGCCCCGCGGCGGACGTTCTCGGACTGGTGGCCCGGCCGTGCTGGCCCGCGACCGAAGTCAGGTGGCGACAAGGTTGAGCCTTGCCGACTCAAGTGTGCAACGGCCCGATGAACGTGTCAAGTCGATCCGGTGAAACTTGAGTGTACTTGACTCAACCAAGGCGACCCGGCCGGTATTCCCGCGGATCTCCGGCTGTCTCACCAGGTCTTCCGGAACGGACGCACTAACCTGCCGGTGTGGATGCGCGGGAGCAGGACGAAGAGCTCGTCGCCGCGGAACTCGCCAGGTACGACCGCGAACTGCGGCGGTACCGCAAGCTCCGCAGCCGGATCGAGTCCGACGTCGCGCGCCGCCTCGAAGGCGCGGGCTTCAAGTACTTCCACGTCGCCGCGCGCGTCAAGAGCCGCGACTCCTTCGAACGCAAGGTGCGCCGCGCCCCCGACCGGGAGGTCCGCGACATCCTCGGCGTGCGCATCGTCGCCCACTTCGAAGGCGACCTGCCCGCGATGGAGCAGGTCGTCCGCGAGGCGCTCATCGTCGACGACGACTCCTGGGTCGACAAGTCCGAGCTCCTCCCGATCGACGCATTCGGCTACCGCTCGGTGCAGTTCGTCGGCCGCATCCCCCTCGCCGACGACTCGACCGCCACGTCGCCGAACCCGATCGCCGTCGGACCCGACGGCCTCCCCGATCCGGACGCCGCACCGGACGCCCCGCAGGTCGAGGTGCAGCTCCGCACGGCGCTGTCCGACACCTGGTCGGAGCTCGAGCACGACTTCCGGTACAAGGCGGCGCGGCAGCTCCCGCGCGAGGTCGACCGGCTCTTCGCCCTCTCGGCGGCGCTGCTCGAGCAGGCCGACGACAACCTCGACCAGATCCGCCGCCAGGTCGACGAGGCCCGCACAGCGGGTCCGGCGCGCGCGGGAGGCGGCGGCGAGCGCGGCTACATCGGCCGCTTCATCCAGTACGACGGCGATGCACGCACGCTGGACCAGGTGCTCACCGCGGCGCTCGACGTGCCGTTCGGCACCGTGGCGGGTTCGAACCGCGAGCTGCGCAGCGTCGTGCGCGCCGCCGGCTGGCTCGAGTACGACCGGCTGGCAGACGGCTTCGCCGAGTACTCTGAACTGGGGCGGCGCCTCGCCATCGCCTGCGCGCGGACGACGAACGACATCCTGCTCTCGGATGCCGAGCCCCAGCGGCCTGCTCGGTCGTTCCGCGGCATCGGCACGTACTGGACGGCGCTGGCCGCCGCGCTCGTCGGCGGAGTGGCCATTCGCGAGAGCCGCGTGCCCGACGGGCGGCTGGCCGAGTACCGCGTCGTGGCCGAGTACCTGTACGCCAACCCGGATGCCTCGGCCCTCGGCGTGCGCGCCCGATACGACGCCGTCGCCGCCCCGATCGGCACCGTCGAGGACGGCGGCTTCACGCCGATCAGCCTCGGCTGACGCCGGTCTGCCCGCGGCCGGCGGCCGCCTGCTGCGTCCGCCCGTAGGCGAGACGGCGGAGGAGCCGTTCCGCAGGGCCCTGGCGCCCCGCACGCTCCAGCCAGACGGAGCCGGCGACCGTGAGCGCCCACACGACGACCGCGTACACCGCGACCGACCAGGACGTGAGCACGGCACCGAGGCCGAGCCCCCACGCGCAGAGCACCGGAGCCATGAGCACCGACTGCGCGAGGTAGGCCGACAGCGACCGGCGACCGGTCGCCTGCAGCGCACGGGCCACGACCGGCAACGGCCGGCCGAGCGCACGCCGCCGCTCGAGCGCGGCGGCGATGAGGCCGAACACGGCCACGTAGCCGAGCCCACCCGCGACACCGGTGAGCGCCTGCAGCTCGTGGAAGCCCCACTCGAGATCGGCCGGCAGCCCCAGCATCCCGAGGTGCTGCGCCGCGACGACCGCACCACCGATCCAGCCGATGGCCACCCCGGCCACCGCGACCGCGCGAAGCACGCGCAGGTGGGCGAGCGGTTCCTCGAGCACCCGGTGCCGGGCCGCGAGCATCGCGAGCAGCACGACCAGCGGCGTCGACAGCGAGAGCAGGCCCTGGACGAGGGTCACCATGATCCACGACCCGACGCGGTCGACCATCGAGACGAGGTAGTCCGACTCGGTCACGCCCGTGTCGAGGAAGTCGAGGGGCACGGAGCCCGAGGCATCCACTCCTGCAGCGTTCGCCGCGAACGCCAGCCCCAGCAGGCCGACGGCCAGCGCCGTGAGCACCACGGCGAGCACGGACGCCCAGACGGCGAGGGTCCGGTCGCGACGCCGCAGGAACAGCCAGGTGAGCACGAGTCCGGCGAGCCCGTAGGCACCGACGATGTCGCCGGCCCAGAGGAGGGCCGCATGCACGAGGCCGAAGGCGAGCATCCACCAGTGCCGGCGACGGAGCAGCCGCCGCACCTCGCGTTCGGGCACCCCTGCTTCCGTCTGGCGGCGGTACAACTGCCAGATCCCGTACCCGAAGAGCGCAGCGAACATGGGGTAGGCGCGTGAGTCGATCGCGATGATCGACACGGTCTGCCAGATCCGGTCGGCGGCCGAACCGTCGTGCGCGTGCACCGGGAAGGCGCCGTCCGCCGCACCCCAGAGGGAGAACGGCGCATTGGCGAGCGCGATGGCCAGGAGCATCGCGCCGCGCGCGAGGTCGGGCGCGATCGAGCGTTCGCTCACGGTGGTCGGACCGAGGGCGGCGCCGGATGCGGGCGGGTGCGTCGTCGAGGTGGTCATGCGCCGAGCCTCGCGCGCCAGAGGGCCGGCCGGCAGCCGTGGATCGGCTGATTCCGCGGTCGCCCGGTCGGGGGATGCCGCATCCTCCGGTCGGACGCCGACCGCGCCGCGTCAGCGTACTGCCCGCCCCGAGGCGGCGAACCAGTTCGGTTCAGGGCCACCCCTGATGCGCAGGAGGCGCCCACCCCTATGCTCGCCCCATGTCGCACCGTCGCCCTGCCGCACTCGCGCTCGCCGCCCTGTCGGTCGTCCTCCTCGCGGGATGCACCGCCGGCACCACCGGCCCCATGCCGACGCCGTCAGCTCCGAGCACGACCCCGACGGCGGAACCCACCGCCGGAGCCGAGCCGACGACCGCGCCGTCGCCCGCACCGGTCGCGTGCGACGACCTGCTCACGGAAGCCGGCCGCGCCTACCTCGACCAGCACGGCTTCCCGCACCATCCCGACGCGCCGCCGTTCGACCCGCTGGCCGCGGCGATCACGGAGGCCGGTGGCTCGTACTGCGCGTGGGGCAATCCGAACGCCGAGTTCGCGCTCGCCATCGCGCGCGTGGAATTCCCCGCCGCGGAGACCGCGGCATGGACCACGACGTTCGCAGCTCTCGGCTACACACCGACGGAGGGCACCGTGTACACCGGTCCCGCGGATCCGTCGGGCGAGGCGAGCCCGGCGGCGTCGCTGGCCGACGGCGTCGCCGTCTACGTCGACCATCCCGACCACCTCGCGTTCGTGGCGCTCGACCCGGCGTGACGGCGTGATCGCGAGACCGGGAATCCCTGCTTGAATCGGGGGATGCCCCATCCAGAGCAGGTCGCCCCGTGAACGTCGTCGAGTACCTGCTGCTCGGGCTCGCAGGCGTCGCCGCAGGCACCATCAACGCCGTCGTCGGGTCGGGCTCGCTCGTCACGTTCCCGGCGCTGCTCGCGTTCGGGTACCCGCCCGTGCTCGCGAACGTGACCAACAACGTCGGGGTGCTGCCGGCATCCGTCGTCGCCGCGTGGGCCGGCCGCGAGGAATTCCGCGGCGGCTGGGGGCGGCTCGCGCTGATCCTGTGCTTCTCGGCGGCGGGCGGCCTGGCCGGGGCGCTGCTGCTGCTCGCGCTGCCGAGCGAGGCGTTCGAGGTCATCGTGCCGGCGCTCATCGTGCTCGCGCTGCTGCTCGTGATCTTCGGGCCGGCGATCAAGCGGTGGACGACCCGGATCCACGGGCAGGCGCAGCACCGCGACCACCCGGTCGCGACCATGGCCGTCGCCGGCCTCACCGCGGTCTACGGCGGGTACTTCGGCGCGGCGCAGGGCGTGCTGCTGCTCGCGCTGCTGTCGATCACCATGGCCGGCTCGCTCGTGCGGGCCAACGCGTTCAAGAACGCCATGGCTGCGGTCGCGAACATCGCCGCCGCGGTCGTGTTCGTCGCCGTCACCGAGGTGGCCTGGCCCGCGGCGATCGCGATCGCGGTCGGCTCGTTCCTCGGCGGATTCATCGGCGGCCGCTACGGACGCCACATCCCGCAGACGGCGTACCGCGTGCTCATCGTCGCGGTCGGACTCGCCGCGCTCGTCTACTTCATCGTCACCTGACGGTGCGCGACGATCGCGCTGCGGATACCGCCGCGTCGATGGCCGCCGCGCCCACGACCGCCAACGGGTAGACCACCAGGTCGCGCGCGTCGAACACCGTCCCCAGCACCAGCATCGCGGGCGGGAACACCGCACCCAGCTCCGCCGGGATGCCGGTGAGCTGGAACAGCTCGACCGCGATGCACCATCCCGCAGCGATCGCCCCGGCCGCCGCCGCGCCGAGACGGGGCGCGAGGAGCACGACGACCGCGTAGATCGCAACGGCGTAGAGGGCGTCGCCCGCGATGTCGGTCGCGGCCGTATCGGGCAGCAGCGCATGCACCGCCAACCCGGATGCCACGAGTGCGACCAGCGCCACTCCCGCGGCGAGCCGTCGGCGGCGCGACGGAGGCCGCGCCGGACGGTTCGGGTCTCCGGTCTGCACGTCGTCGGTTCGCATCACGCCTCCGAGCGTACGAGCCGGCAGCCACGCCCGCGCCCGCGCCCAGCGGCCGCGCCCAGCGGATCCTCGGCTACCCCGCGTACCCTGAAGGGATGCCGACCGACCTCGAGACCGCCGAACCCGCCCGCGGAGCCGTCCGCCGCACGGGCGCGCCCTCGGGCGCCCGTCAGGTCCGCCCGGCCACCGAGGGCTGGCAGCAGCAGAAGGGCGCCGACGGGCGGCCCCTGCTCCAGTTCGCCTCGCCGAAGCGCGGCAAGCCGCCGGTGCACCTCGCCGACCTCAAGCCCGAGGAGTGGAAGGGCAAGGCCGAGGAGCTCGGCCTCCCCGGCTTCCGGGTGAAGCAGCTCGCCCGCCACTACTACACGCGCTGGACGACCGACCCCGCCGAGATGACCGACCTGCCCGCGGCAGGCCGCGAGGAGCTCGTCGCCGGGATGCTGCCGCCGCTGCTCACCGAGGTGAAGCGCCTCGAGACCGACCGCGGCGACACCATCAAGTTCCTCTGGCGCCTCCACGACGGCGCCCTCGTCGAGTCGGTGCTCATGCGCTACCCCGGCCGCATCACGCTGTGCGTGTCGAGCCAGGCCGGCTGCGGCATGAACTGCCCGTTCTGCGCGACCGGCCAGCAGGGCCTCACGCGCAACATGTCGGCCGCCGAGATCGTCGACCAGATCGTGCAGGCCAACCGGGTGATCGCCTCGGGCGCGCTCGGCGGCAAGAAGCGCGACGACCATTCGCAGGAGCGCGTCTCCAACATCGTCTTCATGGGCATGGGCGAGCCCCTCGCGAACTACGCCCGCATCATGCAGGCCGTGCGTACCATGGTCGCCCCGGCCCCGAACGGCCTGGGCATGTCGGCGCGCAACATCACGGTGTCGACCGTCGGCCTGGTTCCCGCGATCGGCAAGCTCGCGAACGAGGGAATCCCCGTGACCTTCGCCCTCAGCCTGCACGCGCCCGACGACGGGCTGCGCGACGAGCTCATCCCCGTGAACTCTCGGTGGAAGGTCGACGAGGCGCTCGACGCCGCACGCGCCTACTTCGACCGCACCGGCCGCAGGGTCTCGATCGAGTACGCCCTCATCAAGGACATGAACGACCACGGCTGGCGCGCCGACCTGCTCGCCGAGAAGCTGAACGCCCGCGGTCGCGGCTGGGTGCACGTCAACCCGATCCCGCTGAACCCGACGCCCGGCTCGATCTGGACGGCGTCCGAGGTCGACGTGCAGCAGGAGTTCGTGCGCCGACTCGAGGCGGCGGGCATCCCGACGACCATCCGCGACACGCGCGGCAAGGAGATCGACGGCGCCTGCGGGCAGCTCGCCACCGACGGCTGAGGGACGCCGCGTGACCGAGGCGAGACGACCGATCCCGCTGACCCTGCGTTCGGGCCCGCCAGGCCCCTCGGCACCGCGCCGGAGAACCCGCCCGGCGATCGGCCTGTCGATCGGCATCGCGGGGATCCTCGCGCTCGTCGGCATCCGCCTGCTCGCGCCGCCCGAGGCCGGCGAGGCGCTCTCGGACTCGGTGCAGGACTTCATCACGCTCTCGGCGAGCGTGGTCATCGAGAGCCTGCCGTTCGTCTTCCTCGGCATCCTCGTCTCGACGGCCGTGCAGCTGTGGATGCCCGAGGGATTCCTCGAGCGACGGCTCCCGCGCAATCCGTTCGCGCGGCGCGCGCTCATCTCGCTGCTCGGCGTGCTGCTGCCGGTGTGCGAGTGCGGCAACGTGCCGCTCGCCCGCGGGCTCATCCAGCGGGGGCTCACGGTCGGCGAGTCGATGACGTTCCTCCTCGCCGCGCCGATCCTGAACCCGATCACGATCATCACGACGTACCAGGCGTTCGGCTGGGACGACGGCATCCTCGTCTCTCGCATCCTCGGCGGGTTCCTCATCGCGAACCTGGTCGGCTGGGTGTACAGCCGGCACCGCGACCCGATGTCGCTGCTGACCCCCTCGTTCGCCGCCGCGTGCGCGCATGCCGACACGGTGAGCGGCTCGAAGCCGCGACGGGCGGCGCGCATGTTCGCCGACGAGACCTCGGCGATGCTGCCGGCGCTCTTCGTCGGCTCGGCGATCGCCGGCCTCATCCAGGTCGCCGTGTCGCGCGACCTGCTGATCACCCTCGGCCAGAACCCCGTGCTGTCGGTCTTCGCGCTCATGCTGCTCGCGTTCGTCGTGGGCATCTGCTCCAACGTCGACGCGTTCTTCGTGCTGTCGTTCGGGTCGACCTTCACCCCCGGGGCGATCGTCGCGTTCCTCGTGTTCGGCGCGATGATCGACGTGAAGATGCTCGCGCTGCTGCGCACCACGTTCCGGGCGAGGGTCCTCGTGCAGCTGACCGTGATCGTGGCGCTCGCCAGCGCCGCGATCGGACTGGCGGTGAACCTTGTGGCCTAGGCTCATCGCCCGCTGGAAGGGCGTGGCGCTCACGCTGATCGGCGTGGTCGTCACCGTGTGGCTCGGCGTCTCGGGCCAGCTCGGGCTGTACATCCACCCGCGCTACAACGTGTTCACGATCGTGATGGCCGTGATCGGCGGCGTCGTCGCGCTCGCCGCGCTCGCGCTGGTGCCGCTGGCGCCCGGCGACGAGGACGAGGACGAGGACGACCACGATCACGATCACGACGGTGAAGCCGTCCCGGATGCCCCTCCCCGCGCGCGTCCCCGCGCCGCACGCCGGTCGCCCGGCGCGCGCGCGGTGCTCGGGGCATCCGCCGCCCTCGCAGTGATCGCGATCTCGGCGTTCCTGCTGCTCGCCTTCCCGCCCGCGACGCTCTCGGCCCAGACGGCGGTCGACCGCGACATCGACCGCACCACCGCGGACCTCGCGGGCGACGCGCCCGACCTGACGGGAGCCGACCCGTCCACGTTCACGGTGAAGGACTGGGCCCTGCTCACCGCGCAGGAGACCGATCCGTCGGCCTACGCCGACGTGCCCGTCGAGCTCATCGGGTTCGTGGCGCCGGCACCCGGCGAACCCGACGACGTGTTCTACCTCGCCCGCTTCACGGTCACCTGCTGCGCGGTCGACGCCCAGCCGATCGGCGTGCCCGTCTACCTGCCCGACTGGCAGGAGCGGGTCGCCGTCGACGACTGGGTGCGGGTCTCGGGCACCTTCGGCGCGAACCCGTCGACCGGCGAAGGGCTGGCGCTGATCCCCGAGACCGTCGAGGTCACCGAGCAGCCGGAACAGCCGTATGTCTACTGAGCCGTCCGGGTCTCCAGCGCCGTCCGGGTCTCGTGAGCCGTTCGGCGGCCGCGGCTTCCGCGGGCGCCTGGTCGCCACGATCGGCGTGCTCGCCGCGGCCGCCGCGGGCCTGGCCGTCGCGGGTGCGGTGCAGGGGCCGAAGCTGCAGGCCGCGACCGTCGACACCACCGCGGTCACCGAGGTCGCCGGGTCGCGCGTCGTGCTCGAACTCAACCAGGCGATCGACCGCGTCGACGGCGAGCTGCGGGTGGAGCCGGTCGAGCCGGCCGAGCTCACCGTCGACGACGACCGGCTCGTCGTGGAGTTCGAGCGCCCGCTGCCGTACGACACCGAGTTCACGGTGACGGTCGACGGTGTCGTGGGCGCGGTGCAACAGACTCCCGCGACGGTCTCGCACCGGTTCACGACGGCCGACGGCGAGCTCTACACGCTCGCGCGGCGCAGCCCGGACGGCGAGTCCGACGCGGTGCTCCGCGGCGCCGTGTCGGGCGGCGGCGACGCCGAGGCGGTGCTCGAAGCGCCCCGCATCCTGACCTTCGCGCACGCCGGCGGGGCCGTCGCCGCCGTCACGTTCGAGGACGACGACACCCACGCCCTCCTCATCGCCGGCATCGGCGACGAGGCTCAGGCGCTCAGCCTGCCCGAACGCGGCTGGGTGCGCTCGATCGCCGGTTCGACGACGCACCCGCTCATCGGGTTCGTGCTCGACGGGGCGGTACCGCCCGGCACGCAGACGCCGCCGCAGTACGAGAGCGCGCTGTTCACGCTCGACGTGTCGGGGCAGAACGCGGCGCCGGAGCCCGTGCTGGGCATCGACGGCGAGCCGATGCGCGTGCTCGACTGGGCGTTCGTCCCGGGCACCGCCTCGATCGTCGTGCAGGACTTCGACGGCGCGATGTTCATCGTCGACGCGCTCGGGCTGTCACCGCCGTCGCCCCTCGGGTCGCATCAGGAGATGCGCGGCCTGCTGCCGGGCACGACCGAGCTCATCGTCGCCGACCCGGACCGCGGATCGATCGTCGACCTCGAGACGGGCGAGTCCCGCGAGAACGTGCTGCCGAGCGCCGAACTCCCCGAGAACGCGTACCCCGGCCGGGTGACCCAGCTCACGGCCGACGGCACCCACCTGCTCGGCGTGCTGCTCGCCGTCACGGCGGCCGACGGCACCGTGCAGGCGCAGTCGCTGCTGTCGCTGGTCTCGACCAGCGGCACGGCACTGCGGTACACCCCCGCCGACGGCAGCCGGATGCTGGGCTACTGCGCCTCGCCGAACGGCAGGCTCGCGGCGGTGGAGACCGCGCCGATCGACGCGGCATCCGACGGCTACCCGAACGCACCGGCCTCGCGAGACCGGCTGACGACGATCATCGACGTCGCGACCGGCGCCACCGTCCGGGTGCAGACCGGCGGCGCGTCCGACTGGTGCGGCGCGGGCTGACCGCCGCGGGCGATCAGTCGCGCGGCTCGCCCGGCGCCGGCGGCGGGCCGGGCAGCGCCCGCACCCGCTCGGCCTCGGCGTAGGCGCGGTCGAGCGACTCCAGCAGCACCGGCGTGGCGGCGAGTACGTTGTGCTCGCCGAGCTCGCGCAGGTCGTGGTTGCGGAGCAGGGCATCGCGCAGTCGCTCGGGCACGCCGGCGAGCACCACGGCGATGTCGCGCTCGCGGAGCGCCCCGACCTGTTCGTCGAGCCCGCGCATGAAGGTCGCCGAGGGCACGCCGACCCAGCCCCGCAGCACGAACACGATCGCTGCGTCGTGCGCCTCGGACGCGTCGGGCCACTGGTCGGCGAGCCGGTTCACCTCGGAGAACAGGCCGGCGCCGGTGTAGGCGAGCACCGTCGTGCGCCCCGACTCGAGCACGGTCGGCGCGTCGCGCAGGTCCCAACTGCCGTCGTCGCGGCGCGCGAACTCGATGATGCGCCCCGTGCTCGAGACCGCGACCGCGGTGACCAGGATCGACAGCCCCGCCCCGAGGAAGATCGCGTACTGCAGGGGCATCGCCGTGGTCGCCGCGAAGGTGATCACCATCACCGCGGCCGACAGCCACGAGGTACGGGCGACGACCCGGATGTCGCGGATGCGTCCGACGATGAGCTCGCCGCCGATGACGAACAGCAGGCCGCCGATCACGGCCATCGGGATCTCGCCGACCCACGGACCCACGATCAGCACGATGACCGCCAACCAGACGCCCGCGAACACGCCCGCCCACCGGGACTGCGCGCCCGCGCTCTGCGCGACGCCCGTGCGCGAGAGCGACCCACCCGTCGGCAGCGCCCCGAACAGGCCGCCCGCCACGTTGGCGAGCCCCTGCGCCGTGAAGTCCTTCGACGCATCGGGCCGGCTGCCGTCGGGGTTGCGCACGGTGGACCCGATGCCGGCGGCCTGGGCGAGCGCGACGAGGGCGATCGCGACGGCACCGCCGGCGAGCGCCGGGATCGCGCTCGGGTCGGGCAGTGTGAACGGCGGCAGCGATCTCGGCACCGCGGCGATGTCCGAGACCCGTTCGACGTCGATGCGGAGCACCGCCGCGCCCACGGTCACGAGCAGCAGCGCGATCAGCGTCGCGAGTGCGCGCGTCCACCTCACGGCGTGGAACACCAGCCACACCGCGATCGTGATCGCCGTGACGAGCACGGCCGTCCAGTCCCATTCGGCGAGGTGGGCGATCGCCTCGATGATCTTCCCGAGCGTGTTCGCGTGCTCGGGCGCGTACCCCGTCGCGTCCTTCACGACGCCGGCGATGATCTGCAGCGCGATGCCGACGGTGAATCCGGTCATCACCGCCGTCGAGACGAATGCCATCACCGACCCGAGTCGCAGCAGCCCAAGGACGAGCATCACCACGCCGACGAGGACCGTGAGCGTCGCGACCGCTCCGAGATCGCCCGGGTCGAGGCCCGCCGCCGCGAGCACGCTCTGCGACGACAGCGCGATGGCGCTCGTGAGCGTCGTCACCATGAGCACGGTTCGGGCGAACAGCGAGCCCACGATCGTGGGAACGACACCCGACCAGAGGCCGAGCGGGGCGGCGAAGCCGCCGATGCTCGCGTACGCCATGCCCTCCGGGATGGAGAAGAGGCCGGTCATGAACCCGGCGACGGCGTCACGGCCCGTCGGACGCCCCCACCTTGAGCGTGCCGGCCGCCCTCGAGGTCCCCCACCTCCGGTCACGGGTCAACCCAACCACATCGGCGGCGCGATCGGCGGGCGCGGTCGCGGGTCGGATCGCTTGTCGGTAACGTGCGGCCCATGGCCATCACCTTCGAGAACGTCGGGATCGCCGTTCGCGACCTCGACGCGACCATCGCCTTCTTCACCGACCTCGGCCTCGAGGTCGTCGGCCGCGACACCGTCAGCGGTGATTGGGCGGAGACCGCCGTCGGCCTCGACGGCAACCACGCCCGCATCGCGATGCTGCAGACGCCTGCCGGCGGCGGGCGCCTCGAACTGTTCGAGTACCTGCATCCCGAGGCGATCGAGACCGAGCCGACCCTGCCGAACGAGATCGGCATGCACCGTGTCGCCTTCTCGGTCGACGACCTCGACGCGGCGCTCGCGATCGCCGCGAAGCACGGATGCCACCCGCTGCGCGGCGTCGCCAACTATCAGGACGTGTACCTGCTCACGTACGTCCGCGGGCCCAGCGGCATCCTCGTGATGCTCGCCCAGGACCTGACGAAGGGTGCGCAGGCGAGCGCCGACCCGGCGTAGTCGGCGGCCGGGCGTACGGGCATCCGGTCGGTCAGGAATCGAGAAGCGGCACGGATGCCCCTCCGCGTAGCGTGAACACCATCACAGCGCACCAGCGAGCGAAAGGGGGCCGTCATGGCCGGCAAGACCAGCGAGGGCGTCGGCTTCTCCGCCGAGGAGAAGCAGGCGATGAAGCAGCGCGCCGAGGAACTGCGGGCGACCAAGGGCGTCAAGGGCGCCGCGAAGCTCGCGAAGGAGCTCGAAGCGTGCGTCGAGGCGATCGAGCAGCTGTCGGGCATCGACAGCGAGGTCGCCACCCGGGTGCACACGATCGTGTCGGAGGAGGCGCCCGACCTGAACCCCAAGACGTTCTACGGGTTCCCGGCCTACGCGAACGGCGACGGCAAGGTCGTCGTGTTCGTGCAGCCGAAGTCGAAGTTCGACACCCGGTACCCGACCGTGAACTTCGACGAGCCGGCGAAGCTCGACGACGGCGACATGTGGGCGACCTCGTTCGCGGTGATCGCGATCACTCCCGCCGTCGAGCAGCGCCTGCGCGACCTGGTCAAGCAGGCCGTGTCCTGATCGTCCGGATGCCCCCGCGAGGAGCGCTTGCCGGCCTCATGCTGGACAGCGCCCGCGCGGGGGCGTAAGCTCGCGGAGCCCGCAGCAGGGGGCATCCGATCAGCAGCCAGTGGAAGGAGCGTCCGATGAACACCGTCATTGTCGTGCGCCTCGCCGACCATCCTTCCTTCGAGGTCGCCGCCCGCTGATTCCGCGGTGGCCTCCTGATCCGGAGCAACCACCGTGAACTTCCTCTCGTCACTCGACGAATCGATCGACGATCCGATCGACCGTGCACACCGCACCTCAGCAGGGCTCTTCAACCCCGCACCGCTCGCCTTCGACGAGGTCGAACCGGGCGACGACCAACGCTGGTCGACGTGGCCGGCGACCATCCCCTCCGAACGCGGCCCCGATCCGCGGCCCGATTGGGTCGTGACGAGCGCCGGCGCGATCGACACCGAACTCGGCGTCGTGAAGAGCGGCAAGGAGGCCGACGTCCACCTCATCGAGCGCGCGGTGCCGGGCTCGCCCGCGTCGGGCCGGGGCGCGGTCGGGCAGCGCGTGCTGCTCGCCGCGAAGCGGTACCGCGGCAGCGAGCACAGCGACTTCCACCGCGCGGCGATCTACACCGAGGGCCGCGGCACCCGCCGCAGCCGCGACGCCCGAGCCGTCAAGACGGGCACGACGTTCGGCCGCCAGGTCGCGCGCGTGCAGTGGGCGAACGCCGAGTTCGCCGCGCTGTCGCGGCTCACCGAGCTCGGGGCATCCGTGCCGTACCCGGTGCAGGTGCACGAGACCGAGGTGCTGATGGAGTTCGTCGGCGACGGCCGCACCGCGGCGCCCCGACTCGCGCAGGTGCGGGCGGATGCCGCGGAACTCCACGACCTGTTCCAGCAGCTCGTCGGCTTCCTGCGCATCCTCGCGCGCGCCGGGCTGGTGCACGGCGACCTGTCGCCGTACAACGTCCTCGTGCACGAGGGGCGCGTCGTCGTCATCGACCTGCCGCAGGTCATCGACCTCGTCGCGAACCCGAGCGGGTTCGACCTGCTGCACCGCGACTGCGTGAACCTCTGCACCTGGTTCACCCGGCAACGGCTCGAATGCGACCCCGAGGAGCTGTTCGGCGAGCTGATGGCCGAGACGTGGTCGTAGGTCGGAGCGAGTGCCGCCTGCGGGTGCGCTGCGTCTGCCGGAGCGCTCGCCGTCAGCGGGTGCGGCGGCGGCCGAATCGGGCCGTGGCGAGCACCGCGCCGAGGCCCAGGAGCCCGACGGCGAGCGCGGCGGCCGTCCCGCCGTCGGCTCCGGTCGCGGCGAGGCAGGTCGTTCCCGGCGGACACGGCGTCGGCCCGGGCGTGGGGCCGGGCGTCGGGGTCGGAGTTGGCGGCGGGATCACCGTCAGCCGCATCGGCTCCCCGACCACGGTGTCGAAGAGCACGCTCGCGGCGACGGCGCGCACGAGCAGGCCGTCGTTCGCGAGCGTGCCGTCGACGGCCAACGACTCGCCCGATGCATCCGGCACGTCGATCCACGTGGTGCCGCCGTCGCTGCTCGACTGCCAGGTGAACTGCTGCCAGAATCCGGCCGCGGTCGCGGTGAAGGTCGCCTGCGCCCCCTCGTCGACGGTGAGGTCGCCGCCACCGGTGATCACCGGCTTCGAGAACACGAGCAGTTCGTCGGTGCCGCCGCTCGTCGCGTAGAGGCGATCCGCGTCGGTGCCGGTCGCGCTGTACGCGTCGACCGACTCGACGTTCGCACCGATGTCGACCCGTCCCGCGACCGGTGCGCCGGTCGCGTAGTCGACCGCGATGATGCCGCCGGTGAGGCACGCGACGTAGACGCGATCGCCGTTGGGCGTCGCGTCGAGCAGGCGCGGTCCGCAGTCGACGGGTTGGGTGCTCGCGGGGTCGGCCGAGCCGGGCGTGAACGCCGAGATCGACGTCGGCGAACCGGAGTTCGAGGTGAGCACGCGGTCGACGCCTTCGACGTACGCGGAGTCCCACGGGAGGTCGCCGGTCGGCGTGAGCGCGCCGAGCGAGAGCGAGCCGTCGCCGGCGACCTCGACGGTCTGGACGCCGCCGGCCGGGGCCGGCGCGAACGACGTGAAGTACGCCTGCGTGCCGTCCGTGCGCACCGAGACGCCGCGCGACCCGTTGGGGACGTCGACCGTGCGCGGCGCGGCCGACGGATCCGCGGTCGAGAACTGGTACTGCGGGTTGAAGAGCGTCGCCGCGTAGATGTATGCGCCGGCCGGGTCGACCTCGAGGTCGACGAACCCGCCGCCTGCGGTGATCACGGTCGGCGTGGGGGAACCGCCCGCCGCGAGGTCGGCGGTCGGATACACGAGGATCTGCCCGGGGTTGTAGAAGGCCACCCACACCTGCGAGCCGTCGGCCGAGACCTGTACCGACGTGGGGTTGAAGTCGGCGCCGGCGCCGAACGTCACCGCGCCGAGCTCCGCGTAGGTCTCGGCGTCGTACACGCGAAGGTCGGCCACGCCGCCGTCGCCGCGCGAGATGACGAACACCTCGGCGCCGTCGGGTGTCGCGTCGACGTCGATCGGGTATCGCCCCGACGGCACGGCGTCGTAGGTCATCGCCGGGTCGGCGACGGCAGGAGCTGCGCCGGCCACGCCCATGGCCACCGCCGCAGCGAGCGTCAGGGCGGCGAGCGCGGCGGGGCGCCGACGGCGCTCTCGGCGCTGCCGGTCGACCGTTCGGGAGCGAGCGGAACCGAGCATCCGTCGAGTCTGTCAGGTCGGTCGCGCGAGCACCAGCGGGTCAGGCGTCGGCGGCCCGCGGCGGGTTGTGCATGAACTCGATGCGGATGCCGCTGTCGTCCTCGACGAACGACGCGTAGTAGCGGTCGTTGAATCGCGGGAAGATCCGGGGGTCGCGCACGGCGGTCCAGCCCGCATCCATCGCGATCGCGTGCAGACGGTCGACCTCGTCGCGCGAGTCGACCGCGAACGCGAGGTGCTGCCAACCCACCCGACCGTGCACGTGCGGCCCGCCTTCTGGCTCCCGCACGGGGAAGAGGATCAGCTCGGTCGTGTCATCGTCCTTGAACCAGGCGACGGACGACTCCGCGTCGGTCCGCTCGAAGCCGAGCGCCTGCATGATCGGGTCGAACTGCGCGATGCCGCGCGACAGGTCGACCACGGAGATGCCGAGATGATCGAAGACAGCCATCGGACCAGTCTGTCGGAGGGCCGCGGGCGGGGCCAGCTGGAGTAGCCTTCCGGCAGATCGACGACGATCGACCGCACCACGAGCGGCCCGCGTCGACGGATGCCTCGACCGGGGGCATCCGTCACCCCGCGTTCACCCGACGGAATGAGACTGCCGACATGACCGACCCGAACGGCTCCCCCGCAGACCCGAGCGGCCAGCCGCGCAACTTCCCGCCCGCGCCGTTCACGCCGGCCGACGGCGCGGCCGCGACGATCGGCGTCGCGACCTCGCAGGTCGATGCCGTGCAGGAGGCCGGGGCCCGGAAGGGGCGCATCCTCGCCTGGGGCCTGTGGGACTGGGGGTCGGCGTCGTTCAACGCGGTCGTCACGACGTTCGTGTTCACGGTCTACCTCACGAGCGAGTCGTTCGGGGCGAGCGGCACGGTCGAGGCGCAGCTCGGTTGGGCGCTCGCGATCGCGGGCCTGCTGATCGCCCTGCTCGCCCCGGTCACCGGCCAGCGTTCCGACACGAGCGGACGCCGCAAGTTCTGGCTCGCGGTCAACACGTACATCGTCGTCGCGATCACCCTCGCCATGTTCTTCGTGCAGCCCGACCCCTCGTACCTGCTGCTCGGGCTGGTGCTCGTGGCCGCGGGCAACGTGTTCTTCGAGTTCGCCGGCGTCAACTACAACGCGATGCTCGTGCAGGTCTCGACCCCGCGATCCATCGGCAAGGTGTCGGGCTTCGGCTGGGGCATGGGCTACGTCGGCGGCATCGTGCTGCTGCTCGTCGTGTACTTCGGCTTCATCCAGCCCGAGGTGGGGTTGTTCGGCGTGACCGGCGACGGCGGGCTGGACGTGCGCGTCGCGATGATCGTCTCGGCGCTCTGGTTCGCGATCTTCGCCCTGCCCGTCTTCTTCGCGGTGCCCGAGTTCCGACCGCCCGCTTCCGTCGCGCGCGAGAAGGTCGGCTTCTTCGCGTCGTACGCGCGACTCGGTCGGGACATCGCACGTCTCTGGCGCGAGGAGCGCAACACGGTGTGGTTCCTGCTGGCGAGCGCCGTGTTCCGCGACGGGCTCGCGGGCGTCTTCACGTTCGGCGGCGTGCTCGCGGCATCCGTCTTCGGGTTCTCGCCCGGCGAGGTGATCGTGTTCGCGATCGCCGCGAACGTCGTCGCCGGCATCTCGACGATCGCGGTCGGCGTGCTCGACGACCGGCTGGGCGCGAAGCCGGTCATCATGGCCGCCCTCATCGGACTGGTCGTCAGCGGCACGCTGGTGTTCGTGCTGCACGACGGCGGGCAGATCGTGTTCTGGACGGCGGGCCTGGCGCTCTGCCTCTTCGTCGGCCCGGCGCAGTCCGCGAGCCGGTCGTTCCTCGCCCGGCTCATCCCGGCCGGGCGCGAGGGCGAGGTGTTCGGGCTGTACGCGACCACGGGTCGCGCGGTCAGCTTCCTCGCGCCGACCGCATTCGCGCTGTTCGTCACGATCGGCGGCGCGGCATACTTCGGGATCCTCGGGATCGTGCTCGTGCTCGCGCTCGGTCTCGCGCTGCTGATCCCGGTCAGGGCCACTCGCCAGAGCGCCCGCTGATCCACGGGGTATCATATGTGAAACACGCGTTCATATATGAAAGTGGGCGAGATGGACCAGCACGACGGACTCGCAGACCAGGGTGCGGCGCGCATCCGATGGATCCGCTCGAGGATGCCGCTCCTCGCCGAGGTGCGTCCGGAGTTCGCGCAGCGGCGCCCGTTCGACGGGCTGCGGATCGGCATGTCGCTGCACCTCGAGCCCAAGACGGCCGTGCTGCTGGAGACCCTCGAGGCGGGCGGCGCCGAGATCGTCGCGACCGGCAACCACGGCTCGACGCAGGACGACGTGGTCGCGCACCTGCGCCGGCTCGGCATGCGGGTGCTCGGTTCACGTGACGACTCGCTCGACCAGCACGCCGCCAACGTGGCCGCCGTCGGCGACTCCAGGCCCGACCTCCTCCTCGACAACGGCGCCGACCTCGCGGCGCGCGTCGTGGAAACGGGCTTGGCGGCATCCGTCCGCGGCGGCACCGAGGAGACCACGAGCGGCGGCATCCGGCTTCGCGACGAGCTGGCCGGTCGGGTGCCGTTCCCGACGATCGTCATCAACGACAGCCTGCTGAAGGCGATCGGCGAGAACCGCCACGGCGTCGGCCAGTCCGTCGTCGAGAGCCTCATGCGCATCACCAACCTGATGATCCCCGGCCGCCGGTTCGTCGTCGCGGGCTACGGCTGGTGCGGGCGGGGCATCGCCCAGTACCTGCGCGCCTTCGGCGGCCGCGTCGCCGTCGCCGAGATCGACGAGCTCAAGGCGTTCGAGGCGGCCCTCGACGGATACCGCGTCGCCGAGCTGCGCGACCTCGCCGAGTGGGGCGAGATCTTCATCACGGCGACGGGGCGGCCGGGCATCATCACCGACGAGATCGTCGATCGGATGCCGGACGGCGCGGTCCTGGCGAACGCCGGGCACTTCCCGTGGGAGATCGACGTGGCGTCCCTCGTCGCGCGCTCGACGGCCGTCACCGAGGTCGACGCCGCGATCGAGCGGGTCGACCTCCCCGACGGTCGCCACGTCGTGCTGCTCGCCGGCGGGCGCATGGTCAACCTCGCCGGTCCCGGACCGAAGGGCAACTCGCTGGAGGCGATGGACCTCGGGTTCCTGCTGCAGACCCTGTCGCTCGAACGCGTCGCGACCGCACCCGAGACCCTCGCGCCGGGCGCGCAGCCCGTGCCCGACGACCTCGAGCGGGAGATCGCCCGCCGCTTCGTCCGCGCGCTGGGCGCCGACCGGTGACGTCCGGATCCGGGCGCTCGCGGACCGACGGGGTTCCGGCCCGCCCCCCGGCCACCGCCGCTGCAGCCTCTGCCGCCGAATACGCGGCGCCCGCCCTCGACAAGGCCCTCGACATCCTCGAACTGCTCGCCGAGGCGCCCGAGGCGATGACGCAGACCGAGATCGCGCAGCGCGTCGGTCGCAGCGTCAGCCAGATCTACCGAGTGCTCGCCACGCTCGAGCGCCGCGGATACCTCACCCGCGAAGCCGGGTCGGGCGGATACCTCCTGAGCATGGCCCTCTTCGACCTGGCGCACCGGCACCCGCCGCTGCGCGGGCTCGTGCGGCTCGCGTCCGGGCCGATGCGCGCACTCGCCGACCGGGTGCGGCAGTCGTGCAACCTCGGCGTCGACGACGCGGGCGAGGTCCGCGTCGTCGCGCAGGCCGAGTCGCCCGCGGACTTCGGCTACCACGTGCGCGTCGGCGCCCGCTTCCCGCTCGACGCCTCGGCGACCGGCGCCGTGCTCGCCGGCCTGGGCCTCGACGACGCCGAGCGCGCGCAGCTCGCCGAGGGCTGGCTCGCCCGCCCCGACGCGGTGCAGGCCGGCGTGACGGATGTCGCGGTGGCCGTCGCCGACCGTACCGGTCGCACGGTCGCGGCGCTCACCGTGCCGTACGTCGCCACGTCGTACAGCGCCGTCGCCCTGGACGAGGTCGTGGCCGCGGCGCGGGAGACCGCCACGGAGATCGGGCGCCGCCTGGGCGGCGGCGCGGGCACAATAGGGGCATGACGACCCCCGCGCTCCTCGCGATCTCGCACGGCACCGCGTCGCTGGCCGGGCAGGATGCGGTGCGCCGGCTGGTCGACGCGGTCGCGGAGCGACTGCCCGACGTGACCGTGCGGCTCGGGCACGTCGACGTGCAGCAACCCGACGTCGAGGCGTCTCTCGCGGCGCTGCCGGCCGGCATGCCCGTCATCGTCGTACCGCTGCTGCTCTCGGCGGGCTACCACGTGCACGTCGACCTCACCGAGTCGACGGCCGGGCTCCCGGGCGTCCAGCTCGCCGGGGCGTTGGGCCCCGACCCGAGGCTCGCCCGAGTGCTCGCGCGCCGCATCGGCGAGCTCGACGCGCTGGGCGCGGACGTGAACGGCCCGCACGCCACCGATGCACTGGTGCTCGCCGTCGCCGGTTCGAGCGACGACCGCGCGAACGACGACTGCCGCCGCGAGGCGTCGATGCTGGCCGAACAGCTCGGCCGCCCGGTCGTCACCGGGTTCCTCGCCGCGGCAGAGCCGCGCCTCCACGACGCCGTCGCGGCCGCGCGCGGCTACGGCGGCGCAGGCGCCAGGCGGGTCGTCGTCTCGAGCTATCTGCTGGCGCCCGGGTACTTCCAGGACCTCGCCGCGAAGGGCGGCGGCGACCTCATCACGAAGCCGCTGCTCGACGCCGACGACCCGGCGCCCGAGCTCGTCGACCTCGTCGTGGACCGCTACCTGCAGTGCCTCGACGCACCCGTCGCGTCAACACTGTGACGAAGATCTCCCCTGTGTGACACCGTGTGACCCGACGTGTCGGCCTGCGTCGGGGCCGGGATGACGCCCCGGCACACCTCGCCTAGCTTCGGGGCATGACGATCAGCGAGACGACCGCGCGGCCCGGGGCATCCGCCCGGCCCGAAGGACGCGTGCGCGCGCCGCGGCCGTCCTCGAAGCCCAACGGGCAGTGGAAGGTCGACGGCACCGAACCGCTCAACGCGAACGAGGAGTGGAAGCAGCAGGACGGCGGACTGTCGGTGCGCGAGCGCATCGAGCAGACGTACGCCGCGGGCGGCTTCGCCTCGATCGATCCGACCGACCTGCACGGCCGCTTCCGCTGGTGGGGCCTGTACACGCAGCGCAAGCCCGGCATCGACGGCGGCCGCACCGCGACCCTCGAGCCGCACGAACTCGAGGACGAGTACTTCATGCTCCGGGTCCGCATCGACGGCGGGCAGCTCACGACCGAGCAGCTGCGCGTCATCGCCGGCATCTCGACCGAGTTCGGGCGCGACACCGCCGACCTCACCGACCGGCAGAACGTGCAGCTGCACTGGATCCGCGTCGAGGACGTGCCCGAGATCTGGCGCCGGCTCGAGGGCGTCGGACTCGAGACCACCGAGGCGTGCGGCGACGTGCCGCGCGTCGTGCTCGGCTCCCCCGTCGCTGGCATCGCCGCCGACGAGCTGATCGACCCGACCCCCGCGATCGACGAGATCACGAGCCGCTTCATCGGCGACGAGTCGCTCGCGAACCTGCCGCGCAAGTTCAAGTCCGCGATCACCGGGCACCCCAGCCAGGACGTCGTGCACGAGATCAACGACGTCGCCTTCGTCGCGGTCGAGCACCCGACGCTGGGGGTGGGCTACGACCTGTGGGTCGGCGGCGGCCTGTCGGTCGCGCCGCGCCTGGCCGAGCGCCTCGGCGTGTGGGTCGCACCCGACCGGGTCGCCGAGGCCTGGCACGGCGTCGCCCAGATCTTCCGCGACTACGGGTTCCGCCGGCTGCGCAACCGCGCGCGCCTGAAGTTCCTGCTCGCCGAGTGGGGGCCCGAGAAGTTCCGCGAGGTCCTCGAGACCGAGTACCTCGACTCGCCGCTGCCCGACGGCCCGTCGGCGCCGACGCCCTCGACCCCCGGCGACCACGTCGGCGTGCACCGGCAGAAGGACGGCCGGTTCTACGTCGGCGTCACGCCGATCGTCGGCCGCGTCTCGGGGCCGACCCTCGCGAAGCTCGCCGACGTGATCGAGGCGCACGGCTCGACCCGCCTGCGCACCACGCCGCACCAGAAGCTCGTCGTCCTCGACATCCCCGAGGAGCGCGTCGAGTCGCTCATCGCGGCGCTCGACGAACTGGGCCTCCAGTCTCGCCCGAGCCTCATCCGCCGCGGCACGATCGCGTGCACCGGCATCGAGTTCTGCAAGCTCGCGATCGTCGAGACGAAGGGCTACGCCACGCAGGCGGTGCTCGAGCTCGAGGAGCGCCTCGCCGACCTCGAGGCGGAGCTGCCGCACCCGATCTCGCTGCACGTCAACGGATGCCCCAACTCCTGCGCGCGCATCCAGACCGCCGACATCGGGCTCAAGGGCCAGCTCGTCACCATCGACGGCGAGCAGGTGCCGGGCTACCAGGTGCACCTCGGCGGCGGGCTCGCGTCCAAGGACCGCGACGAGGCCGGCCTCGGCCGCACCGTGCGCGGCCTCAAGGTCGCCGCCGACGGCATCGCGGACTACGCCGAGCGCGTCGTCCGACGCTTCATCGACGAGCGCGACGCCGCGGCCGACGAGACGTTCGCCCAGTGGGCGCACCGGGCCGACGAGGAGGCCTTGCAATGACGGTCAGCCTCGCCCCCCGCACCGCCGTCAAGCGCCCGGCCGACGAGCTCCGCGAGATCGCCGAACGCGGCGAGGCCGAGCTTCGCTCGCTCGCCGACGGCGAGGCATCCGCCTACGAGGTCGTCGCCTGGGTCGAGCGCAACTTCTCGTCGGATGCCGCGGCCGTCGCCTGCTCGATGGCGGATGCGGTGCTGCCGCACGTGGTCGCCCAGTCGCTGCCGGGTGTCGACGTGCTCTTCCTCGACACCGGATACCACTTCGCGAAGACGTACGAGACCCGCGAGCTCGTCGCCGACGCGCTCGACGTGCGCATCGTCGACGTGCTCCCCGACCAGACCGTCGCCGAGCAGGACGCCGAGTTCGGCGCGGAACTGTTCTCGCGCGACCCGAACCTGTGCTGCGCACGCCGCAAGGTCGCACCCCTGCAGGACGCGCTGTCGGGCTACGAGGTGTGGTTCACCGGCGTCCGCCGCGACGAGGCACCGACGCGCACGAACACGCCGCTGGTCACCTGGGACGACCGCAACGGGCTCGTGAAGGTCAACCCGCTCGCGGCCTGGCGCTTCGACGACCTCATCGACCACTCGGCAGCCTTCGGCGTGCCGGTGAACGACCTGCTCTCGCAGGGCTACCCGTCGATCGGGTGCGAGCCGTGCACGAAGCGGGTCGCCCCCGGCGAAGACCCCCGATCCGGCCGCTGGGCCGGGCTCTCCAAGACGGAATGCGGGTTGCACCTATGACGCACACGCTGCTCGACGGCGCCGTGACCACGGCGACCGGGCTCGACACGCTCGACCTCCTCGAGGCCGAGGCGATCCACATCATCCGCGAGGTCGTCGCCGAGTTCGAGCGGCCCGTCCTGCTGTTCTCGGGCGGCAAGGACTCGGTGGTCGTACTGCACCTCGCGACGAAGGCCTTCCGGCCGGGCCGCGTGCCGTTCCCCGTGCTGCACGTCGACACCGGCCACAACTTCCCCGAGGTGATCGCGTTCCGCGACGAGACCGTCGAACGCCTCGGCATCCGCCTCGAGGTCGCGTCGGTGCAGGACTACATCGACGACGGCCGCCTGCACGAGCGCGCCGACGGCACCCGCAACCCGCTCCAGACGCTGCCCCTGCTCGACGCGATCGCGGCCGGAAAGCACGACGCCGTGTTCGGCGGCGCCCGCCGCGACGAGGACAAGGCCCGCGCGAAGGAGCGCATCATCTCGCTGCGCGACGAGTTCGGGCAGTGGGACCCGCGCAACCAGCGGCCCGAGCTGTGGAGCCTGTACAACGGCCGGCACACGCCGGGCCAGCACGTCCGCGCGTTCCCGATCTCGAACTGGACCGAGCTCGACGTCTGGCGCTACATCGAGCGCGAGGGCATCGCGCTTCCGCCGCTCTACTACGCGCACGAGCGCGAGGTGTTCCGGCGCGACGGCATGTGTCGCGCGGTCGGCGACGTCTCGCTGCCCGAGCCCGGCGAGCAGGTCGAACGCCGGCTGGTGCGCTACCGCACCGTCGGCGACATGAGCTGCACCGGCGCCGTCGAGTCGGATGCCACGGAGGTCGCGGCCGTCGTGCGCGAGGTCGCCCGCACCACGGTGACCGAGCGCGGTGCCACCCGCGCCGACGACCGCCTCTCCGAGGCCGCCATGGAGGACCGCAAGAAGGACGGGTACTTCTGATGAGCACGCTGTTCCGCTTCGCGACCGCGGGTTCGGTCGACGACGGCAAGTCGACCCTGGTCGGCCGCCTGCTGCACGACTCGAAGGCGATCCTCGCCGACCAGCTCGAGCAGGTCGCGCGCACCTCGGTCGAGCGCGGCTTCGGCCAAGGCACAGGGTTCGACTTCGCGCTGCTCACCGACGGCCTGCGGGCCGAGCGGGAGCAGGGCATCACGATCGACGTCGCCTACCGCTACTTCTCGACGGGCGCGCGGAGCTTCATCCTCGCCGACTGCCCGGGGCACGTGCAGTACACGCGCAACATGGTCACGGGCGCGACGACGGCCGACGCCGTGGTCGTGCTCATCGACGGTCGCAACGGCGTGCTCGAGCAGACCCGGCGTCACCTCGCGGTGGTCGCGCTCCTGCGCGTGCCGCACGTCATCATCGCGGTCAACAAGATCGACCTGCTCGGCTACGACGAGGCCGCGTACGCCGCGGTCGACGCCGAGGTGCGGCGCGTCGCCGCCGAACTCGGGCTCGGCGAGGTGCACGTGCTGCCGGTCTCGGCGCTCGAGGGCGACAACGTCGTCGACCGTTCGGCCAACACACCCTGGTACGACGGCCCGGCGCTGCTCGAACTGCTGGAGTCTCTGCCCGCGCACGACGAACTCGAGACGGAGTACGACGAGTTCCGGCTGCCGGTGCAGTTGGTCATCCGCCCCCAGGGCGGGCTCGCGCCCGACCTCGCGGCCGACGCCGAGGCATCCGAGTCGCTGCGCGACTACCGCGGATTCGCGGGCCGCGTGGCCAGTGGACGCATCAGGGTCGGCGACCGCGTCTCGGTGTTCCCGTCGGGGATCGAGACCACCGTCGCAGGCATCGACATCGCCGGCGCACCCGCCGAGGAGGCCGTCGCGCCGCAGTCGGTGACGCTCCGGCTCGCCGACGACGTGGACGCCGCGCGCGGTGCGGTCATCGGCGGCGCCGGATCGCTGCCCGCCCCGAGCCGCGAGATCGACGCCGAACTCTTCCAGCTCGACGCCCGACCGCTCACGGGCGGATCGCGCGTGCTCGTCAAGCACGGCACCCAGGTCGTGCAGGCCCTCGTCTCCGAGGTGTCGAGCCGCCGCGACCTCGACACCCTCGCCCACGAGCCGGCCACCGTGCTCGAAGTCAACGACATCGGCCGGGTGACGCTGCGACTCGCGGCCGACCTGCCGCTCGAGCCGTACGAGGCGAACCGGTCCGCCGGGTCGTTCCTCGTCATCAACCCCGCGGACGGCGCCACGCTCGCCGCCGGGATCACCCACGCCTGAGGCATCCGCCTCACGCAACGGGCGCACCACCCGCACCACCCGCACCACCCGCACCACCCATCATCCGAACCGCATCAGAGGAGGCGACACCGTGAACCACAAGGCCAGCAAGACCGTCCTGACCATCACCGCACTTGGAGCCGCCGCCATGATGCTGGCCGGATGCGCGACGGGAGGTGCCCAGGCGGAAGCGGGCTCCGGCGAGGCGAAGACGTCGCCCGCCGAGGAGCTGCGCCTGGGCTACTTCGCGAACGTCACGCACGCGCCCGCGCTCGTCGGCCTCGAAGAGGGCCTGTTCGCCGACGCGCTCGGCGACACCGAGATCACGACCCAGGTGTTCAACGCCGGGCCGGCCGCCATCGAGGCGCTCTCGGCAGGCGCGATCGACGCGACCTACATCGGGCCGAACCCGTCGATCAACACGTTCATCCAGTCGGGCGGCGAGTCCGCCAACATCGTGGCGGGCGCCGCCACCGGCGGCGCCGCGCTCGTCGTGCGCGAGGGCATCGAATCGGTCGACGACCTCGAGGGCACCACGATCGCGACGCCGCAGCTCGGCAACACGCAGGATGTCGCGCTGCGCAGCTGGCTCGCCGACGAGGGCTACGAGACCGATGTGCAGGGCGGCGGCGACGTGCAGATCACGCCGATCGAGAACGCGCAGACGCTGACGCTGTTCCAGCAGGGGCAGATCGACGGCGCCTGGCTGCCCGAGCCGTGGGTCTCGCGTCTGGTCGAGGAGGCCGGTGCGAGCGTGCTGGTCGACGAGGCCGACCTCTGGGAGGACGGTGCGTTCCCGACGACCGTGCTGCTGGTCCGCCAGGACTTCCTGAAGGAGCACCCCGAGACCGTCGAGGCACTGCTCCAGGGCCACATCGCCGCCGTGGAGTGGATCGAGGAGAACGCCGACGAGGCGCCGGCCACGATCAACGCCGCGATCGAGGAGCAGACCGGCAAGCCCCTCGTCGACGCCGTGATCACGCGGGCCCTCGAGCACGTCACGTTCTCGGTCGACCCGGTCGCCGGCGCGTTCGAAACGCTCGTGGCCAACGGCCTCGAGGCGGGCACGCAGAAGGACGGCTCGATCGAGGGCCTCTTCGACCTGCGTCTGCTCAACGGCCTGCTCGAGGAGGCCGGCGCCGAACCGGTCACCGCCGCGGGCCTCGGCGAGGAGTAGGAGCCGACATGACCAGCCGCACCCCGACGATCCGGATCGAGCACGTGGGCAAGCGCTTCGGCACCGGCCCCGTCGTGCTCGACGACGTGAACCTCGACATCGCACCCGGCGAGTTCGTGTGCCTGCTCGGGGCGTCGGGGTGCGGCAAGTCGACCCTGCTCAACCTCATCGCGGGACTCGACCGGCCGACCTCGGGCACGATCGAGACCCCCGAGGCCGGCTCGGCTGTGATGTTCCAGGAGTCGGCGCTCATGCCGTGGCTGACGGCGAGCCGCAACGTCGAACTCGCGCTCCAGCTCCGCGGGGTGGGGCGTCGCGAGCGGCGGGCGCAGGCGATCGAACTGCTCGACGTCGTCAACCTCGCCGACGCCGCCGACAAGCGGCCGCACGAGCTCTCGGGCGGCATGCGGCAGCGGGTCGCGCTGGCCCGCGCGCTCGCGCAGGACCGCCCCGTCCTCCTCATGGACGAGCCGTTCGCCGCGCTCGACGCGATCACCCGCGACCTCCTGCACGAGGAGCTCGAGCGCGTCTGGAGGCAGACGGGCCGCACCATCGTCTTCGTCACACACAATGTCCGCGAAGCAGCGCGGCTGGGGCAGCGCGTCGTCCTCCTGTCGAGCCGCCCCGGCCGTGTCGCGGGCGAGTGGCGGATCGCCGAGACCGAGGGCCGCCGCATCGAATCGCCCGAGGTCGCAGCCCTCTCGATCGAGATCACCGAACGACTGCGGAAGGAGATCCGCCGAAATGCCGCGTGAAGACCTCCTCATCGATCCGGGGCTCGACACGGCTCCCGCTCAGCCCGCCCGGCTCGCCGGCAGCCATGACGACCTCCGCTCGCTGGAGGCCGGCCTGGACCGCCTGCAGACCGACGTCGGGCACCGCGTGGGCGTCTGGCGCCGGTTCACGACCAGCGTGCTGCCGCCCATCGTCTTCGTCGTCGCGCTCATCGCGGCGTGGCAGCTCTACATCGTGATCGCGCAGCCCCGCCCCGACCTCGTCCCCGGCCCGCTCGACGTGGCCGCGGCCATCGGCAGCGCCTGGGAGTCGGGCCGGCTGCAGCTGGCGGTCGCCACGAGCCTGGAGCGGGGCATCCTCGGATTCCTCATCGCGATCGCCGTGGGCACGCCGCTGGGGCTCCTCCTCGCCGAGGTCAAGCCGATCCGCCGCGCGGTCGGCCCGATCATCTCGGGCCTGCAGGTGCTGCCGTCGGTCGCCTGGGTCCCGGCCGCGATCATCTGGTTCGGGCTGACGGATGCCACCGTCTACTTCGTGATCCTCATGGGCGCGATCCCCTCGATCGTGAACGGCCTGATCGCGGGCATCGATCAGGTGCCCCCGCAGTTGCGCCGCGTCGGCACGGTGCTCGGCGCCGGTCGCGTCCGCCTGCCGCTGCTCATCGTGCTGCCGGCCGCGCTGCCCGGCTACATCGCCGGACTCAAGCAGGGCTGGGCGTTCTCGTGGCGCTCGCTCATGGCCGCCGAGATCATCGCCACCGGCGGCGCGATCGGGTTCGGCGTCGGTGCGATGCTGCAGCAGAGCCGCGAGCTCGCCGACCTCGCCGGCGTGCTCGCCACGATCCTCGTGATCCTCTCGATCGGCATCCTCATCGAACTCGTCTTCTTCGCCCCGCTCGAGCGTCGGATGCTCCGCCGCCGCGGCCTGCTGCAGGACGGTGCGCGATGAGCGGGTCTCGATACGGCGCCGGGGCGCCTACTCGACCACCGGGCACCGGCAGCGGGTCGGTCGCGCTCGGCAGCGTCGCGCTCGTCGGCGCGGGCCCCGGCGACGCCGGCCTGCTGACCATCCGCGGCCTGCGCGCCCTCGAGTCCGCCGACGTGATCGTCGCCGACCGGCTCGGCGCCCGCCAGGTGCTCGACCAGCTCGCGGCCGAGGGCGTCGAGCTCGCCGCCGAGGTCGTCGACGTCGGCAAGCAGCCCGGCCACCACGCGGTGCCGCAGGACGCGATCAACGCCCTGCTCGTCTCGCTCGCCCGCGACGGCAAGCGCGTCGTGCGACTCAAGGGCGGCGACCCGTACGTCTTCGGCCGCGGCGGGGAGGAGCTCGAGGCGTGCCGCGACGCCGGCGTGCCGTGCGAGGTCGTGCCCGGCATCACGAGCGCGATCTCGGTCCCGCAGATCGCCGGCATCCCGTTGACCCACCGGGGTCTCGCGACCGCGTTCACGGTGGCGACCGCGCACGACCAGATCGCCGAGCTCGGCGGCGGACGCGACCACACGGTCGTCCTCCTCATGGGCATCGGCACGCTCGCGAACTCCGCGATCACCCTCGCCCGCGGCGAACGTGGCAGCGAATGCCCAGTCGCGATCGTCGAAGATGGATACGGGCCGAGGCAGCGCGTGACGATCGGGACGCTCGAGACGATCGCGGTGCAGGCCGCGCGTCGGGGCATCCGCTCGCCCGCCGTCGTGGTCGTCGGCGACGTCGTCACCCTCAGCCCCTATGCGCCCGAAGCGCTTCGCACACGAAAGGCAACCCAGCTGTGACCCTCAACCTCCGCGTCGCCATCATCGGCGCCGGCCCGGCCGGCATCTACGCCGGGAACATCCTGAACAACTCCGTGCGCGCCGAGGGCGGCGAGGTGTCGATCGACCTGTACGAGTCGCTGCCCGCGCCGTACGGCCTGATCCGGTACGGCGTGGCGCCCGACCACCCCCGCATCAAGGGCATCGTCAACTCGCTGCACGAGATGCTCGACGCGGGCACGATCCGGCTGATCGCGAACGTCGAGGTCGGCCGCGACATCGCCGTCGACGAGCTGCAGGAGCACTACGACGCGGTGATCTTCGCGACCGGCGCCGTGCGCGACGCCCCGCTCGACATCCCCGGCATCGACCTGCACGGTTCGTACGGCGCGGCCGACTTCGTCAGCTGGTACGACGGGCACCCCGACGTGCCGCGCACCTGGCCGCTCGAGGCGAAGGAGATCGCGGTCATCGGCAACGGCAACGTCGCGCTCGACGTGGCCCGCGTGCTCGCGAAGCACCCGGTCGACCTGCGCTCGACCGACGTGCCGGCCAATGTCTACGCAGGCCTCGAGGCCTCGCCGGTCACCGACGTGCACGTCTTCGGCCGCCGCGGACCCGCCGACGTGAAGTTCACGCCGATCGAGCTGCGCGAGCTCGGCGAGGTGCCGAACGTCGACATCGTCGTCTCCGACGAGGACTTCCTCGCGCTCGACGCCACGCAGGCGCCGAACAACCAGGTGAAGATCATGCTGCGCACGCTCGAGTCGTGGCGCACGCGCCAGTCGACCGGGGCGACCCGCCGCCTGCACCTGCACTTCTACCACTCGCCGGTCGAGGTGCTCGGCACCGACCGCGTCGAGGGCGTGCGGTTCCAGCGCAACGAGCCGGTGCCCGGCGGCGCGTGGGGCGAGGTGCGGGCGACCGACGACTTCCGCGAGTACCCGGCGCAGGCCGTGTACCGCGCGGTCGGCTACTTCGGGTCGCCGATCGTCGACGTGCCCTTCGACGAGGCGCGCGGCGTGATCACGAACGCGGGCGGCCGCGTGCTCGGCGAGGACGGCGCTCCGCTCCAGGGCCTCTACGCGACCGGCTGGATCAAGCGCGGCCCCGTCGGCCTCATCGGCCACACCAAGAGCGACGCGATGGAGACCATCGAGCACCTGGTGGCGGATGCCTCGTCGGGCGCCCTGCGCGCACCGGTCGTCACCGACCGCGAGGCGGTGTTCGCGATCCTCGACGAGCGCGAGGTCGAGTACTCGACGTGGGACGGCTGGCTCGCGCTCGACGCGCACGAGCGCTCGCTCGGCGAGACCGACGAGTTCCCCCGTGAGCGCGTCAAGGTCGTGCCCCGCGAGGAGCAGGTCTCGCTCTCGCGGGCGGCATCCGTCACCGCGGGCTGACGCGGGTTCACGCTCGCACCCTCCCCGGTTTCAGGCTTTCGGAGGCTGGTCAGGACGGAATCGACGATTCGGTCCTGACCAGCCTTCGTCGTCCTGAATCCGGCTCCGGGCGCGCCGTCACCGCCGACCGACGGTGAGCCGATCGACCCAGATGAGGTTGCCGCCCGTGTTCGGGTTCAGCCGAACGGTGACGTCCGACCGCGCGCCGAGCCGGGCGTCGAACGTCACGGTCGCGTACTCGCCCGCGGGCAGCTTCGGCACGACGACCGGGGTCGCGATCTCAACACCGTCGACGAGCACGCTGAACGTGGCATCCGACTGCTCGAATCCGTCGCGCAACGAGTTCAGCTCGACGGTCACGGCGCGGCCGGGGCCGACGTCCTCGAACCGGAGCTCAGGCGCGCTCGAACCGCCGTCGCCGAAGTTCATCAGCATGACCTCGCGACCGTTGGATGCCGCGGCGGCGACCTGCGGGAGACCGCCGAGTCCGCAGCAGTCCTGCCAGGTCGAGGCCTCGGCGTACTCGGCCTCGAAGACGCCACGCCCCTGCGAGAAGTCGGGCGCGGTGAATTCCCGTGCACGCTCGCGCGAGGTCGTCCACACCGCCCGATCGCGCAGTTCCGCGGCGACCCGCTCCAGGATCACGGGATCCGCCTGCAGGCGGCTGTCGCCCCAGTACCCGGCGTTGCACGCCCCGGGCCCCGTGCACGCCCAGTTGCCCTGGGAGTCCCAGTCCGTGTTGATGTACGTGAAGGACCGCACCACGTCGCGGTTGGCGCGAACGAAGTCGAACGTCGGCGCGAACCATTCCGCCCACACCTGGTCGGTCGTGACCGGGGTGCGCTGCGCGTACGGCGCCGGCGACCCGTTCGCGAACACGCACGAGACGGTGTGCTCGCCGAGGTCGTAGCCCTGGGGTGCCGCCTCGGCGACGATCACGGGCTTGCGGTGCTCGCGGGCGAAGTCGAGCAGCGACTCGGCGACCCGCTGCGACGGCACCATGAGCGTGTCGGGTGCGCCGACCGGTCCGCGGTCGCACGACCACGGTCGGCCGGGATCCGTCGCGGATTCCGCGGCGAACCGGGAGACGCCCATCCAGTCGACGGCGTCGTCGCCCGGATACCAGCGGTTCCAGTGCGCCTCCGCGTCGCCGGCGAGCACCGCGTCGGCGGCCCCGTACGCGTCGGCGCCGACCACGGCCTTGTCGGGGATCGCCGCTCCCCACGCAGCCGTCTGCCAGACGGTCGCGACGCGCTTCGCGCGCAGTGCGTCGATGCGCCCGGCGATGTGCCGGAACGCGGCCTTGTACGCCTCGGGTTCGTAGTTGTTCCAGTGCCCGTCGAACTCGTATCCGACCTTGAGGAACACCTCGCGCTTCGTGGCATCCGCGTACCGGATCAGCTCGTCGACCCAGCCGCGATACCAGGCGACCACCGCGGGGTCCACCGACGGGTCGCCCGCGATCGCCCGGAGCCCGAGGTTGCGGCCGTCGCTCGCGAGGTCCTGCGAGTAGTCGATGAGTTCGAGGCCGATGGTGAGCTTGCCGGGATGCTCCGAGAGGACCTCCTCGAAGTCGGTCCGGCCGACGCGGTAGTCGACGGGGCTCCACAGGCCGTTCAGGGGCGTGATGCCGTTGATGCTCGCGAACAGCGACACCCCGGCCGGCTGCGGGAAGGCGCCGTCGTCGATCGCCTGCTCGTGGAAGTCGTGCAGCGTGCCGCCGTCCTGGCCGAGGATGAAGTCGACCTTGCCGTCGGCGGGCAGGTTCACGGCACCGCGGAGCGGGTCGCGCCCGGGCGGGCCGTGGCGGTCGGACGAGTCGCCGCCGGACACGGCGATTCCGGACGGGGCGATGCCCGGGGCGGCGGCGCCTGCGGCGACGGTCGTCGCAGCCGCGGGGACCGCGGCCGACCCGACGAGCGCGAGGGCGGCGAGCGCCCCGATGGCGATGGTGGAACGAAGCGGCATTGCTCCTCCTGACGGTTCGCCCGATCCGGACGGGACGGGCGGGGTGAGCCCGTCCGGACCGGACGGGCGGGGTGGCGCCGAGCCGGAACCGGCGCGACGGGAAGGTTCCGGATCAGCCCCGGGCGACGACGGCGCGGGAGATCCGCTCGTCGTCCACGCCGATCCGGTGCACGGGGCCGACGAGCTCCACCCCGGCCACGCTCGCCCGGTCGATGCACGAGGCACCCGTGAACAGGGTCACCGCGCCCGGTTCGACCACGCGGTCGTACGAGGCATCCGTGAACGCGATGCGGGTCGTCGGCACGCGGAACGCGACCGTGGCGCACTCGCCCGGCGCGAGTTCGACGCGCTCGAAGGCGACCAGTTGCGCGAGCGGGCGCGTGACCGAGGCGTACTCGTCGCGGGCGTAGAGCTGCACGACGTCGGCGCCGGCCCGATCGCCGGTGTTCGCGACCGAGACGACGACCTCGAACCAGCCGTCGGTGCGCACCTCCGCGACGGCGGATTCGATCGTGCGCTCGAACGACGTGAACGACAGGCCGAAGCCGAACGGGAGGACCGGTGAGTTGTCCACGTTCGTGACCTTCGTCGGCGCCCCGAGCGTCGGGTGCAGGTACGAGAACGGTTGGGCGCCCGCCGACCGCGGAAGCGTGACCGGCAGTCGACCCGACGGGTTCACCGTGCCGTCGAGCACCCGGGCGATCGCGGGGCCGCCCTCCTCTCCCGGGAAGAACGCCTGCACCACGGCGGCGCACCGGTCGAGCGCCCAGTCGAGCACGTACGGCCGACCGGTGACGAGCACCAGGACGACCGGCGTGCCGGTCGCGAGGATCCGCTCGACGAGTTCGCGCTGCACGCCGGGCAGTTCGAGGTCGTCGCGATCGCATCCCTCGCCGACGGTGCCGCGGCCGAACAGCCCGGCCTGGTCGCCCACCACGACGACGGCCACGTCGGATGCCTCGGCGACCGCGGCGGCCTCGTCGAAGCCGTCGCGATCGTCGTCGTCGACCGCGCACCCCCGGGCGTACGAGACGGACGCCCCGCTCGCGCGCAGCGCATCGAGCACGGTCGGCACCTCGATGCCGAGCCCGTGGTCGGGGTGGTGGCCGAGCACGTGGTTCACGAACGAGTAGCAGCCGAACAGCGCCTGCGCGCGGTCGGCGTTGGGGCCGACCACGGCGAGGCGGGCGCCGGGCCGCAGCGGCAGGACGCCGTCGTTGGCGAGGAGCACGACGGACTCCTCGGCCAGCCGCCGTGCGATGGCCCGGTGCTCGGGCCGGTCGAGGTCGATGCCGCCCGCCGCCGTGCCGCCCGCTGCCGTGCCGCGCGCCGCCGTGCCGCGCGCCGCCGTGCCGACGCCGACCGCGCCGACCGGCGCCTCGAACGTCTCGTCGAGCAGTCCCAGCGCCTCCTTCTCCGCGAGCACCCGCAACACCGCCCGATCGACGATCGACTCGTCGACCCGGCCGTCGCGGACGCGCTCGGCGAGCGGTGCGAGGTACGCATCGCCGGTCGGCAGTTCGACGTCGACGCCTGCGGCGAGCGCGAGCGCCGCCGCCTCGCCGAGGTCGGCGCCGACCTGGTGCAGGGTGTGCAGGAACGCGACGCCGAAGTAGTCGGCGACGACCGTGCCGTCGAAGCCCCAGCGGTCCCGCAGCACGCCGGTGAGCAGCGACGGGTCGGCGGCGACGGGCACCCCGTCGATCTCGGCGTACGAGTGCATGACGCTGCGCGCGCCCGCGTCGCGGACCGCCATCTCGAAGGGCGGCAGCAACACGTCGGCCACCTCGCGAGGGCCGGCCGACACCGGTGCGAGGTTGCGTCCGGCGCGCGATGCCGAGTAGCCGACGAAGTGCTTGAGGGTCGCGATGACGCCTGCGGACTGCACGCCGCGGACGAACGCGCTGCCGAGCACGCCGACCGTGTACGGGTCCTCGGCGATGCACTCCTCGACGCGCCCCCACCGCGGATCGCGGATCACGTCGAGCACGGGCGCGAGGCCCTGGTGCACGCCGATCGACCGCATCGACTCGCCGATCGCACGGCCCATCTCCTCGACGAGGCCGGGATCGAACGCGGCGCCCCACGCGAGCGGCGCCGGATACGTGGTCGCCTGCCAGGCCGTCAGGCCGGTCAGGATCTCCTCGTGGGCGATGGCCGGGATGCCCAGGCGCGTCTGCGTCACGAGGTACCGCTGGAAGCGCCGCAACCACTCGGCGCGTTCGGCCGGGTCGACGGGCTTGGTCCCGAAGGCGCGCGTGACGTGACCGAGGCCGTTCCGGGCGAACTCCTCGAGCGCGGCATCCGACTCGGGCATCTCGTCCTGCATCGGCGCCACGACGGCGCCGCCCTCGTCGACCCAGAAGCCGACCAGCTGGGCGAGCTTCTCGTCGAGGGTCATCCGGTCGAGCAGCTCGACGACGCGGGCGGACGGAGCGGATGCCCCGGGCGTCGCGCCGAGGGCGGCTCGGGGGTCGGCGTGCGGTGCGGTGGGGTGGATCGTCACGACTTGAGGGCGCCTTCCATGATTCCCCCGACGATCTGCTTGCCGAGGAGGACGAAGATGAGGAGCAGCGGGATGGTCGCGAGCACCGTGCCGGCCATCTGCACGCCGTAGTCGGTGACGTAGGCCTGCGACTGGAGCTGCCGGAGCGCGACCTGCACGGTGAAGGCGCCCGGGGTGTTCAGCACGATCAGCGGCCAGAAGAAGTCGTTCCACGCCGCCATGAACGCGAACAGCCCGAGGACGCTCGCCGCGGGGCGGATCGACGGCAGCGCGATCGACCAGAAGGTGCGGAAGCTGCCGGCGCCGTCGATGCGGGCGGCGTCGACGAGCTCGTCGGGCAGGGAGTTGTCGATGGCCTGGCGCATCCAGAACACCCCGAACGCGGTGACCAGGCCCGGCACGATGAGGGCCTTCAGGTCGTTCACCCAGCCGAGCTGGGTGACGATCATGAACTGCGGGACGACGGCGAGCTGCAGCGGCACCGTCATGGTGCCGACGACGAGCACGAGCAACGCGTTGCGTCCGGGGAACCGGAGCTTCGCGAAGGCGAACCCGGCGAGGGCCGACAGCAGCACCTGGCCGATCGCGATGGCGGCCGAGACGATGAAGCTGTTCCAGAGGTTCAGCCCGAAGGGCACGGCCTCGAACACCTGGGCCGCGTTGGCGAAGAACTGGTCGCCCGGCACCAGCACGGGCGGCACCCGGTTCACGCTCGACGAGTCGTTCGACGCGACGACGAACATCCAGTAGAGCGGGAACAGCGAGCAGACCGTCGTCACCCCGAGCACGAGGTAGGTGAACCAGCCGACGCGGCCGGGGGCGCCGCGACGCCGGCGGGCGCGTGACGCGCGATGGGGCCGGCCTCCGTCGCCGTCGGCGGCGGCGAGGGCGGAGGGGATGTCCCGGGAGACGGTCTCCGCGAGGCTCGTGGTCGTCATCGGGCGACCTCCTTCCTGGTGGTGCTGCGGCGCTCGGCGGTGCTGCGGCGCTCGATGGGGCCGCGACGCGATCGGATGCCGCGGAGCGGGGCCGGCCGCGCGTCCTCGGACGCGATCCGGCTCGAGAGCCCGAGGTTCACGACGGTCAGCACGACGATGATGAGGAACAACGCCCACGCGATCGCCGAGCCGTAGCCGAAGTCGAGGTTGCGGAAGCCCTGCTCGTAGAGGAACAGCGCGAGCGTCTGGTACTGGCGGGACTGGCCGCCCGTGACGCCGCCCTGGCCGCCGAAGATCAGCGGCTCGGCGAAGACCTGCAGGCCGCCGATGGTCGACACGATGGCGGTGAAGATGATGGTCGGGCGCACCTGGGGGATCGTGACCGAGAAGAACTGGCGGATGCGGCCGGCGCCGTCGATCTCCGCGCTCTCGTACAGCGACCGGGGGATGGACTGCATCGCCGCGAGGTAGATGAGCGCGTTGTAGCCGGTCCAGCGCCACATGATCATCGTCGAGATCGCGACCTGCCCGGCGAACGTCTCACGGACCCAGTCGATGCGATCGCCGCCGAAGAACTCGATGACGGTGTTGACCATGCCGTAGTCGCGGCCGAACAGCTGCGTGAACACGATGCCGACGGCGAGCACCGAGGTGATGTTCGGCACGAGCACCGCCATGCGGAATCCGGTCTTGAACCGCAGGAGCGCCTGGTTGAGCACCGCCGCGAGCACCAGCGCGAATGCCAGCTGCGGCACGGTCGAGAGGAACCAGATGCTCAGCGTGTTGCCCGCCGCGTTCCAGAACCGCGGGTCGGCGACGAGGAACGCGTAGTTATCGAGCCCGATGAAGGTCTTCTCGCCGATGGGGTTCCACTCGAACAGCGAGATGAACGCCGTGTAGGCGAGCGGGAACAGCCCGAACAGGCCGAAGACGATGAAGAACGGGGCGATGTACAGGTAGGGGACGATCGGGATGCGGCGCTTGGTGCGCTGCCGGGGATCGGCGATGGTGGCCACGGTGCCTCCGGTCGGTGACGGGGCGGGGCCGGCGCGCTGGGGGATCGCGCCGGCCCCGCAGGGTGGTGCTACTTGGAGGACAGCTCGAGCTCGATGGCGGCCATCGTCGAGTCCCACGCCTCGTCGGGCGTCTCCTCGCCGCTCTCGACACGGTCGATGCCCAGGCCGAACTCGCGCAGGATCGCGCGCTCCTTCGGCCCCTCGTAGACCGGCTTCAGGGCGAGCACGCTGTCGGAGTAGATCTGGCCGACCGGGGCGCCGGAGAAGAACTCGCTCGTGAACCCGGTGAGCGCCTCGTCGGTGAACAGCTCGGGCGTCGACGGGAAGTTGCCGAACTCCTGGAAGACCTCGAGCTGGTTCTCGGGGCTCAGGATGGTCGTCAACATGTCGTACGCGAGCTCGGGGTTCTTCGCGGCCTTGGGGATGGTCATCTGCGACCCGCCCCAGTTGCCGCCGCCCTCGGGCAGGGTGACGACGTTCCACTTCCCGGTCGTGTCGGGCGCCTGGCCCTGGATGTAGTTCATCATCCACGCCGGGGCGAGCTGCACGGCGTAGTCGCCGTTCGCCATCGCGGTGTTCCACTCGGGGCTGAAGGCGGCGAGGTTGGCCGAGATGTCCTTCGCGCTGGTGGCGAGGTCCCAGGCCTCCTGCACCTGGGGGTTGCTGTCGTAGACCAGCGTGTCCTCGTCGGCGTAGAACTTCTCCTCGCCCTGGTTGTACACCGTCTGGAAGAACAGGCCGGCGTCGTCGAGGAACGGCTTGCCGGTCGCGGCCTTGTACTGCTCGCCGACCGTGACGAAGTCCTCCCAGCTCGACCAGAGTCCCTCGACGCCGGCGCTGTCGCTCGGCAGGCCCGCGGCCTCGAAGAGGTCGGTGCGATAGGCGAGCGCGAGGCCGCCGACGTCGGTGGGCAGGCCGAAGACCTGGCCGTCGGGGCCGACGCCCTGCTCCCATCGCCAGTCGAGGAAATCGCCCTGCAGGTCGTCGTCGGCGCCGTAGTCGCGGAGGTCCACGAAGTAGGGGGCGCTGGGCTTGAACAGCGAGCTGTACCCGGTCTCGACGAGTGCGACGTCGGGCACCGAGCCGGATGCCAGGGCGGTGAGCAGCTGCTCGTGATGCGGGTCGAACTCGCTCGTCTTGATCTCGACGGTGTTGCCGGTCTCGTCGGCCCAGGCCTCCATGGAGTCCTCCAGGCCGGTGGCGCCGAACGTCCAGACCGTGAGCGTCTGCCCGCTGGGCAGTTCGCCGTCGGCCGAGCCGGATGCGTCGCCGCCGGACGGGGAGCATCCGGCGAGGAGTCCGACGGTGGCGGCGACCGCGAGGCCGACGACCGCGAGGCGTCGTGAAGTCATGTCTCTCTCCCTTGAGATGTATCGGGTGCTGTGACGACCGACGCGGGTGTCGCGAAATGTCAGAGATACTTTCGCGTCGTCGGCTCGTCAAGTACGGTAAGCCTGCCGGGGATTCCCGCTCAATGCCTGCGGGCAAGGTCGAGAAACCCCGAACGAAACTTTCTAGCAGGCGAGACGAACGGAAGCCGCATGCGAGTCACGATCGCCGAGATCGCCGAGATGGCCGACGTCTCCGTGCCGACCGTCTCGAAGGTGTTGAACGGCCGCCCCGGCGTCTCGGCCGGCACCCGGGAGCGGGTCGCCGGACTGCTCGACGAACACGGCTACACGCGCCGCGGCGGCACCCGCCGGATCGGCCTGGTCGACTTCGTCATCGCCGACCTCTCGACCACGTGGGCGCACCAGCTCATCATCGGCGCCGAAGCCGAGGCGGCGCGTTCAGGGGTCGGACTCGTGATCACGTCGACGCACGGTCGACGCGCGGCCAACCGGCACTGGATCCGTCAGCTCTCCGCCCGGAAGTCCGACGGCATCGTGCTCGTCGTCTCCGAGCTGCATCCGGGCGCCGAGGCCGAGCTCGCCCGCCTCAACACCCCGATCGTGCTGATCGACTCGCACGGCGGCGCGGACTCGCAGGCGCCGATCGTGGCTGCGACGAACTGGGCGGGCGGGCTCTCGGCCACCGAGCACCTGCTCGAGCTCGGCCACCGCCGCATCGGCATCGTCACCGGCCCCGAGGCGCTCGCGTGCTCGCGCGATCGGCTCGACGGCTACCGCGCCGCGCTCGCCCGTGCCGGCGTCGAGTTCGACCCGGAGCTGGTCGTCTACGGCGACTTCCGCGTCTCGGGCGGGGTCGCCGGCGCCGAACGGCTGTTCGCCTCGGACGACCGCCCCACCGCGATCTTCGCCGGCAGCGACCACCAGGCCCACGGGGTCTACCTCGCGGCCCGCGAGGCCGGCCTGTCGATCCCCGGCGACCTGTCGGTCGTCGGGTTCGACGACGTCGACCTGTGCGAGTGGGTCGCACCCCGGCTCACGACGGTGCGGCAGCCGCTCGCCGACATGGCGCGTGAGGCGATGCGGATGGTGCTCGAGCTCGGCGACCCCGACGCCGCCGAGGTGCCGGGGCGCGTGGAGCTCGCGACGACCCTCATCGTGCGCGAGTCGACCGCCGCACCGAGGCCGAACCGTCCCGGGCTCGGGTAGCGGCCGGGCCTAGGGCGCCGGCGCCGACAGCCGCTCGATCAGCTCGTCGATGACCGTGCCGACGAGCCTCGGCATCTCGACCGCCTCGGGTTCGAGCAGCCACTGGAGCTGCAGGCCGTCCATCACCGCGATGAGCGTGGACGCCGCGTCGGTGAGCGCCTGCCCGTCGGTCGATCCGGTGACCTCGCCGAAGACGCCGGCGATCTTCGCGCGGAGGACGTGCGTGCGTTCGTGGAAGTAGTCGTGGGCGGGGTGGCCGTCGGCCACGGACTCGCCCGAGAGCACGGTGTACGCCTGCACGATGCCTCGGCGGGTGGTGTTCTCCTCGACGGTGTCGACGAGGTGCTGGAGGAACGCCGGGCCCTCGGTCTGCGCGCGTGCGGGGACGCCCGCGGCCTCCTCGCCGTCGCGGTACTGGAGCATCGCGACGAGCAGGCCCTCCTTCGAGCCGAAGTGGTGCAGCACGCCGGCGTGCGTCATGCCCGCCTCCTCGGCGATCTCGACGAGGGCGCCCTTGTGGTACCCGTGCGCGCCGAAGACCTTCATCGCGGCCTTCAGCACCGCCTCGCGGCGCTCGAGCGTGCGCGCCTGGGGGCGCTGTACGCGGTCGGCCGCCGGCTTGCTGCGCGCCCCGACCTGCGTGGTGTCTGCCAATTCCCGGTTCCCTTCGCACACGTCACGGATGCCTCGGGCGGCGTCCGCACGTCGAGTGCAGCATTCCACGCCGAGGGCGGATGACGCGAACCTTCCGCGTTATCGATTCGTGACCATACGGACTTACTTACATGTCAGTAAGTGTGCCACCATGATGCCGTCACCTCAACGACGAGACCGAAATGGAGTGCCGTGAGCTCGACGACCACCGCCCCCGGCGAGACCCTCGCCCCCGGCGCCGGCCCTGCAACAGGAGCCGCAGCCGCAGGCGAAGCGACCACCCCGGGTACGGACCCGGCCGCCCTCACCGCCATGCTCGGTCTCGACGACAAGGTCCGCCTGCTCACCGGCGCCTCCGCCTGGACCATCACCGAGCTCCCGCAGGTCGGGCTGCGCGCCATGACCGTCTCCGACGGACCGATCGGCGTCCGCGGCACCGGCGAGGACGGCCTCGCCTCCGCGCAGCTGCCGGCACCGAGCGCCACCGCCGCCACCTGGGACGTTCGCCTCCAGGCCGAACTCGGCGCGCTCATGGCCGCCGAGGCTCGCCGCAAGGGCATCGACGTGATCCTCGCCCCCGTCGTCAACCTCCAGCGCAGCCCGGTCGGCGGCCGGCACTTCGAGTGCCTCTCGGAGGACCCGCTGCTCACCGCCCGCCTCGCGGTCGCGTTCGTCGACGCGATCCAGGCCGGCGGCATCGGCACCTCCGTCAAGCACTTCGTCGGCAACGAGACCGAGACGGACCGCACCGAGTACCTCTCGCGCATCGACGAGCGGACGCTCCGCGAGGTCTACCTCGCACCGTTCGAGGCCGTCGTCGAAGCCGGCGTCTGGACGATCATGGCCGCCTACAACGGCCTCGCCCGAGACGGCGTCGAGCAGACCGCGACCGCGCACGGACCGCTGCTCGAGGGCATCCTCAAGGGCGAATGGGGGTTCGACGGCGTCGTCGTCAGCGACTGGCTCGCGACCAAGCACACGGCGGAGTCGGCGAACGCCGGCCTCGACCTCGTGATGCCCGGCCCCGGCGGTCCGTGGGGCGACGCCCTCGTCGCCGCCGTGCGCGCCGGCGAGGTCTCCGAGGCGACGATCGACGAGAAGGTCGAGCGGATCCTGCGCCTCGCCCAACGCGTCGGCGCCCTGAGCGGACTCCCCGGCACCGTCGAGCCCTACGACGCGCACGGCGCGACCGAGGACCCGGCGAGCGCCGAGACCGTCGCGCTCCTGCGCGAGGCCGCAGCGCGCTCGACCGTGGTGCTGCGCAACGACGGCGGGCTCCTGCCCGTCGACCCCGCGGCGAACGGCGGTCCGAAGCGCATCGCGCTCATCGGCCACAACGCCGTGCACCCGTTCACGCAGGGCGGCGGCAGCGCGTTCGTCACCCCGCCGCACGTGTCCGACCCGCTCACCGCGCTGCGCGCCGCGTACCCGCACGCGCAGGTCGACGTCCACCGCGGCGGCGCGACGACACTGAAGGCACCGCTCGTCGACTCGGCGGTGCTGCGCGCGCCCGACGGCGAGCCCGGCATCCGCATCGACGAACTCGACGCCGACGGCGCGCTCCTCGGCTCGCTGACCCTGCCCGACGCCGAGAGCCTGTGGTTCCCCGTCGTGCGCGGCGAGACGGCATCCGTCCGGCTCACGGTCGACCTCGTGCTCGAGGCGTCCGGTCGTCACGTGCTCGACCTCGGGCCCGTCGGCGCGCACCGCATCGCGGTCGACGGCGTCGAGCGCAGCGCCTCCGACCACGTCGTCGGCGCCGAGGTGATCCTCGACTCCAGCTACTCGAACCCTCCCCACGTCGAGGTCGACGTCGAGGTCGACGCCCCCCGCTCGGTGCGCGTCGAGGCCGACCTGCAGGTCGTCGACGGCGAGTCCTATGGGCGGTTCGTGCGGCTGCACTTCCGGCACCGCGTCCCCGGGCCGACGCTCGACGAGGAGATCGATGCCGCCGTCGCGGCAGCGGCCTCGGCCGACCTCGCGGTCGTCGTGGTCGGCACCAACCCCGAGACGGAGTCCGAGGGCTGGGACCGCCCCGACCTCGCACTGCCCGGCCGGCAGGACGAGCTGGTCCGCCGGGTCGGCGCCGCCAATCCCGCGACGGTCGTCGTCGTCAACGCCGGCGCGCCCGTCATCCTCCCCTGGCTCGACGAGGTGCCCGCCGCGCTCTGGTGGTGGCTGCCCGGCCAGGAGGCCGGCTCGTCGCTGGCCGCCGTGCTGACCGGCGAGATCGAACCGAGCGGCCGCCTGCCGTGGACCCTGCCCGCCGACGAGGCCGACGTGCCCGTGCCGAACGGAACCCCGGTCGCCGGGTACATCGACTACGCCGAGGGCGTGCACGTCGGGCACCGCGGCTGGGACCGCCTCGGCCGGACCCCGGCGCGAGAGTTCGGGTTCGGCCTCGGGTACACCGCGTGGGAGTACCGCTCGGTCGAGATCGAACCCGGCGACGGGGCATCCGCCCACGTCGTGGCGAACGTGACCATCGCCAACGTCGGCGACCGCGACGGCCGCGAGGTCGTGCAGGCCTACCTCGAACCGCCCGCGACTCCGCCCGCATCGGATGCCTCCGCCGAGGCATCCGACCGCCCCGTCCGCGTCCTCGCCGGCTTCGCCGTCGCCGACGTCGCAGCCGGCGCCCAGACCACCGTCCGCATCGAGATCGCGCGCCGCGCGTTCGAGGTGTGGGACGTCGACCGCTCCGCGTGGCACCTGCCGCACGGAGAGTACCTGCTCCGGATCAGCCGCTCGAGCCGGGACCTGCGCCTCGCAGTTCCGGTGACGGTGGATGACCGGGCACCCCTGTAATACCGAGCGTCCTGCTCACCTCACAATAGAACGAATGCAAGGAGGCATTGACATGCGTACGAAGCGCATCCTGGCCGCCGGGGCCGTCCTGGTCGCGGCCGGCCTGGTGTTCACCGGCTGCAGCGGCGACACGAGCGGTGGCGACACCGGCACGAAGGTGCTCACCGTCGGCATGCCGAACGGACCGCAGCAGGAGAACCAGAACCCGCTGGCCACCGGATCGGCATCGCTGTCGCTCGGCTACGCGTTCGCGGTCTACGAGTCCCTGATGCAGGTCAACGAGATCGACCCGACCGCGCCGCCGACGCCCTGGCTCGCCGAATCGGTCGAGTGGAACGAAGACTCGACGCAGGCGATCATCACCGCACGCGACGGCGTCAAGTGGTCGGACGGCACCGAGTTCACGGCCGACGACATCGCGTTCTCGATCGAGCTCCGCAAGGACAACCCCGAGCTCAACATCGACTTCCCCGACCAGTACGGCGACATCACGGTCGACGGCAACCAGGTCAGCGTCGACTTCACGACCGGCCAGTACGTCAACCAGGTGAAGCTGCTCAAGCTGCTCATCGTCCCCAAGCACATCTGGGAGAACGAGGACGCGGTGAACTTCGCCAACAAGGAGATGATCGGCACCGGCCCGTTCAAGCTCAAGACCTTCACGCCGCAGGCCGTCACGCTCGAGCCCAACGCCGACTACTGGGGCGAGAAGCCCAAGGTCGCGCAGCTGCGCTACGACGCGTTCAACGACAACGCGGGTCTCACGACCGCCCTCACCACCGGTGAGGCGCAGTGGGGCTGGACGTTCATCCCCGACTACGAGGAGACGTTCATCGCGAAGAACCCCGAGCACTACCACCAGGTCGCGGGCGGCGGCTTCGGCGTCGACGTGCTGTACCTCAACAACGAGACCAAGCCGTTCAACGACGTCGCGTTCCGCACGGCGCTGAACATGGTCATCGACCACGCCGACATCACCGAGACCGCGGGCTACGGCGTGTGGCCCGAGATCACCAGCGTGACCGGCATGCCGCAGCCGTCGGGCGACGCGTTCATCTCCGACGCCTACTCGGGCCAGGAGATGGAGGTCGACGTGGAGGGCGCCCGCCAGGTGCTCACCGACGCCGGCTACACGTGGGACGGCGACGCACTCGTCGACCCGTCGGGCGAGAAGGTCTCGTTCAAGCTGACCAACCCGAGCGGCTGGACCGACTACCTCGACGCGCTCGCGATCATCGCCGAGGGCGCGGCCGAGCTCGGCGCCGAGGCGACCGTCGACGCGATCGTGCAGGACACGTGGTTCAACGACACCATCCCGTTCGGCAACTTCCAGGCGTCGCTGCACTGGACCGACGGCGGTTCGACCCCGTGGAACATGTACTCGAACATCATGGACGGCGCCTCGTACGTGCCGCTCGGCGAGACCGCGAACTGGAACTTCGGCCGCTACAAGAACGACGACGTCACCGCCGCGCTCGCGACCTACAAGGCCGCGACGAGCGACGAGGAGCGCCAGGCCGCGCTCGACCTGGTGCAGCAGCACTACGTCGAGGACGTGCCCGGCATCGTGATCTGGTCGCGGCCCGCGGTCGCCCAGTACTCGACCGTGAACTACACGGGCTTCCCGACGGCCGAGGACCCGTACGCCAACCCGCAGCCCACGGGCCCGCAGGCGGCGCTGATCCTCTCCAAGCTCGTCCCCACCGAGTAACATCCCCTCCCCAGGTGCGGCGGGCGCCCCCTGCGCCCGCCGCACCACCCCTTTCGCACCACCCCTTTCGCACCACCCCTTCGCACCACCTCTCCGCACCATCCGTTCCCACCATCCCGACGACGCGAGGCGCACCATGACCCCACGCAGCAGGCCCGACGACGACGAGGTCGTCCTCCGGGCGGTCGACCTGAAGAAGCACTTCAAGCTCCGCGGCATCCGCACCCGCGACGTCGTCCACGCCGTCGACGGCGTGAGCTTCGAACTCCGCCGCGGCCGTGTGCTCGCCCTCGTCGGCGAGTCCGGCTCGGGCAAGTCGACGATCGCGCGGCTCCTCGCGCAGCTGATGCCGCTCACCGACGGCCAGCTCCTGCTGCACGGGCAGGATGCCCGGGCCCGCGGCCGCCGCGCCTTCCGACGCTACGTCGGGCGCGTGCAGATGATCTTCCAGGACCCGTTCGGGTCGCTGAATCCCATCAACACGGTGCGCTACACGCTCACCCGGAGCCTGCGGATCCACCGCGGCAACCTCCGCGGCGGCGACCTCGAGCAGGCGCTCGCGGACCTGCTCGAACGCGTGCGACTCACTCCCGCCGAGCGCTACGTCGACAAGTTCCCGCACGAGCTCTCCGGCGGACAGCGCCAGCGCGTCGCCATCGCCCGCGCCCTGGCCGCCGAGCCCGAGGTGCTCCTCGCCGACGAGCCGATCTCGATGCTCGACGTGTCGATCCGCCTCGGCATCCTGAACCTCCTGCAGGACCTGCGCGACCGGCTCCACATCGCGATCCTGTACATCACGCACGACATCGCCTCGGCCCGCTACTTCGCCGACCGCACGATGGTCATGTACGCGGGCCGCATCGTCGAATCCGGCGACTCCGAGTCGGTCACCCAGGATCCGAAGCATCCGTACACGCAGCTGCTCGTGCGCTCGGCGCCCGACCCCGACGACCTCGAGGCGCGCGCGCACGGCGCGCGCGGCGAGGCCCCGAGCCTGGTGCGGCCCCCGAGCGGATGCCGCTTCAACCCGCGCTGCCCGTTCGCCACCGAGCTGTGCCGCACCGAGGCGCCGCCGTTGCTGCCGGTCGGCACGGGTGCCGGCGGCGAGCCGCGCGAGGCCGCCTGCTGGGGCTACTCCGACCGCCCCGACCGTCCCGTGCTCAGCGACATCGCGGAGGCGCTCGCATGAGGTTCTTCATCCGCCGCGGGCTCTTCTACGTGATCACGTTCTGGGCCGCCGTCACGATCAACTTCTTCATCCCGCGCATCATGCCCGGCGACCCGGTCAGGGCGCTGATCGCGAAGAACCAGGGCCGCATCTCGACCGACGCCGAGGCGGCGCTGCGCACCCTGTTCGGCCTCGACCAGGACACGACGCTCTGGCAGCAGTACCTCGACTACTGGGGCCTGCTGCTGCGCGGCGACCTCGGCATCTCGTTCACGTACTTCCCGACACCGGTCTCCGACGTGATCGCGCAGGCGCTGCCGTGGACCATCGGGCTCGTGGGCGTCGCGACGATCCTGAGCTTCACGATCGGCACGCTGATCGGCACCGGCATCGGCTGGCGCCGCGGCACGTGGGCCGACTCGCTGCTGCCCATCTCGACGTTCTTCTCCGCGGTGCCCTACTTCTGGCTGGCGCTCATCGCGATCTCGATCTTCTCGGTCGCGCTCGGCTGGTTCCCCGCGTCGGGAAGCTACGACCGTTCGCTGATCCCGGCGTTCAACTGGGAGTTCATCAGCTCGGTGATCTACTACGCGTTCCTGCCGGCGATGACGATCATCGTCTCCTCGATCTCGGGCTGGATCCTCGGCATGCGCAACATGATGGTGACGGTCTCGTCCGAGGACTACGTCACGGTCGCCCAGGCGAAGGGCCTGTCGGAGCGGGCCGTCATGTTCGGCTACGCCGCGCGCAACGCGATCCTGCCGCAGGTGTCGAGCTTCGCGCTGTCGCTCGGCTTCATCGTCGGCGGCACGCTCGTCATGGAGATCGTGTTCTCGTACCAGGGCATCGGGTACTACCTGTTCACCGCGGTCGCGGCGAAGGACTACCCGCTGATGCAGGGCATCTTCCTCGTCATCACCGTCGCGGTGCTGTTCGCGAACATCGTCGCCGACATCGTCTACGGATTCCTCGATCCCCGCACCCGGCAGGAGGGCTGACCATGACGATCGACACCAGCATCGTCGAGGAGACCGAGGAGCTGTCGAAGCCCTCGCAGACGCCCATGACCGGTGCCGTCGCCGCCTCGCGGCGGCAGCGGCGCGGCGCGGGCGGCAAGCCGCGCAAGTTCCTCTTCATGCGGAACACCAAGGCCCTCACGGGCCTCGCGATCCTCGGGTTCTTCCTCGTGATCGCCGTCATCGGCCCGTGGATCGCCCCCTACGACCCGAGCGCGCGCAGCGAGGACGTGCTGCAGCCGCCGTCGTGGGAGCACCTGTTCGGCACGACCCACCTCGGGCAGGACGTCTTCTCGCAGATCGTCGTCGGTACCCGCGGCGTCATCGTCGTCGGCTTCGTCGCCGGCATCCTCGCGACCGCGATCGGCGTGCTCGTGGGCGTGACCGCGGGCTACGTCGGCGGCCTCGGCGACGAGACGCTCTCGGTGCTCGCGAACGTGTTCCTCGTGATCCCGCAGCTGCCGCTCATCATCATCATCGCGGGCCAGCTGCCCTCGGTGGGCGGCGTCACCGTCGCGGTCGTCATCGCGATCACCGGATGGGCGTGGGGTGCCCGGGTGCTGCGCGCCCAGACGCTCTCGCTGCGGCGCCGCGACTTCGTCGAGGCGGCCCGGGCGAATGGCGAGCGCACCTGGCGCATCATCACGCGGGAGATCCTGCCGAACCTCACCGCGATCATCGCCTCCGGGTTCGTCGGGACCGTCAGCTTCGCGGTGCTGTCGCTCATCACCCTGTCGTTCATCGGCATCGGCAACACGGGCGAGTGGAACTGGGGCACGGTGCTCTACCAGGCGCAGTCCCAGCTCGCCCTGCAGCGCGGCGCGTGGTGGTGGTTCGTGCCGGCCGGCCTGTGCATCGCTCTGCTCGGCATGGCGCTCACCCTCATCAACTTCGGCATCGATGAGTTCGTGAACCCCAGGCTCCGGTCGACCGGGCTCAATGCGAAGTCGCTGCGCAAGCGGGGCATCCGCCCGCGCATCGGGTTCACCCCGGTCGTGCGCGAGGCGCCGACCGCGGCAGCCGCACCCGCCGCACCCGCAGCTTCAGCCGCACCCGCCGACCCGGATGCCCGCGCCGACAGGAAGGACGGCTGATGACGCTCACCACTCCCGGAGCGGCCGGCGCCCTCGCCCCGGTCGCCGACCCCGTGCTCGAGATCCGCAACCTCTCGGTCGACTACGGCTACGACGACGAGCCCGTGCACGTGCTTCGCGACGTCTCGCTCTCGCTCGGTCGCGGCGAGGTGCTGGGCCTGGCCGGCGAGTCCGGCTGCGGCAAGTCGACGCTCGCGTACGCCGCGACCCGGCTCCTGCCGCCGCCCGGGCTCATCACCGGCGGCGAGGTGCTCTTCACCGACCGAGACGGCCGGCGCACCGACATCCTGCGCCTCGACGACCGGTCGCTGCGCGAGTCGCGCTGGCAGGACCTCGCGATCGTGTTCCAGGGCGCGATGAACTCGCTGAGCCCCGTCTACCGGATCGGCCGGCAGATCGCCGACGGCATCCTCGCGCACCGGCCCGCCATGTCGAAGGCGGACGCGATGGAGCGGGCGGCCGAACTGCTCGAGCTCGTCGGCATCTCGCCCGACCGCCTGAAGGCCTACCCGCACCAACTGTCGGGCGGCATGCGCCAGCGCGTGATGATCGCGATGGCCCTCGCCCTCGAGCCGCAGGTGCTGATCATGGACGAGCCGACCACGGCCCTCGACGTCGTCATGCAGCGCCAGATCGTCGAGCAGATCGCCGAGCTGCGCGAACGCCTCGGCTTCTCGGTCATCTTCATCACGCACGACGTGTCGCTGCTGATCGAGATCGCCGACCGCATCGCGATCATGTACGCGGGCGAGATCGTCGAGGATGCCGCATCCCTCGACGTGTACCAGCGGCCGAGGCATCCGTACTCGTCGGCGCTGCTGCACTCGTTCCCGCCGCTGCGCGGGCCGCGGCGCGAGCTCACCGGCATCCCGGGTTCGCCGCCCGACCTGGCGCGCCTGGGCGGCGGATGCCACTTCGCCGACCGCTGCGCCTTCGCGTGGGACGCGTGCGCGACGCTGGCTCCCCGGTTGACGCCGACGGATGTCTCGGGCGACGACGCCGGTCGCTCGGTCGCGTGCCTGCGGCACGAGCCGGAACGCGTCGCGGCCGCCGGGTTCGAGCCGATGCCGGTTCCCGAGGAGCTCGCGCTGTAGCGATCGGTCAGCCGCGCGGCCAGGACTCGACGAACCGCGTGAGCAGGCGGGCGAACTCGGCGCGCTCGGCGTCGGTGAACCCGGCGAGCGCCGACTCGATCGCCGAACGGCGACGGTCGAGGGTCGTGTGCAGCGCGGCGCGGCCCGCTTCGGTGAGCACGAGGATGCTCCGGCGCGCGTCCGCGGGGTCGGCTTCGCGCCGCACCTGACCGGCATGGACCGCGGCCTGCGCCAGCCGGCTCGCCCGCGGCTGATCGACGCCGACGTGCTCGGCCAGGTCGCTCACCGAGCTCGGTCCGTGCGCGTCGAGTGCCGCCAGCAGGCGCAGGGCCGCCTGCCCTCCGCGGGCACCGGGGCCGCGACCTCGCGGCACGCGGTCGTCGTCGTGTCCGTGATGGTGCGGCCCGAACGGCCCGCCTTCGGCGTGCCCGGCACCCCCGGGCCCGGGCCCCCATGGGCCTGGGCCGTACGCGCCCGGCTCCCAGGGGCCGGGCACCCATGGGCCTGGATTCCACGGCCCGGGATTCCCGGCCGCGCCGCCGTCACCCGACGAGCCGTCGCCCGCGCGTGGGCCGCGCCCGCGCCGCCAGCCCGGCCCTCCCGGCCCGCGCGGCCCGCCGGGCCCCCGGCCGCGGAGGGCGCCGAGGGCCGATGCGATCTCGGCCACCGGGTCGGAACCTGAGGGTTCTCCGGGAGCCGCTTGACGTTCCTCCGACATGCATGTCATGCTACATATACATGTAATAAGGCATGCAAATGATCGCGCATCGCGCGCCGGGCACCGGGAGGTGCACCGAGAAAGGAACCACCATGAACACCGAGAACCACGAGAACCAGGGCCACGAGCCCGAGCAGGACCACACGCACCACGACCGGACCGGCGACTCCACCGGGTCGCCCGACGCTCGCGTCGGCCGCCGTCCCTTCGGCTTCTGGCTGAAGCTCGTCGACCGGCAGCTCTCCGAGCAGATGGGCGAGCTCTTCGCCGCCGACGGCATCACCCGCGGCGACTGGCGTGCGCTCAACCTGATCGCCGGCGTCGCCGACGACGAGCGACGCGCCGAGCGCCTCCGCCGCCACCCCGAGTTGCTCGACCGCCTGATCGAGCTCGGCTGGGTCGTCGGCGAACCGCCGCAGCTCACCGACGCCGGCATCGAGGCGCGCGACCGGCTCGAGGCATCCGTCTCGTCGCTGCGCGAGCGCATCGCCGGCGCGGTGTCGGAGGAGGACTTCGCCACCACGCTGCGCACGCTCGAGGCCGTCGCGCGCGAGCTCGGCTGGGACGAGTCGCAGCGCATGCCCCGCGGCGGTCGCGGGGGCCGCGGGTTCGGCCGTCGGCACGGGTTCGGGCGCCGCGGCTTCGGCCACGGCCACCCCGGCTTCGGGCCGCGTCCGGGCTTCGGCCCGCGTCCCGGGTTCGACGCCCGCCCCGACTTCGGGTTCGGGCCGCAGGCCGGCCCGGGGCACCCCGGATTCGGGCCGCACGCCGGCCACGGCCACCCGGGCTTCGGGCGTGGTGCGGCACCGCGTGACGTGCACGTCCACGTCCACGTCCACGAGGGCCGCGCCGGCAAGCCCGGCAAGCGCCGCGAGCGCGGAACCCGCGGCGGCTGGGCCGACGCCCAGGACTGAGGCTCCATCCGCACGACGTGGCCGGCGATCCCCGTGGATCGCCGGCCACGGTCGCCTCTGCCCACGGGCGATCCGACCGGCGAGTCGTCGGCGGCCGGTCCGGCTCAGTCGGCCGTGGTCCCCCCGAACTCGGCGTCGGTGTACGGCACGAGCCGCACGAGGAGGTCGAACAGGCGCGAGAGGTCGGCGCGATCGATCGCCGGCAGCGCCATCGTCGCGCCGATCACGACGAGGTGCGGAAGCAGGGCCGCGGTGCGCGCGTCGGCCGGGTCGTCGACGAGTCCGGTCCACATCGCCTCGAGCGCCTCGTAGCGCGCGCGATCCACGCGTGCCATGGCGGCCCTGGCGTCGTCGTCCTGGAACGCCCAGGCGCGCACGGCGGTCTCGAGCGGCTGGTCGAGCAGGTCGGTGGCGCGCTCGCCGAGCAGCGCGAGCGCATCGGCGGGCGATCGATCGGTCGCCTCCGCGACGACGCCCGCCAGCGCCGCGGCCGACCGCTCCTCGAACGCGCCGAGCACGGCCCGGCGGAAGTCCGGCGCACCCGCGAAGTGGTGGTGGAACGATCCCTTCGTGAGCCCGAGCCTCGCGGCGATGCGGTCGGTGCGCACGCCGGGCGCGCCCTGCTCCGCGAGGATGCGGAGCCCCTCTTCGATCCAGGCATCCCGTGTCGACATGACCGAAGCCTAGCATCCGTCCGTACCATACGGTATGGTATGGCGCAGATCGGAGGCATCCATGATGCTCGCATTCCCCGACCCCGTCTGGCCGGTCCTCGTGCTCGCGCTCATCTGCCTGGGCGACGCCCTGCTCTGCCTCAAGCCCGTGGCATTCATCGCCGCGTGCTTCGAGGACGTCGGCTTCCCGCGCCGCCACTGGTGGATCATGCCGTGGATCAAGTTCGCCGCGACCGCCGGGCTCGTGCTCGGCGTGTGGATCCCGTACCTCGGCGCCCTCACCACCGTGTGCCTGGTCGTCTACTTCGTCGTCGCGATCTCGATGCACCTCCGCGCGCGCGACTTCGGCCGCAACCTCTTCGTCAACGCGACCGGCATGCTCGTGATCTGCGTCGCCGTGCTGCTCTGGTGCTTCCTGCTCTGACTGCATGATGCGGACCCGCCGCCGACGCGACGGGCTCGAGGCATCCGCTACCGGCGCAGCTCGTCTGCGTTCGAGAGCTTCTGCGCGATCGCGATCGGGATGATCGACACGACGACGAGCACGACCGCGATGACGGCGACGATCGGCGCCTGGTTGGGCCGGAACATGTTGTTCAGGATGAAGATGGGCAGGGTCGTGACGCCCGAGCCCGCGGTGAACGTCGTCACGATGATCTCGTCGAAACTCAGCGCGAACGCGAGCAGGCCGCCCGCGAGCAGGGCCGACCGGAGCTGCGGGAACGTGACCAGCCGGAACGTCGTCCACACACCCGCGCCGAGGTCCGCCGACGCCTCCTCGAGGTTCACGCCGAGCCGGCGCAGTCGCGCGATCACGTTGTTGAACACGGTCACGATGCAGAACGTCGCGTGCGCGATCACGACCGTCCAGATCGACAGCGGCACGCCCATGATCGTGCGGAAGAAGTTGTTCAGCGCGATACCGGTGATGATGCCCGGCAGCGCGATCGGCAAGATCACGAGCAGGCTGATCGCGTCGCGGCCGAAGAACGCGAATCGCTGGAGCGCGAGTGAGATGAGCGTGCCGAGCACGAGCGAGATCGCCGTCGCGATGAGCGCGATCACGACGCTCGTGGCGATCGCCTCGAGCGCACCCGCGCTCTGGAACGCGCGGCCCCACCACTCGAGGGTGAACCCGGGCGGCGGCCACGACAGCGACGTCGACGTCGAGAACGAGTTCACGAGCACGACGAACAGGGGCACGTAGACGACCACGAGGATGAGCGCGGTCACGATGCCGAGGGTGACGCGAGCGGTCTTGCTGAGACGCATCCGGATGCCCCTAGAGGTTGTCGAGCGCACCGGTGCGGCGCACGAGGAACAGGTAGCCGAAGATGATCACGATCGGTATGAGCGCGATCGCGGCGGCCAGCGGCAGGTTGTTGGCCGTGCCGACGTTCGTGTAGACGAGGTTGCCGAGCATCTGGTTGGTGCCGCCGACGATGTTGACCGTGATGTAGTCGCCGAGCGACAGCGAGAAGCTGAAGATCGTGCCGGCGATGATCGCCGGCAGGGCGAGGGGGAGCACCACCAGGCGCATGGTCGACCACGTCTTCCCGCCCAGGTCGCCGGATGCCTCCAGCAGCGAGTCGGGCACGCGTTCGAGCCCGGCGTAGATCGGCAGGATCACGTACGGCAGCCACAGGTAGCTGAGCGTGATGATCGTCGCCGGCAGCCCGTAGCCGGGGGTGTGGCCGCCGAACGGCGCGACCAGCCACTCGAGGATGCCGTCCTGCGAGAGCACCGACCGCCAGGCGTAGGCCTTGACGAGGTAGCTCGCCCAGAGCGGCGTGAGCACCATGACGAGGAGCACGCGCTGCATCCGCGGCGTCGCGACCTTCGCCATGAAGAACGCGATCGGCAGCGCAAGGGCGACATCGATCAGGGTCACGGCGAGCGCGACGCCGAGCGTGCGCAGCGTGACCGTCTGGTACAGCGACCCGGTGACGACCTCGACGATGTTGTCGAACGTGAACTGGGTCGTGATCTCGCCGGTGAAGCTGTCGACCGACCAGAACGCCGTGACGAGCAGCAGCGCGAGCGCGACGATGTAGACCAGTCCGAGCCAGAACAGCGGGGCGGTGAGCAACAGCGTCAGCCGAGCGCGCGGGTGGGTCGCCAGGAAGGCGGAGCCCGCCCTCGCCACGGAGTTCGTCGTCATGCATGCCTCTCGGTTCGGATGCCGGTCGGATCGGATGCCGGTCGGATCGGATGCCCGTCGGATCGGATGCCCGTCGAGGGTCGAGCGGCGCACGTCGCGGCGCCGCTCGACCCCGGCGCGGGCGTCAGCCCTTGATCTCCTGCCAGGCCTGGGTCCAGTCGGCGTAGTCGGTGCACTCGACGTCGGTTCGACCGTCGAGGCATTCGGCGATCGGCGTCGTCCAGTACCAGATCTGCGACGCGTACTCGGCGTCACCGGCGTGGTAGGCCTCGCAGTCGTCGCGGAAGTCGCACGCGGCCTCGCTCGACGGCGCCTCGCCGAAGTACGCGGTCGCGGCGGCGTTCGCCTCGGGGGAGGCGATGTAGTCGAGCCACGCGTACGCGCAGTTCGGGTTCTTCGCCTCGGACGCGATCATCCACGTGTCGCTCCAGCCCGTCGTGCCCTCCTCGGGCAGCACGACCGCCGTCGGCGCACCCTCGGACTCGAGGACGTTCTGGATGACCTGCCAGCTCGTGCCGACCACGGAGTCGCCGGTCGTGAACGCCTGGATCTCCTTCAGGTAGTCGCTCCAGTACTCGCCGACCGACTCGCGCTGCACCTCGAGCAGGTCGACCGCGGCGGCCAGCTGCTCCTCGTCGAGCGAGTACGGGTTCTCGATGCCGAGCTCGGGGTTGTGCGCCATCAGGTACACCGCGGCATCCGCGATGTAGATCGGCGAGTCGTACGCGGTGACCTTGCCCGCGTTCGCCGATGCCCCGTCGAACACCACGTCCCACGAGGTGGGCGCCTCGGGGAACACCTCGGTGTTGTACATGAGGAGGTTGGCGCCGTAGCCGTGCGGCACGCCGTAGGGCTCGCCGTCGACCGAGTTCCACGGCTGGTCCTTCAGGAAGTCGTAGATGCCGTCGTAATTCGGGATGAGCTCCGTGTTGACCGGCGCGACGTCGCCGGCGGCGATGAGCCGCAGGGTCGCGTCGCCCGACGCGGAGACCACGTCGTAGTCGCCGGTCTTCATGAGGTTCAGCGCCTCGTCGGAGGTGCCGAAGGTCTTGGTGGTGACCTCGCAGCCGGTCTCCTCGGTGAACGGGGTGACCCAGTCGACGGCCGGGTCGGTGGAGCCGTCCTCGACGTAGCCGGGCCACGCGAGGAGCGAGACCTGGCCCTCCATCTCGCCGAGTTCGTCGGCGGCATCGCCGCCGCCGCCGTCGCCGCCTCCGCCGGAGGTTCCGCAGGCGGTGAGCAGCGCGACCGAGGCGATCGCGAGGCCGACCGTCGCGCCGCGGCGCGCGGTTCGCATTCGCATCATGGTTTTCTCCTTGTTCTCTGTGGTGCAGGCCGTGTGGTGCGGTGGTGCGTCGGTGCATCCGATGCATCCGGTGCCGGATGTCACCCCGAGATGCCGGGCAGCACCTCGAGCCCGAGGGGTACGACGTCGTCGTCGTGCCAGGAGACGACGACGCGGTCGCCGCGCTCGTCGTCGTGCACGCGGTTGCGGGCGTTCTGCTCGAGCACGGTCACCCGTGGTCCGTCGTCGAGGTCGACGACGAGTCGGATGCCGCTGCCCACGTAGATGACCTCGGCCACCGTGCCGGGGGCGTTGCGGACGCCGTCGCCGGTCAGCCCCCCGGCGCTGACGGTGAGCTTCTCGGGGCGGAGCGAGTGGTGACCGTCGCGGCCGATGAGCACGGGCGAGTGCTCGTGGTCGAACAAGTTGGAGGTGCCGACGAAGTCGGCGACGAAGCGCGACGTCGGCCGCTCGTAGAGCTCGGCCGGGGTGCCGAGCTGCTCGATCCGCCCGGCGTTGAACACCGCGATCCGGTCGGAGAGGGTGAGCGCCTCCTCCTGGTCGTGCGTCACGAAGATGAACGTGATGCCGAGGTCGCGCTGGATCTGCTTGAGCTCGACCTGCATCTGCTCGCGGAGCTTGAGGTCGAGCGCGCCGAGCGGCTCGTCGAGGAGCAGCACCTTGGGCTGGACGACGGTGGCGCGGGCGAGCGCGACGCGCTGGCGCTGTCCGCCCGAGAGTTGCGACGGCTTGCGTGCCGCGTAGCCGTCGAGCCGCACGCTCGCGAGCGCCCGCATCGCGCGTTCGTTGCGCTCCTTCCTGCCGATGCCGCGGACGCGCAGCCCGTAGGCGACGTTGTCGAGCACGTTCATGTGCGGGAACAGCGCGTAGTCCTGGAACACGGTGTTCACGTCGCGCTCGAAGGGGGCCTTGCGGGTGACGTCCTGCCCGAAGAGCTCGATGGTGCCCCCGGTGGGCTGTTCGAAGCCCGCGATGAGCCGCAGCACGGTCGTCTTCCCCGAGCCCGAGGGGCCGAGCATCGAGAAGAACTCGCCGGCGGCGATTTCGAGGTCGACCCCGTCGACCGCGGTGACGGCGCCGAACTCCTTCGTGAGACCGGTGAGCCGGATCGCCGGCTGATCGTCGGGCATGGCCTGCTCCTTCGGATGTCGCATCGGTGCGGGTGTTCAAAATCATATGGATCCAGATGTCTACCGCCAGACGTTCGTGTTACGGTCGGGTCACAGATTTCGAGGACGCAGCACACGAGGAACGATCAGGGGGTCGGATGCCTCAGGCCACCGGTCGCGCCGACGCCACGCGCGCCGTCGTGTTCTCACCCCTCGACGGCGCCGGCCGCGCCGCCCTCGTGGAACAGCGCCTGACCGACGCGATCGTCGCCGGCGTCCTCCGCGACGGCGAGCGGCTGCCCAGCGAGTCCGACCTCGCCCGGAGCCTCGGCGTCGCCGTCGTCACCGCCCGCGAGGCGCTCGAATCGCTTCGCGAGCACGGCCTGGTGCGGACGCGCCGCGGACGCGACGGGGGCAGCTTCGTCACCTACGACCGCGAGACGTCGCTGCGCATGATCGACGAACGCGTCCGCGCCCTCAGCCGCATCGAATTGCGCGACCTCGCGCTGCACGCCACGGCGATCGCGGCGATGGCGGCCGAGGTCGCCGCCGACCGCGCCAGCGAGGACGACCTCGAGGGCCTCGTCGAGATCGACGCCAGGGCCGACCTCGCGACCGCGGGCGGTGCCCGGCGCGCCGCGGGCCGGTTCCAGCTCGAGGTCGCCGCGGTCAGCCAATCGCCTCGGCTCGTCCAGGAGGAACTGCGGCTGCAGGCGGAAGCCGGCCCGTTGCTCTGGCTCTGCCTGCGCGAGCAGGAGTACCGTGACCGCAGCAGGGAGGTTCGCCTCGAGGTGATCGATGCGATCCGAGCCGTCGATCCCGAACGGGCCAGGCTCGCGACCGCGGCGCACCTCCAGGCGGCGGTCGAGTGGCTGGTCGACGAGAAGGCTCGGCTCGAGGCATCCGACCCCGGCGAACGGAACGGAGGGTCCAGCGCATGACCGTGACCGTCGAACTCGGCGCCGCGCAGGTCGCCGCGCGAGTGGCATCCACCATCGATCCGGTGTTCTCGATGATCGACGGCTGGCGCGACCGCCTGGTCGACCGGCTCGCGGCCGACGCCGATCCGGCGGCCGCGACCCTGGACCCGTTCGTCGAGGCCCTGGTCGGCGACGCCCTCGAGGAACCCGGCAGCCTCATCACCGGGGCGGGGTTCGTCGCCGCGCCCGGGTACCTCGCCGACGCGCCGTGGCACCTCGCCTGGTGGCTGGGCGCCGCGAACACGTTCGGGGCGGGGTCGGGCGTGCGCCGACTCGCCGCGGAGAGCGATCCGGACGCCGAGCAGTTCCGCGACTACACCGCGCTCGAATGGTGGCGCGTGCCCGCACGCACCGGCAACCGGCACCTGACCGGTCCGTACGTCGACTACCTCTGCACCGACGACTACACGGTCACGATCACCACGCCCGTCACGATCCGCGGCGAGCTGGTCGGCGTGGTCGGCGTGGACCTCTACGTGGTCCGGGTCGAGCAGGCGCTGCTGCCCGTGCTGCGCGAATCGGCGCGGCCGTGCACCCTCGTCAACGCGTCGGGACGCATCACGGTGTCGACGGATTCGCGCCGCGCGACCGGCGCGATGCTGCGGATCGAGGGTCTCGCCGCGGCGCTCGCGCCGCTTCGCGAGGGTGAGGGCCGGGTCGACGACGCGACGGATGCCTCGCGCCCGCCGGCGCTGCTCGTGGACGGCGAGATCGTCGTGCCGTGCGGCGACACCTCGCTCGCCCTCGTGCTGGAGGCGTGAGGGCTCAGCCGCTCGCGGTCGCGGCGCCGGCGGTGAGCAGGGATTCGGCGATCTCGGGGTCCGCGCCGAGCGCCAGCAGTCGGTCCCGGTACGCGCGCCGGGCGCGGCGGTACGCGTCGCGGTCGTCGCCGAGCACGGCGGTCATGTTCATCCATTCGAAGATGCCCTGCGCCTCGAACGCGAACTGGTCGGGGTCGTCGATGCCCGGCAGCTCGCCGGCCTCGTGCGCGAGCCGGGCCTGGTTCGCCAGGTATCCGAGCCAGAGATCCAGTTGCGCGGCGATCGCGTCGCGCACCGGGCCGGGCTTGCTGTGGAAGTCGGCGGCCGAAGCCGAGAAGAAGCAGCCGCCGGGAAAGACGCGGTCCTCCGAGTAGGCGATCACCCGGTCGAGCAGCGCGGCGACCCGGCGGACGCCGTGCGGGTGCACGCGCGCCGGCAGCACCACCGTCTCGGTGAACCGCTCCCCCGCGGTCTGCACGGCGGCGAGCTGCAGCCGCTCCTTGGTGCCGAACAGCGTCGCGACACTCGACTTGCTGAGCTCGGCGGCGAGCGCGATGCGGCCGATCGAGATCTGGTCGAGTCCCTCGAGCGACGCGAGGTCGACCGCGTGGGCGAGCACGGTGCGTCGCGTCGCGTCGCCGCGTGCGCGGCGACCGTCGACGGCGACTTCGGTCTGCTCCATCCCTTTACTCTACGCACGATCGTGCGTAAAGTGTGCTGCATCTAACAATACATACGATCGTTCGTATTGATTTCCATCTCTGATCGGAGCAGCATCGTGGGACCCACCGTCATCGCCACCGTCACGGCCGCCCGCGCGGCCGAGCGCGTCTCGCCCCGCGCGGCAGCCGCCATCGCTCTCCCGCTCTTCATGCGGTCGCTGCCGACGCAGCGCGTGCGCGAGCACGACCGCGGCGTGCACGAGCAGGCGCGCCGCTCCACGATCCGGGTCCGCGGCCGCGACCTCGCCGCCTACGAATGGGGCACCGGAGCCGACACGATCCTGCTCGCGCACGGGTGGCGCGGACGTGCCTCGCAGTTCGCGCCCGTCATCCGCGAACTGCGGGCCGAGGGCTTCCGCCTGGTGGCGTTCGACGCACCCGCCAACGGCGACTCGCCGGGCCGCCGCACCGACATCAACGACTGGGTCGGGGCGATCGAGGCGTTGCAGTCGCGGCACGGAGGCTTCCATTCGGTCGTCGGGCACTCGTTCGGCGCACTCGCGGCGCACACCGCCGTGCGCGGGGGCACTGCGACCGGCTCGGTCGTCGCGGTCGCGGGCGTCTCGTCTGCGCGCTACCTGATCGACGCGTTCGCCGCGGGCATCGGCGTCGGCCGGGCCACCGCCGACGCGATCGGGGAGGCGTTCGTGCGCCGGGTGTTCCCTCGTGACGACGACCGCGCGATCTGGGACCGGTACGACGCCGCCGCGCATCCGCTGCCTACCGGGGTGCCGCTCCTCGTCGTGCACGACGAGGGCGACCGCGAGGTGGTGGTCGGCCAGGGGCGTCGCCTGCACGACGCCCACGACGACCGCTCCCGACTCGTGATCACCTCGGGATCGGGGCACACCCGCGTCCTTGGATCGGATGCCGCGCTCGACGCGATCACCGCGTTCATGCTCGACGGACTGCCCGGCGTGGACGCCGTCCGGGAGGAGCGGGCGGCGCGGCTACCCTGAGGGCATGGACGCCGACGCCGCCGACCGTGCCTTCGCCGCGACCGTCGCCCGCGCGAGGATGCAGCCGCTCCTCCCGTGCGGCGACGTGGACGAGATTGCCGACTTCTGGACCGCGCTCGGGCTCGAGCGCCGATACCGGCAGATCCGACCGAATCCGTACCTCGTGATGAGCGCCGGCGGCTTCGAGCTGCACTACTACGGGATGCCGGAGTGGAACCCCGACGAGAGCCACTCGACCTGCATGGTGCTGGTGCCGGATCCACGACCGCTCCATGAACGGTTCCGCGCGGGACTGCGCGATCGCTACGGCCGCGTGCCGAACTCGGGAGCGCCGAGGATCACGCGGCCGCGTGAACGCGCCAACAACGGCGGACTCTCGGGGTTCAGCCTGATCGATCCCGCCGGGAACTGGGTCCGCGTGACGCGGGCTCCCGACGGCGAACCCGATGCCGGAGACGGCGAGCGCACGACCTGGACGAGCACCGCCGGCAGCCCCCTCGGGCGGGCGCTCGAGAACGCGGTGGTCATCGGCGACTCGCACGGCGACCCCGTGCAGGCCCGGCGGGTGCTCGACGGGGCGCTGCGCCGCAGCGACGAGACGGCCTCGGCAGAGGGCGGCACCGAAGATCGGGCGCGCGCGCTCGCATATCTCATCGAACTGGACCTGCGCCTCGACGACCGCGCCGCCGCGGATGCGCGGATCGCCGAACTCGAGCGGATGCCCCTCGACGACGCGGGAGTCGTCGAGGCGTCCCTCATCGCCGCCCGGGACGCGATCGCGGACGCCGAGGGCTGACCCCCGGCATCCGCGATCCGTCCGCCGCGCCCGTCAGGGCGCCGCGATCAGGAGAAGAACGCGTTCGCCCGCTTGCTCCAGAGCAGCAGCAGGCCGATCAGCGGGAACAGCGCCGAGAACAGCCCGGTCCAGAACGACCCGACGGTCATCAGCCAGATGCCGGTCGCGATGTTGATCACGAAGATCACCGTGACGATGATGCGCGCGACGTTCGACCCGCGGAACAGGCCCAGGCTCACGATGATGGTGACGATGCCGAGGATGATCGCCCAGACCCCGGCGCCGAAGTTCCCGCCGCCGGGCAGGATCTGGAACAGCCCCGAGATGATCTGCAACGCACCCGAGATCCACGCGAGGACGGCGACGAGCGTCACGCCTCCGGGTCGGTCTCCAGCCATAATGCAACCCTTCCACCCGGCGGGCGCGGATCGCCCGCATGTCGCCACCGTACTCCCGCGAGGGATGCTCAGGATGCCTCGGCACGCGCGTGCCCGGCATCGGAAGCCGAGCCGGGCCTCGGCGGTCCGGGCTCACGCTCGGCGCAGCCCTCGCTTCGCAGGGCCTTCCAGCAACGCGCCGTCGGGCGCGAACCGCGACGCGTGCGCCGGGCAGTCCCACGTGCGCTCGGCGTCGTTCCAGGTCACGATCGCGCCGAGGTGCGGGCAGACGCCCGACACCCGGCAGGTGCGACCGTCGACCGTCGCGACCGCCGCCGGGACCGGCGAGCGTCCGATCCGGCCGACGCTGCCGACGCCCTCGGGCGGTGGCGACGGCGACCTGCCCGCGAGCGCGCGACTCCAGCCGACGGCGTAGTGCTTGGCGACCGCGGCGTTCATGCCCACGCCCGCCGCGAAGGCCTGCGGAGTGGTCACCCGGTGCCGCAGCGTGCGCGCCCAGTCCGGCAGGTCACCCAGCAGGTCGGCAGCGAGCGTGAGCGCGCACTGCACGGCGTTCGTCATGCCCCACTTGTCGTACCCCGTGGCCAGGAAGATGCGGCCCCGGCCGCGAGGCATCCATCCGACGAACGGCACGCCGTGCGGCGTCTCGTAGTCCTGCGCGCTCCAGCGCGCCAGCGGCACCGCGTCGGGCCAGGTCGCCCGGGCCCACCGGTCGAGCGCGTCGGCTCGCGACGCCGGCGACGGATGCCGCCCCACCTCGTGCCCGTACCCGCCCACGAGCAGCAACTCGGGTCGCTCGTCGCCGAGATCGGGGTTCGGCGCGGTGCGGATCGACCGCGTCGGCTCGTCGACGCTGAGGTACATGCCCTGCGGCAGCGGGGCATCCGTTCGGTAGGCGGCGACGTAGGAGCGGTGTGCGCGCACCTTCGCGAACGCGAGCCCCCGGTCGAGGACGGGGATGCCGGTGGCGAGCACGAGGCGGTCGCACGCGAAGCCGCCGGCCGTGGTGTGCACCGTCAACGCCCGATCGAGCAGGGCGCGATCACGGTGCGCACCGGTCAGCCGGATGCCGGTCCGGATGACGCCGCCCAGCGAGCGGAACTCGGCGGCGAGCGCGGCGAGCACGTCCATTGGGTCGAACTGCGCCTGGTCCGCGAGATGCAGGGCGCCGTGCACTCGGAACGGCAGGTCGAGCGACTCGGTGAACCGCACCGGAAGCCCGGCGGCGAGTGCGGCGTCGTGCTCGGCCTCGAGCGTCGCGCGGCCAGCCTCGCCGGTCGCGAAGCTCACCGCCTCGCGCCGTTGCGCCGGGATGCCCCGCGACTCGAGGAACCCGAGCAGCCAGGCCCGACCGGCGAGGTTCGCATCGACGTACGCGTGCAGGACCGCGTCGGAGGTACGCCGGCGGACCCGCTGGAGATGCGCGCCCTGCAGCAGGCTCAGCTTGGCGGTGGTGTTGCCGGTCGCGACGGCGCCGACGTCGCGCGCCTCGAGCACGCAGACCGTGCGGCCCTCGCGCGCCAGCAACAGGGCGGTGACGAGTCCGGTGAGACCGGCGCCGACGACGATCTCGTCGAAGCGCCTGGGCGCCTCCGGGCCGTCGACCTCGATCGGCGCGGCATCCGCTCGCCACAGCGATGTGCCGACGGGCGGCGCCGCCGTGATCGTGACCATGACGGCACGTTAGGGAGGACCGACTCGAACGACAATGGGCTTGCATTCGCCGAGGTGACGGCGTACGCCGCCCGCTCGGTCGCGTCAAGCCCCGTGCGGCCCGGCCGTCCGTCGACCTACCGTGCCCGCATGGTGCAGATCGGATACAAGCTCGCCGCCGAGGGCTTCGGGCCCGCCGAACTCGTCCGCCAGGCCCGGCGCGCCGAGGAGGTGGGGTTCGACTTCGTCGAGATCAGCGACCACTTTCATCCGTGGCTCGACGTGCAGGGCCACTCGCCGTTCGCGTGGTCGGTGCTCGGCGCCATCGCCCAGGCGACCGACCGGGTCGGGCTCGCGACGGGCGTGACGTGTCCGTTCCTGCGCTATCACCCGGCGATCATCGCGCAGGCGGCGGCGACGGTGGCGCTGCTCAGCGACGGACGCTTCACCCTCGGCCTCGGCGCCGGCGAGCGCCTCAACGAGCACGTGGTCGGGCGCGGGTATCCGGCCGTCGCGCAGCGGCACGACATGCTGCGCGAGTCGATCGAGATCATCCGCCTGCTCTGGGAGGGCGGGTACCGGTCGTACGAGGGGACCTACCTCGACCTCGAGGACGCACGGGTGTTCGACCTGCCCGACGTGCCTCCCGCCATCGCAGTCGCGGCGAGCGGACCGGAGTCGGCCGCGGTCGCCGCCGAACTCGGCGACGGCATCTTCGCCGTCGAACCCGACGCCGACCTCGTCGACACGTACGAGCGCTTGGGCGGCAGCGGCCCGAAGTACGGCGAGGTCGGCCTCGCCTGGGCACCCACCGCCGACGCCGCGATCGAAGCCGCGTGGAAGACGGCCCGCTGGAGCCTCACGGGATGGAAGGTGATGAGCGAGCTGCCGAACCCGGTGAACTTCGAGGCGGCGAGCGCGTACATCCGCCGCGAGGACGTCGCCGAGCAGCTCAGCGCCGGGCCCGATCTCGGCGCCCATGTCGACGCGGTCCGCCCGTTCGTCGACGCCGGATTCGACCGGGTCGCGCTGATGAACCTCGGCCCAGACGTCGACGGATTCCTCGACGTCTTCGAGTCGGACCTCGGCGAACGGCTGCGAGCGCTGAAGCCGAGCGCGTCGAGCAAGCCGAGCGCACCCGCCACCTGACCCGCCCGCCGCCGACCACGCGCACCCTGACCAGCTCGACCGAAGACCAACCCCACCGAAGGAGGCATCCGACATGGAACCGCTCCGCGTCCTCGCCCTGAACTGCACGCTCAAGCCGTCACCGGCCGAGTCGAGCACCGAGGTGCTCGCGCGCCAGGTGCTCGACCTCTTCGAGGCCGACGGCGCACGGACCGAGATCGTGCGCATCGTCGATCACGACGTGAAGCCGGGCGTCGAGGCCGACATGGGCGACGGCGACGAATGGCCGGCGATCCGCGAGCGGGTGCTCGCCGCCGACGTGCTGCTGCTCGCGACGCCGACGTGGATGGGGCATCCGTCGAGCGTCGCGCAACGCGTGCTCGAACGCCTCGACGCCGAGATCGCGGAGACGGATGCCGAGGGCCGGCCCCTGCTCGCCGGCAAGGTCGCCGCGGTCGCGGTGACCGGCAACGAGGACGGCGCCCACGCGATCATCGCGGATGTGCTCCAGGCCCTGGTCGACGTCGGGTTCTCGGTCGCCGCCCAGGCCTCGACGTACTGGAACGGCGAGGCGATGCAGAAGACCGACTACAAGGACCTGCCCGAGACCCCGGAGGCCGTCGCGACGACCAACGGGCTCGTCGCCAGGCACAGTGCGCACCTCGCACGGGTGCTGAAGGCTTCGCCCTATCCGGCGCCGCCCGCGGAGTCGTGATCGTCTCGGGAGTCGTGATCGCCTCGGAGCTCGCGCAGCAGCGCCCGCAACGCGGCTGCCACGGTCTGCCGCACCACGTCGGCCGGCTCGCCATGGAACCGATGGCGTTCGGAGCGGATGCCTCCCGCCCCGCCGCAGGCCACGAAGACCGTGCCGGCGGGCTCGCCCTCCTCTGGCCCCGGACCACCCGCGCCGGTGACGGCGACCACGACGTCGGCGCCGAGCGAGTCGAGCGCGCCGCGAGCCATCTGCTCGGCCGCCCGCGCCGTCACGACCGGTCCCGGATCGACTCCGAGCAGCCCGAACTTCACCGTCGACTCGTACGCGACGATCGACCCGGCGAACCACTCCGAGGCATCCGGCGCCTTGCCGAGCGCCGCGGCGATCTGCCCGCTCGTCAGTGACTCTGCGGCGCCCGCGTGCACGCCCGCGGCGAGCGCGGCCTCAGCGCACGCGGTCGCGAGCCCGTCGAGGTCGGCAACGTCGCCGGCGCGAGGCATCCGCTATCGTCCCGGCGAACCCGCGTCGGTGACGCCGACATCGGTGCGGTGGAAGTTCTGGAACGAGCGCGACGCGGTCGGCCCGCGCTGCCCCTGGTAACGGGAGCTGTACTCGGCCGAACCGTACGGCTTCTCGCTCGGCGATGACAGCCGGAAGAAGCACATCTGGCCGATCTTCATGCCCGGCCACAGCTTGATCGGCAGCGTCGCGACGTTCGACAACTCGAGGGTGACGTGCCCCGTGAATCCGGGGTCGATGAAGCCGGCGGTCGAGTGGGTGAGCAGCCCGAGGCGGCCCAGCGAGCTCTTGCCCTCGAGTCGCGCCGCGACGTCGTCGGGCAGCGTCACGGCCTCATACGTCGACGCGAGCACGAACTCGCCCGGGTGCAGGATGAACGCCTCCTCGGGCTTCACCTCGATGAGGTGCGTGAGCTCGGGCTGGTCCTCTGCCGGGTCGATGAACGGATACTTGTGGTTGTCGAACAGCCGGAAGTACCGGTCGAGCCGCACGTCGATGCTGCTCGGCTGCAGCATCGACGGATCGGACGGCTCCAGACGGATGCGTCCGAGTTCGAGTTCGGCCCTGATATCGCGATCGGAGAGCAGCACGGGAGCCAGCCTACCGACGGGCGGTCCGCCCGGCGGTCGAGGAGCGAAGCCCCCGCCCGGCGGTCGATCAGCGAAGCCCCCGCCCGGCGGTCGAGTCGCGAAGCCCCCGCCCGGCGGTCGAGTCGCGAAGCGTATCGAGACCTCAGTGCGGCGGCCGGAGCGCCTCGTCCGAGGCGAGCGCCGTGGACGCCTGGCATCCGAGTTCTCCGGGCTCCAGTTGCACGCTCGACACGTGCAGGCGTTCGACCGTGCCGTCGTGCGCGCGGAGCAGGAGGCAGTCGTCGGGCGTTCCCATCGCCAGGCCGATCCGGTCGCCGTCGCGTTCGACGAGGACCTCGGCGGTGACCTCGCGCTCGCCCGTCGGCTGGTCGAGTCGCGACGTGATCTCCGCGGCGAGCGCCGGCGCAGGTGCATCGGCTTCGGCGCCCGCGAGCACCTCGGTCGCGACGGCCTCGGCGTTCGCCGGCACGACGATGATCGGCCGGGTGTCGGGTGCCGGCGTCACCGTCTCGAGCGGCTCGGGGCAGTCGACCGGGCGCGCGATGCCCGCATCGTCGTCCCACCCCGCGGTCGGACCCCACCTGGTGAGATCGATGCGCAGGCACCGCTCGGCCGTGCGTTCGTCACCGTCGGCGAAGCGGTGCGTCGTGCTCGCGAGCACGAGGGCGCCGACCGGTTCGTCCCACTGCTCCGCGTCGGATGCCTCGACGCCCACGAGCCGCAGCGCCGTGGCGTAGTCGGGCGAGCCGGGATCGAGCATCCCGTCGGGCTCGGCGCTCACCCCGGTGTCGGCGAGGAGCGGCACCGCCCGGCGCGCGTACTCCTGGATCGCGTCGACCGGATCGTGCAGGCCGACCTCCTGGGCGATGCCCGAGATGTCGCGTGCGACCTGCGCCGCGTCCGCCTGGAGTCCGCGGTCGAGCCGGCCGTCGCCTCCGGCACCCGCGATCGCGGCGCATCCGCCCAGGCCGACGAGCGCGATCGCCACCCCGGCCGACGCGGCGCCCGTGAAGATTCCCCTGCTCACCCGCATGGGGCCAGCCTGCCGCAGGTCGCATGCCGGCGGCGGCATCGCGACGGCCGAGGGCCGTCTCCGTCGAGACGTGCCGGCGATGCGGCGGATCCGGCATCCGTTGCTAGCATGGTCAACGCTGCATCCCACGGATGCCGCTCGCCGATGTAGTTCAATGGTAGAACTTCTGCTTCCCAAGCAGACAGCGCGGGTTCGATTCCCGTCATCGGCTCCGTCCGACGCTTCGCCGCCTCGTCCCGAGGCGTGCGCGTCAGCCCTTGCCCATCTGCTCCGCCTCCGCGCGTGTCTCAGCGAGCGATTCCTCGAGGATCACTCGCAGCGCGTCCCGGTCGACCCCGGTGAGCCGGGTCAGGTAGAGGCAGACCTTGCTCGACCGGTGCGGGCCGAGGTGCTCGAACAGCTCTTGCCGACGGTTTGCGAACTCCATCGGCAGGTAGACCGTGTGCTGCCGTGGCCCGGGCGCGAAGGCGAGCAGCGGCGAGCGCCCGCCGTGCCCGCTCTCGTAGCGATACTCGTACTCGCCGAACCCGACGATGCGGCCGGCCCAGACGACCGGTTCCTCGCCGCTGACGTCGGCGAAGAGGCGCAGGAGTTCATCGGCCTCGGCACGACGCGGGCCCGTGGCACGGTCGAGCACGACCTCGGCGGGCAGGTCCGACGGGGACATCGCGGGCTGCGTCTCGGCCATGTCGACTCCTCGAGATCGATCGGATGCCCCACGCTACCGCGCACCGCCGTCACGCCCGCCGCGGACCGGACGACCGGCGCGCGCCGCGTACGATCGTCGGTCAGCGCCGACGCGCCAGCACGATTCCGTCGACGAAGGTGATCGCCTCACCGTCGGGTCGCGCCCCCTCGCGCTCGCGGACCTCGGCCACGACGACCTCCCAGGCGGCGGGGTCGAGCGCCAGCGCGGCGAGGTCCTCTGAGGGCGTCGGAAACTGGTGCCCCTCGTGCGATCGCCCATGCTCGGCGGCCGCCGATCCGGCGGGGGGTTCGGCGTGGGCCGTGATCAGGATGCTCCCGCCGGGGGCGACGAAGCCGGCCCCGCGTCTCAGGATCTCGTCCCGGGGAATCTCCGCAGGCCAGGACTGCAGGAACGACGCGGTCACGAGGTCGAACCGGGCGTCGGTCGTCCAATCGGCGAGGTCGGCCGCCTCGAGCGTCACGCGCTCACGGGGGATGCCCGCCGCGTCTGCGGCATCCCGGGCCCGTGCGATCGCGGTCGGCGACAGGTCGACGCCCGTCACCTCCCAGCCGTTCGACGCGAGCCAGACGACGTCGCCGCCCTCGCCGCAGCCGAGATCCAGCGCACGGCCGGGCGGCATCGCCGCGGCGACCTCGGCGAGGACCGCGTTCACCCGGCCGGTCCAGACGCGCTCCTCGTCGGCGTAGCGCGCCTCCCAGAACTCGGCGACCGATTGGTCGTGAGCAGGGTGATCGTTGCCGGGGTGATCGTGAACGGCGTCGGTGTGCGGCATCCGACCACTCCACCCCCGGCATCACCCGGGACGCAACCCGGATTGCCGAACCGGCAACCGAGCTACGCCGCGTCCCGGAGGAACGGCGCCTCGCGCATCCCGTCCGCGTCGAGCGTCACCACCGTGGATTCCTCGATCTCGACGAACGCGCCAGGCAGGTCGGTCAACGGCTCCGACACGACGACGCGCGCGCCCGCGTCGAACACGCGCAACCGCTCCATGTCGGGATACATCGCCTGGAGCGTCGCCATGTCGGCCGAGGCGAAGAGCGTCCGGGTGCGGTGCATCGTCGAGTAGCGGAACGCCCACATGGTCTGCCCATCGGAGACGGCGAACGTGCCCTGCACCGCGTCGCGGATGCCGTGGGCGTCCGCGATCTCCTCGATCCGGCGGACCGCCCGACCGAGCCCGGCGACCGGGTCGTCCTGCAGCCCGTACGTGATCGCCAGGTAGAACACGAGCTCCGAGTCGGTCGTGCCGTGCACGAGCGGGAACAGCTCGGGATCGAGCGCGAGCATCAGGTCACGCCGCATGCGCGAGAGATGCGCGAGCGCGCCGTTGTGCATGAACAGCCACTTCCCGTGACGGAACGGATGGCAGTTGGTCTGCTGGATCGGCGGGCCCGCCGCCGCCCGCACGTGCGCGAAGAACAACGGCGACTCGATCGCCCGCGTCAGCTCGCGCAGGTTCTCGTCGTGCCACGCCGGCTCGATGCTGTGGAACAGCGCCGGCTCCACCGCCGACCCCGGCGGCGCGGCATCCGTCATCGGATACCAGCCGACGCCGAACCCGTCGCCGTTGACCGGCTCGGCACCGAGCGGCGAGTTCAACGACTGCGCGACGAGCGAATGCCTGGTGTCGAGGATCAACAGCGCGGGGCGGATCGCCGCCCCCGAATACGCCAGCCACCGGCACATCTCGAACCTCCTCCGGTCGGCGCGACCTCGGCGCCCGCTACGCCGCGGGCGTGGAGCACCTCGCGCTCTGGGTCATCTTCTCCCTGGCCTGTTCGACCGACCACGGCAGCTCGATCAGCGGCTGGGCCTGCCCTTCCGCGGCGGGCAGCTTCGACGCGATGGACGCCAACGCGAACGACGCCTCGCGGATGAAGTCCTGCCCCGAACTGGAGTTGTTCACCGAGATGACGACGGTGAGGCCCGTCTCGGGGTCCGAGAAGGCCGCGGTCAAGACGCCGACGGTCGCGCTCGCGGTGCCGCGCAGCGGCCCGTACTGCGTGCCGCCGATACCCTGCGAGACCCACGGCGCCGCGCCGGGAACCAGCTCCGTGGCCCACTGCTCGCGGTACGAATGCTCGCCGACGAGCGCGCCGCCCGCGTTCGCCTGGGCGAGCACGACGGCGTCGTCGAGCGACGACACGAGACCGGATGCCTCCCCGCCCATCGAACTCGACTGCCGCGAGTCGTCGACGCGCGCCGCGCAGTCGGGAGCGCCGTCGGCGCCGGGCGGCGACACGTACGCGCCGATCACCCCGTCCGGCGCGACGGTGTCGGCCGCGGGCAGCTCCGTGTCCTCGAGGTCGAGCGGCTCGAGCACGTACTGGCGGACCAGGTCGTTCCAGTCCCGGTGCGACGCGCGCTCGAGCGCGACCGCGAGCAGCAGCAGGCCCGTGTCGGAGTACGAGTACAGCTGGCCGGGCGCGCCCACCCGGTCGCGTGCGACCCCGGCCGAGATCAACTCGATCCGCGACCACACCCGCTCGGGGTTGTGGATGAAGTGGGCGTACAGCGACGGGCGGTAGTCGGCGAGTCCGGACTCGTGGCTGCAGAGCTGCTCGAGCGTGATCCCGTCGAGACCGGGCATGTCGTCCACGTACTGTCCGACCTGGTCGTCGAGTGCCACGGTGCCGGCATCCACGAGGCGCATCAGCAGCAGGCAGGTCACCATCGACGACACGCCCGCCATCCGGAACCTGCTGTCCGGGGTCGTCGTCGCGGCGCCCTCGTCGAAGCCGACGACGCCGACCGCGCCCGACCAGTCGCCGGCCCACGGCGCGGAGACGGATGCCACTCCGCCGCTCGACCCGCTCAAGGCCACGGCGTCGACGAGCACCTGCTGGAGCGCCGCCGCCGGATCGCCGGTCACCTCGGCGTCGACGCCGTCGTAGCGTGCCGCCGGATCGACCGATCCGCCGGTGCATCCGGACAGCGCGAAGACGGCAGCGACCATCGCCGCGATCGCCGCGATCCCCCTGCGGCGTCGATCCCCCGATCGGCCCACGCAAGCCCCCCTTGCCGGTTTTCGCCGATTCTAACCCGCGCGGATGACCTCCCCCGTCACCCTCGAGGAGGAGATCCGGCAGTCCGGGCCGGACGGTGCTCAGCCGCCCGGCACGCGGCCGATCTCGCGCAGCGCGCCCGACATGAACCGCTCGACGTTCGGATCGACGATGATGTCGTTCGGCCGCAACGGTCGCGACAGGTACAGCCCCTCGAGGCTCGTCAGCCGGCTGAGCGCCACGTAGGTCTGCCCCGGGCTGAAGACGCGGGCGCCCAGGTCGACGATCGCCGTGTCGTAGCTGGCGCCCTGCGACTTGTGGATCGTGACCGCCCACGCGAGCCGCAGCGGGAACTGCGTGAACTCGGCGACGATCTCCTTCTCGAGGCGCTTGCGCCCCGCGTCCCACGAGTAGCGGTATTTCTCCCAGGTCGCCGGTTCGACCTCGTGCTCCTCGCCGTCGACGGCGACCCGCACCTCGCGCGCCAGCGACGTCACCGTGCCGATCGTGCCGTTCACCCACCTCGGCCCGTCGCCGCGCACCATCGTGTCGTTGCGGAGGAACATCACCTGCGCGCCGACCTTCAGCTCGAGCCGCTCCTCGGCGGGGAACGCGCGGCCGCCGAAATCGCCGTTCACATCCGCCTCGTTCGCCTGCGACTGCCCCGGCAACCGGTGCAGCTGGGTGCGATTGATGCGGTTGACCGCGTCGTTGCGCGTCGCGAGGGTGATCGCGCCGTGCTCGGGAAGCGGCCGCCGAGCGCCCGTCGTGTTGAGCACGCCCGCGATCTCGGCGGTCACCATGCCGTGGCGGACCGCGTTCAGCATGTGCTTGAACGCGTCGTCGTGCTGCCGGTGCACCTCGCCGAGTTCGTAGATGCGCAGGGATGCCTCGTCCCACACCTTCGCGTCGAAGAACCAGAGCGAGCGGTACGTGTCCTGGAAGTACCGCCGCTCGTCGCCGTCCCCGGGCACCGGTGCGAGCTGGTACGGATCGCCGAAGAGCACGACCTGCGCACCGCCGAACGGTTCGGTCGGCCGCTGGCGCGCCTGCCGGAGCGACCGGTCCATGGCGTCCATCAGGTCGGCGTTGACCATCGACACCTCGTCGACGACGAGCGTGTCCATGGCGTTCAGGATCTTGCGGACCGCGTCGTTCTGCTCGATGTCGTGGTCGGCGATGAGCCCGATCGGCAGGCGGAACAGCGAGTGGATCGTCTGTCCGCCGACGTTCAGCGCGGCCACGCCGGTCGGTGCGCAGATGACGATCTGCTTCTGCGTGTGCCAGTTCAGGTGCGTGAGCAGCGTCGACTTGCCCGTTCCGGCACGACCCGTGACGAACACGTGCTCGCGCGTGTGCTCGATCGCGTCGAACACCGCCGCCTGCTCCGGGGTCAGGGTCACGTCGGGCACGGTCAACTGTAACCCCGCGTTCCTGGCGCGCGGCGGAGCATCCGACCGGCCGTGGACACCGTCGCGACGCCTGTGGACAGGAGCTCACAAGGCTCGGAATCGGCTCAGGCCCTCCGACATAGACTTGGGCGGGTGGGGAGCCGGACGGATCGCAGCGGGCGCGTGTCGTGGCTCGCCGTGCTCGGCTGGACCGGCCTCGCAGCCATGCTCGTCGGGGCGTTCTTCGCCGCGCTCGGCTCGCTCAACCAGACGGTCTACGGCGCGTCCAGCTTCGTCGAGCGCTATCTCGAGGCGATCGCGGAGGACGACATCACCCGTGCGGCCACGACGCCGGGCGTCGCGCTCGACGCCGAGGAGCTGGCCGCGGCGGGCCTCCCCGCCGACATCTCGACGGCCATGCAGCGATCGGGCGTCGTGGAGAGCGGCCCGGAGGACATCCACATCGTCGAGGAGGTCGCAAACGACGACGGCACGCGAACCGTCACCGCCACCTACCGCCTGCAGGCCGCGATCATCACGACGACGTTCGACGTCCGCCCGATCGACCCGCTGTACGGCGTGCTCAACCGCTGGGAGTTCGAGACCAGCCCGCTCGCGATCGTGGACGTGACCGCCGCGCACCATCCGTTCTTCACCGTCGGATCGCTCACCCTCGACACCCGCGCCCTCAAGACGGGCGACGAGTTGGCCGCGTTCGTGCAGACGACGCCGTACCTCGTGATCGCCCCGGCGGTCTACTCGTTCGACTACGACGACGAACTGCTGACCGCGCAGGAGGTCGAGCTCGCCGTCGAACCGTCGACGCGTACCGCCGTCACCGTCGACGCGCAGGCGACGCCGGTGTTCGCCGAACGGGTGCAGACGCAGGTCGACCAGTTCCTGCAGAATTGCGCCGACCAGGTGACGCTCTACCCGACGGACTGCCCCTTCGGCATCGACATCTCCGACCGGGTCATCGGCGACCCGGCATGGTCGATCTCGGCGTTCCCCGTCGTCACGCTCGTCCCCGGCGAATCGGCCTTCGAGATGCCTGCCACTGCGGGCGTCGCCCACATCACCGTCGACCTCCAGTCGCTCTTCGACGGCGACGAGTTCACCTTCGAGGAGGACCGCACGTTCACGATCGCGCTCGACGCCCGGATCAGGGCCGACGGCTCGATCGCCGTGCAGCTGAAGTAGCGGCACCCCCACCGGTGATCGAGTAGGGAGCGCAGCGACCGTATCGAGATCGAGTCGCTCGGCCTCGAGACGCCTTTTCGGCGCTACTCGCCGGCGCGCGCCCGATCACGGTCGGCGATCGCCTGCAGCCTGGCGTTGTACTCCTCGAGTTCGGCGTCGCCCGTGCGGTCGGCGTGGCGGTCGCGGCGCCTCGACTCCTTCTCGTCGGCGCGCGACCACTGGATCGCGACCGCGATCGCGAGCGACACCGTCGGGATCTCGCCGATCGACCAGGCGATGCCGCCCCCGACCTGCTGGTCGACCAGCGCGTCGGTGCCCCACCCCATCGCGCCGTACCAGTCTGCGAGCATGAGCCCCTGGCTCAGCATGATCGACAGGCCGAAGAACGCGTGGAACGCCATCGTCGCGAGCAGCAGCACGAGCCGGAACGCGTACGGCAGCCGGTACGGCACCGGGTCGATGCCGATGAGCGACTGCACGAAGAGGTATCCGGTGATCAGGAAGTGGGCGATCATCCACTCGTGCCCGAGGTGGTCGATCATCGTCCAGCGGTACAGCGGCGAGTAGTAGAACACCCAGAGGGATCCTGCGAACAGCACGGCCGCGACGATCGGGTTCGCGATGATCGACGCGAACTTCGAGTGCACGGCGAGGAGGATCCACTCGCGCCCGCCGCGGCTGCCGTCGGCACGGGGCCGGATGGCGCGCGCCGCGAGGGTCACCGGGGCACCCGGTACGAGGAGCACCGGGATGCCCATGGTCAGCAGCATGTGCCCGAGCATGTGCGCCGAGAAGAGGTACTGCTCGTACTGCGCGATGCCGCCCGACGTCACCCACGCCAGCAGCAGCATGCCGGCGACCCAGAGGACGGTGCGGTACACGGGCCACGCATCGCCGCGGCGGCGGAGCCGCAGGACACCTGCGACGTAGAAGAAGATGCCGAACCCGGCGGCGAGCAGCCAGATCAGGTCGGGCCGCCACTCCGTGAAGTACCGCCAGAAGTCGGGGACGGGCGGCAGCGGCTCGCCGGTGAGGATCTCCGCGGGGGTGCGGGCGAGGCTGCCCGCGGCATCCTCCGAGACCGGCGTCGCCGTCCGCGCGAGCGCGGCAGCGACTCCCGACGCGACGCCCATGAAGCCGAGTTCGATGACGACCAGCAGCCAGAACGGCCCGCGGATGCGGTCGCGATCGCCGGATGCCTCGGCCCGAGTGATCCTCCCGATGAGCCAGCGCCGCTGGAGCGCGCCGAACAGTCCGAGCACCACGAGCGCCGCGACCTTCGCGATCACGAGCGCGCCGTACGGGGTCGTGAGCTGCGGCCAGTCGCCGATCCGCAGCGCCGCGCTCGTGTACCCCGAGATCGCGACGACGATGAACGAGACGAGCGCGACCGTCGAGTACCGCGCGAGCACGACCGGCAGGCGATCGACGAGCTTCGACTGCAGCAGCACGATGGTGACGAGGCCGCCGAGCCAGGCCGCGGCGAACACGAGGTGCAGGCCGAGCGCCGTCACCGCGATGCCGTGTCCGGCGGCCCCCGCGGCGTGGCCCTGTTGCGCCAGCGGCACGAGGCTCACCGCTGCGAGCACCGCGACGAACACGAGCGCCGTGTGGTTGCGGACCGCGAAGCACAGCACCGTGACCACGGCGGCCACGAGCGTGGTCGTCAGCCACGCCTGTCCGAGCTCGATGCTCGTGAGGAACTGGCCGAGCTTCTGCCCGAAGACCTCGGTGAACTCGACGGACTCGCCCGTGACGCTCAGGAACGTGAACAGCGCCGTCGCGGCACTCGCGACCGTCATCACGGCAGCGGATGCCGCGGCCACGTCGAGTGCACCGTCGAACTCGCGCTGCTTCGGCGAGAGCGCCCAGATGGCGAGCACGAGTGCGCCGATCATGCCGGCGGCGCCGAGGTTCACGAGGAGCTTGGCGACCGGCAGTCCGTACCGCACGACCGGCCCGGGATCCTGCAGCTGCAACGGCGCCGCTCCCCCGCCGACCGCCAGGCCCGCAAGCGTCGCGACGACGGCGACGGCGATGAGCACGGCGGGGCCGAGGACGCGGACGGAGCGGGGCACCGCACAAGCCTAGGCGAGCCGGCTGGGAGCCCGCGCGGACGCGAGAGGGCGGGCGGCCGAAGCCGCGCGGACGCGAGAGGGCGGGCGGCCGAAGCCGCCCGCCCTCTCGGACTCGTGCGCTCGGACTACTTCGCGGCAGCCTTGAGCTTCGATCCGGCCGAGACTTTGACCGAGTACCCGGCGGGGATCTCGATGGTCGCACCGGTCTGCGGGTTGCGACCCGTGCGCGCAGCGCGCTTGGTGCGCTCGACGGCGAGCCAACCCGGGATCGAGACCTTGGTGTCCGAGCCGACCGCCTCGGCGAGCGACTCGAAGAGAGCGCCCAGCACGGAGTCGACGGTGGCCTGGCTCTGCCCGGTCGACGCGGCGATCTTCGCGACGAGCTCGGTCTTGTTCAGCGACTTGTCAGCCATTGAATGTCCTCCTCGGACGTTCGCTGCATCACACAGCACTTTGTTGAAGAACTCGGGAACGATCGTTCAACCGCCCCCGCGGCCGATCAGGCCGCCTCGAATGTAACAGAGATCCGCGGAATCACGCGGATTTCCCGCCCATTCGGGCACCTTCGCACCGGCGTGTCGGGCTCGAACGGCCCGTCGAGCCTCCATCGACCCGCCATTCCTCGGATGCCCCCGCGTGCGAGTTCCATCCAACGGTGCGGCCTCTTCGACGCACGTACGGGCGAAACTCGCACGCGCAGGCAGAACCCGCACGTGATCGGGGGATTCGGTGGATGCGAGCGAGTCGACGGCGGGGAAGCAGAAGAGGGGCGCCCCGGAAACCCGGGACGCCCCTCTTCAGGAGTTCGTGCTTACCAGCTCGACTTGGTGATGCCGGGCAGCTCACCACGGTGCGCCATGTCGCGGAAGCGGACACGCGAGACACCGAACTTGGTGAGCACGCCACGGGGGCGGCCGTCGATGGCGTCGCGCGAACGCACGCGGATCGGCGAGGCGTTGCGGGGCAGCTTCTGCAGGCCCACGCGAGCGGCCTCACGCGACTCGTCGGTGCCGTTCGGGTCCACGAGGGCCTTCTTCAGCTCGAGGCGCTTCGCGGCGTAGCGGTCGACGACCACCTTGCGCTGCTCGTTGCGCGCGATCTTGGACTTCTTCGCCATGTCTTAACGCTCCTCTCGGAAGTCGACGTGCTTGCGCACCACGGGGTCGTACTTCTTGAGCACGAGACGGTCGGGGTTGTTGCGACGGTTCTTGCGGGTCACGTAGGTGTACCCGGTGCCTGCCGTCGAACGGAGCTTGATGATCGGACGGATGTCCTGCTGCTTGGCCATTAGAGCTTGACCCCCCGAGCCAGGATGTCCTTGACGACGGACTCGATGCCGCGCGCGTCGATCACCTTGATGCCCTTGGCGGACACGTTCAGGGTGACGTTACGACGAAGCGACGGGACGTAGTACGTCTTCTTCTGCACGTTCGGGTCGAAGCGGCGCTTCGTCCGGCGGTGCGAGTGCGAGATGTTGTGTCCGAAGCCGGGAACGGCTCCGGTCACCTGGCACACTGCTGCCATTGTTCTTTCCTCCAGTACCGAGGGGCGGACGCCCCTCCCAAGGTCTCTTGTCTGCAGGCGGATCCCCCCGCTTTCGCGGCTAGATACCGGGGATTCGTCTACGAACCGGGCAGTGGAAGTGCCCAGCCAAACGTCGAGTCTATCAGACGGGCCGGTCGCGCCCGAATTCGCTCCGCGTTCAGGAGGTGAGCGAGCCGACCCACTCCTGGTTCGCCGCGATCCACTTCTCGACGATGGGGCCGTAGTCGTCGGTGTCCTCGGCGTTGAACAGTTCGTTCTCGAGCGAGTAGAGCAGGTCGCTGTCCATCTCGAAGTCCTTCAGCCAGCCGCTGAGGGTGGGGAAGTTGTCCTCGAAGCTCTTGCCGCCGAACGAGTGGATGCCCTCGGCTTCGCCGAGCGCGCCCTCGGGGTCGGCGAGGTCCTTCACGGGGAAGGCGTCGTACGCCCAGTGCGGGCGCCAGAGGGTGACGGCGATGTTCTCGCCCGCGTCGGTCGCGGCCTTCAGTTCGGCGAGCATCGCCGGGGTCGACGACGTCGTGTACTCGAAGTCCTCGAGGCCGTAGGTGGGGATCACCTCGTCCTGCGTGACGCGCGTGAGACCCGCGCCCGGCTCGATGCCGATCAGTCGGTCGTCGAAGAGGTCGGCGTTCGCGGCGAGCTCGTCGAGCGTGTCGACGGGGGCGTCCTCGTTCACCGCGATGGTGAGCTGCGCCTCGTCGTTCCAGGCGCCGAGGTCGACGAGCTCGTCGCCGTACTGCTCGATGTAGTCGGCGTGCGTGATGGGCAGCCAGGTGTCGAGCACGACGTCGTAGTCGTCGTCGCTGAGGCCCTGGTAGACGGGTGCGACGTCGGCGTACTCGAGTTCGACGTCGTAGCCCTGCTCCTCGAGCACGGCCTTCCACAGCTCGGATGCGGCGATGCCCTCGTCCCATCCGTTGAACACGGCTATGGTGAGGTCCTTGCGGTCGCCGTTGTCGAGGGTGTCGGCTTCGGCAGCGCCGGTCGCGCAGCCGCTCAGGACGAGTGCGGATGCCGCTCCGAGCGCGACGAGTCCGGCCTTGGTGCGATGGTGCATGGTGGGTTCCTTTCCTCCCGCGGGCTGTGGTCGCGGGTGCTGGGGATGTCCCGCGCGGACGCGCGGGAACGGGCGACGGATGCTCCGCGCCCGGGTTCGGGGGCAGGTCAGACGTTCGCCGTGGCGCGGGCGGGGGCATCCGCCGACGTGTCCGTCGTCTGCTCGCGGGACTCGCGCTTCGGGCGGCGGCGCAGGCCGCCGGCGAACGCGCCCGTGATGCGGTCGAGGATGACCGCGAGGATCACGACCGAGAGGCCCGCCTCGAAGCCGAGTGCGATGTCGATGCGGTTGAGGCTGGCGACGACGTCGCCGCCGAGGCCGCCGGCGCCGACCATGCCCGCGATGACGACCATCGACAGCGACAGCATGATGACCTGGTTGACGCCGGCCATGATCGACGGCATCGCGAGCGGCAGCTGGATCTGGCGGAGGATGCGCCACGGCGACGATCCGAACGCGTGCCCCGCCTCGACGACCTCGCGGTCGACGCCGCGGATGCCGAGTTCGGTGAGGCGCACGCCGGGCGCCATCGCGAACACGATGGTCGCGACGATGCCGGGGACCACGCCGACGCGGAAGAGGATGAGCGCCGGGATCAGGTATACGAACGCCGGCATCGTCTGCATGAAGTCCAGGATCGGCCGGATGATGCGCGACGCGAGGTCGCTGCGGGCGGCGAGGATGCCGAGCGGCACGGCAACGACCACGGCGATCGCGCTCGCGACGAGCACGAGGGCGAGCGTGTCCATCGCGTTCTCCCACTGGTCGATGCCGACGATGACGGCGAGGCCGATCGCGGATCCGAGCGCGAGCTTCCAGCCGCGCAGCCACCAGGCGAGCGCGGCGATCGCGACGATGACGACCCAGGACGGCGGGGTCGAGAGGATCCAGTCGACGGCGTCGTAGGCGGCGAGGAAGATCGTGCGGAGGACGTCGAAGAACCCGCCGAGCAGGTCGGTGACGACGTCGACGGTGGTCTCGGCCCAGTCGCCGAGGGGGAGGCGCAACTCGTTCATCGGGCACCTCCCGCGACGGCGGCGGCCGCTTCGACCGCGGGCGCAGGCTCATCAGTCTCGGATGCCTCGTGATCGGGCGCCCCGGCAACGGACACCCCGGGTTCCGGTGCGCCAGGCACGGATGCCTCGGGTTCGACCGTCTCGCGCAGGGTCGCGGTGATGACCTCGACCGGCACGGTCACGGGCGGCTCGACGACGGGGAGTTCCATCGTCGAGGTCGACACGTTGCCGAGCGCCGCGAGCAGCGTGACTCTGGGAACCGCCCCGACGAGCCGGCCCTGGTCGTCGACGACGGCGAGCGGCATCGCGCTCTGCGCGGCGCTCTCGAAGAGGTCGCTGAGGTGCTGGTCGGGTGCGACGGTCTCGTGGTCGTGCCGGATCGCGGGTTCGAGCGACCGTTCGCCGCGCCGCACGAGGCGCAGCACGTCTCGGTCGTGGGCGACGCCCACGAGTCTGCGGCCCGACGTCACGACGAACACCGTCGAGGTCTGCAGGTCGCGCATCGTGCGCAGTGCGGCGCGCGGTCCCGACGAGAGCGAGACGAGCGCCCGCGGCGCCTCCATCACGTTGCCGGCGGTGAGCACGCGGGCGCGGTCGACGTCGGCCACGAACTGGGCGACGTAGTCGTCGGCGGGGTCGGTGAGGATCTCCTCCGCCGTGCCGAGCTGCACGATGCGGCCGTCGCGCATGACCGCGATCCGGTCGCCGAGGAACATCGCCTCGTTCAGGTCGTGGGTGATGAAGACGATGGTCTTGCCGAGCTCCTGCTGGAGTTCGACGAGCTGCTCCTGCATCTCGCGACGGATCAGCGGATCGAGCGCCGAGAACGCCTCGTCCATGAGCAGGATGTCGGTGTCGGCCGCGAGGGCGCGGGCGAGCCCGACGCGCTGCTGCATGCCGCCCGACAGCTCGGCGGGCAGCTTGCGGCCCCACCCCGCGAGACCGACCCGGTCGAGCACCCGTTCGGCGCGCGCCCGGCGCTCGGCGGCGGGAACGCCCTGGATCTCGAGGGCGTAGGCGGCGTTGTCGAGCACCGTGCGATGGGGCAGCAGGGCGAAGTGCTGGAAGACCATCGACACGTGGTCGCGCCGGGTGCGGCGCAGGCGCTTGGCGGGGACATCCGTGATCGGCTCGCCCATGACCCGGACGGAACCGGCGGTGGGTTCGAGCAGGCCGTTGAGCATGCGGATCAGGGTCGACTTGCCGGAGCCCGAGAGCCCCATGACGACGAAGATCTCTCCCTGGCGCACGTCGAAGGTCGCGTCGACGACGGCGGCGGTGCCGAGGGCGGCGACGTCCTGGCGGGATGCCCCGGCGCGGAGCCGCTCGAGGGCTTCCGCCGGGCGGCGGCCGAAGAACCGGGTGAGGCCCGACACCTCGATGGCGGGCGGGCGGTACCGCTCCGGGATGGGCGGCTGGGCGTGGGTCGCCGCGATGGTCTCAGCGGCTGCGGCGGGTTCGGGGGTTCGGGCGGGGGTGCCGGGCTGTGGCATTGCGGGCTGCTCCGTCGAGCGCGTCCGGTGGCGCTGCGGGGTGCAGGGGCAGTCGCCGGGACGTGCTCGGGTTGTGCCGGGTGCCGGTGATCCGGGAACCGGGGCTCAAGCGCGTTCGGGGGGCCGAACGGGCGAACCCGGGTTCCAGCGCGCACCGCCATGGGGACGGCGCACCACACCGGGACCGTACGTCCTCGCGGCGGCCGACGGGTCGGCTGACGGGAGGACGCGGACGGGGTTTTCAGGTCGTGCAGGACCGTCTTCCACGCTATCCACAGGTTCGGGCCGATCCCAAACCGAGCGTGCAGAAATCCGTTTGATCAGGGATTCTGCGTCACCGTCCTCCGCGAGAGCAACGCGGCGACGAGGAAGCACAGCGCGCCGATCGCGGTGCCGGCGTTGGCTGCGAGTTCGTCGCGGAGTTCACCGGTCTCCGGGATCACGTACGCCCCGATCGCCGAGACGCCGAACGCGATCGAGCCCAGCAGGTTGAGCCCCGTCCCGTGCCAGGTCCGCGCGTCGCGATCCCACAGCCGCCCTCGATCGCGCGCTGCCGCGACCGCGAGCCCGCTCGACACGAGGAACGCGACCGAACCCCAGGCATCCGGGCGCCATCCGACGCCGACGTCGTCGGGCCGCGCGATCGCCGCGGCGAGCGCGGCCGCGGTCGACACGTTGAACAGCAGCGTCCCGACGAACTGGATCGCCGCCGCCCACCAGTCGGCCCGGTCGGCCGCTCCCATCCGCGAATCGGGCACCTTCCGGCCGCTGAGCGCGAGCTGGATGAACGCGGCGGCGGTGAAGCAGACCGACCCGACGAAGAACGTCGCATTCGTCGCGACGGCGCCGACCGCGCTCGCGTACCAGGGCAGCGCTCCGACGAAGAAGCAGGCCGACCCGATGATGAAGCCCCACGCCTCCCGGCGCAGCCGCCTGGCCGTCGGCGAAGCGGCTGCGCCGTTCGTTGCGGCATCCGCCGACGCTGCGGCATCCGCCGGGTCGGTCGGCGTCGTCATCTCAGTGGTGGAACGTCGGCCCGAGCCCCGGATGCGGCATCGGGGCGTCGAGCGAGTCGAGGAAGTCCGTCTCCTCCTTCACGTCGCGCAGCAGGTCCTCAGCGAGGTCTCGGCTGAGCCCGTTGCGGCACACGATCCGCATCACGGTCTGGTCGGACTGGTCGCCCGACAGCGGATACGCGGGGACGAGCCATCCCTTGATCCGGAGCCGTTCCGAGAGGTGGTAGAGCGTCCACTTGTCGGTGTGGCCGGGCGTCAGCCGCCAGGCGAAGACCGGGATGTCGCTGCCGTCGGTGAGGAGCTCGTACGCGTCGATCTCGCCGATCGCGTGCGACAGGTAGCGGGCGACGTCCTGCGAGGTCTGCTGGATCGTGGTGTACCCGGCCCGTCCGAGCCGGAGGAACCGGTAGTACTGCAGCAGCACCTGCGCGCCCGGGCGCGAGAAGTTGATCGCGAACGTCGGCATCGAGCCGCCGAGGTAGCTCACCCGGAACACGAGGTCGTCGGGGAGGGCGGCGACATCACGCCACACGACCCAGCCGACACCCGGATAGACGAGGCCGTACTTGTGACCTGACGTGTTGATCGACTGCACCCGGTCGACGCGGAAGTCCCACACCAGCTCCGGCTGGAGGAACGGCGCGATCATGGCACCGGATGCCCCGTCCACGTGGATCGGGATGTCGAGCCCGGTCTTCGCCTGGATCTCGTCGAGCTTCGCCGCGACCTTCGTGACCGGCTCGTACGCGCCCGTGTACGTCACGCCCATCAGCACGACGACCCCGATCGTGTGCTCGTCCACGACGTCTTCGAGCCCGGTGCCGTCCATCAGCGGGTGCGCGTCGGAGGTCGGGATGAAGCGCATCTCGACGTCGAAGTAGTTGCAGAACTTCTCCCAGCACACCTGCACGGCCGAGCTCATGACCAGGTTCGGCTTCTCGGTCGACTTGCGCGCTGCTCGCCGGGAGTGCTGCCATCGGCGCTTGAGCGCGAGGCCGCCGAGCATGCAGGCCTCGGACGAGCCGATGGTGGACGTGCCGATGACGTCGTCGCGGTCGGGAGCGTTCCAGAGGTCCGCGAGGATCCGCCAGCAGTACTCCTCGATCGACGCCGTCGCGGGGTACTCGTCCTTGTCGATCATGTTCTTGTCGAACGCGTCGTGGTACAGCCGGTCGGCGTACTCGTCCATCCACGTGCCGACGAAGGTCGCCAGGTTGAGTCGGGCGTTGCCGTCGAGCATGGACTCGTCGTGCACGATGCGGTACGCCGTCTCGGGCAGCATCGGCCCGTCGGGAATCGTGGTGTGGCGGGCGCTCGATGACTCCCCCGGACGGCTGAACGTCGGAATGAGCGCGGCATCGTCGGACATGATGGACCCCCTCGTCGCTGCCGGCTCCCCCCGAGCCGGCCCGACGCCGACCCTAGTCGGATACGCGTCGTGAGGGAACCTCGGATTCCCGCGTCGCCGTGCGCGCGCTCAGGCCTGCAGGGCCGTGCACTTCTCGCACAGCCCGAACACGTCGACCACGTGGGCCGCAGCGGTGAAGCCGTGCTCGCCGGCGACCCGGCGCGCCCAGGCCTCGACCTCGTCGGCCTCGATCTCGACCGTCAGGCCGCAGTTCCGGCAGATGAGGTGGTGGTGGTGGCCGGTCGTGGAGCACGCGCGGTACAGCGCCTCGCCGTCGGGCGACTGCAGCGAGTCGGCCTCGCCGGTGGAGGCGAGGTCGCCGAGCGCGCGGTACACCGTCGCCAGGCCGATCGGCGACCCGCTCGCGTGCAGCGCCGAGTGCAGCCGCTGCGCGCTGATGAACCCCTCGGTGCCGTCCAGGGCCTCCCGGACGGCCTCGCGCTGCCACGTGTTGCGCTTCATGCGATGCGTGCTTCCTCTGCGGTCTCGACGGGGATCCGTCGCGCCCTCCACGGTACCCGCCTGAGCTGGGAGACACCCAGAGCGATCGCGAAGCATCCGGTTGCAGCCAGCGCGATGCTCGGTCCGGCGGCGACGGCGAACGCGCGCGACGCGAGCACGCCGAGGATGCCGGATGCCGCGCCGATGACCGGCGCCGCGAACAGCACGCCGCGGTAGGAGCGGACGACCAGCTTCGCGGCCGCCGCCGGCGCGGCGATGAGCGCGATCGCGAGGATCGCGCCGACCGCGGGCAGCGAGCTCACCACGGATGCCGCGATCAGCGCGAGCACGAGCAACTCGACCGGCCACTCCCGGAATCCGGCGGCGCGGAACCCGGCCGGGTCGGCCGTCGAGAACACGATGCGCGGGCCGAACGCGACGACCACCACGACGGCGGCGAGCGCGACCGCCGCGGCGAGCGCGATGTCGGCGTCGGTGACCGTGAGGATCGATCCGACGAGCAGCGACTCGGGGCTCACGGGCAGGCCGGGGATGGATGCCTGCAGCAGCGCCCCCGCCGCGAACCCTCCGGTCAGCACGATGCCCGCCGCGACCTGTGCGCCCTGGCGGCGGATGCGCGCGATCCCCAGCATGATCGCGACGATGACGACCGCGGCGACCGCGGCGCCGAGCGGCACGCTGAGCCCGAGCGCGGCTGCGGCGACCGCGCCGGGGTACGTCGCGTGCGTCAGCGCCTGCGCGAAGAACGTGCGCTTCCGCAGCACGACGAGGGCGCCGACGAATCCGGCGCCGGCGCCGATGATCACGGCGGCCAGCAGCGCGCGCTCGAAGTACCCCATCAGCGCGCCTTCCCGACGGTGACCCGCCCGGCCGCCCACGCCCCGAGCAGCACGAGCGCGTACCCGAGGACGAACACCGCGACGATGGTCGCGCCGGCCGGCAGGTCCACTCCCCCGCCGACGGATGCCCCGTAACCCACGGCGAGGCCGAGCCACGCGGCGAGGGCAGCGAACACTGCGGCGACGGGGAACAGCATCCACAGCCGGTCGGTGACGAGGCGCGACACGGCGCCGGGCACGATGAGGAGCGCGAGCACCAGCAGCGTGCCGACGGTCGACGCCGCGGCGACCACCACGAGCGCCACCGCGCAGTTGAGCACGAGGTCGAGCACGAACGCGCGGTCGCCGGCGGCCCGGCTGCCGCGCGCGTCGAAGGCGCGGAAGAGTTGCTGCTTGAGCGTGAGCACGACGGCGGCGAGCGCGACGAGGCTGACCACGACGAGCGGCACGACCTCGGCCGGCGGGATCGTCAGCACCCGCCCGAAGAGCAGGGCCTCGAGCTGGCCCGCGTAGTCGTCGCTGCGGGAGACGACGATGACCCCGACGCTGAACGTCGCGGTCAGCACGATCGCGATCGAGGCATCCGACGTCACGCCGGCCCGCGCCAGCCAGGTGAGGATGACGGCGCCCGCCAGGGCCGCAACGGCGGCACCGGGCAGCAGCCCCTGGGTGCCCGCGACCGCGAGGCCGATCGCGAGGCCCGGGAACACCGCGTGGGTGAGCCCGTCGCTGATGAACTCGAGGCTGCGCAGGTTGACGAGCACGCCGACCACCCCGGCCACGACCGCGAGCACGAGCATCACGCCGAGGGCGCGCGCCATGAACGGCAGCTCGAACGCCCCGAAGAGCGACTCCCAGATGCTCATGCGCGCGGCGCCTCAGTGGCCCTCGTGGCCCGGCACCACGAGGGTGTGCTCGTCGATCTCGATCTCGGTGCCCGCGAAGCAGGCCTGCAGGTTGTCGAGCGTGAGCACTCGGTCGACCGGTCCGTGGGCGAGCTGCTCGCCGTTGACGAGCACGACGGAGTCGCAGACGAGTCGGGCGAGATCGAGGTCGTGCGTGGAGACGATGACCGCCACCCCACCCTGCTTGAGCCCTCGCAGGGTGTCGATGAGCGCGTCGCGGTTCTGCTGGTCGAGGCCGTTGAACGGCTCGTCCAGCAGCAGCAGTCGCGGCTCGGATGCCAGGGCCCGCGCGAGCAGGCCGCGCTGGCGCTGCCCGCCCGAGAGATCGCCGAAGCGCCGCTTCGCCAGGTCGCCCAGCGCGACCGCTTCGAGCGCACCGCGCACGGCGGCGCGGTCGGCCCGCCCGGGCCAGCGGAAGAGGCCGAGCCGCCGGTATCGGCCGAGCATGACGACCTGCTCGAGGCTGATCGGGAATTCGGGGTCGAGGTCGCTCGACTGGGGCAGCAGCCCGATCATGCCGAGCGGTGCGAGGGATGCGCCCTCGAATTCGACCCGACCGGCGGTGAGCGGCACCAGCCCGAGCAGGCCGTTGAGCAGCGTCGACTTGCCGGCCCCGTTCGGGCCGATGAGCGCGAGCGCCTCCCCCGGTGCGAGGTCGAAGTCGAGGTCGTGGACCCCTGCGCCACCCGGGTGGGTGTAGGCGGCCCCGCTCAGTCGCAGCACGGGCCGATCGGTCATCCGGCTATTCTTCCAGCGCCGCCGGGAGCGCGGAAGCCTCGACGCCCCACGACTCGAGGATCAGCCGCACGTTGTGCACCTGGCTGCCGAGGTAGGTCGCGCCGTCGCTGCCTGCGACGCCGAGCGAGTCGGCGTACAGCGAGTCCTCGCCGGAGTAGACCGCGACACCCGCCTCGCTCGCGATCGTCTCGGCCGCCTTGGGCGAGATCGAGCTCTCCGAGAACACGGCCTTCACGCCGGTCTCGCGGATGTCCGCGACGAGCTGGTCGATCTCGGCGGCGCTCGGCTCGGCGTTGTCGTCGAAGCTCGGGATGATGCTGCCGACGAAGGTGATGCCGTACTCGTCGACGAAGTAGGTGAAGGCGTCGTGGTTGCTCACCAGCAGGCGCTGGTCGGCGGGCACGGGGTCCACGTTCTCGGTGATCCACGCGTCGAGCGCCCCGAGCTTCGCGAGGTACGCCTCCTCGTTCGCTTCGACGGCCTCGGCGTCCACGCCCTCGACCTCGGCGAGCCCGTGCGCGATGCTGTGCACCATCGCCTCGGCGTTCGCCGTCGAGGTCCAGATGTGCGGGTTGCCCTCGGCGTGCTCGTGGTCGTGCTCGCCCTCGGCGTGATCGTGCTCGCCCTCGGCGTGCTCCTCGCCCTCGGCGTGGTCGTGCTCGTCTTCGGCGTGGGTCTCCTCGCCCTCGTGCTCGTGCGTCCCCTCGAGGTGGATGCCCTCGCTCGCATCGATGAGCAGTCCGTCGAACCCGGAGGCCTCGATCGCGTCGTCGAGCCATTCCTCGAGCCCGGCACCGTTGATCACGAGCGCATCGGCTGCGGCGAGCGCACTGAGCTGGGCCGCCGACGGGTCGAACGAGTGCGCGCTGGCGCCCGGCTGGAGCAGTTGCTCGAACTCGGCGCCCTCCCCCAGCACCTCGCGCGTGAAGTCGCCGACCTGCGTGGTGGTCGCCACGATCTTCGGTCCGTCGCCGGAGTCCGCACCGGATGCCCCTCCACCGGCGCACCCGGCGAGCGCGAGCGTCGCGGCGCCGAGGATCGCTGCGGAGACGGTGATGCGGGAACGCGCGGAGGCGCGACGGGTCGAACTGGGCATGTCGGGAGTCTACGCTAACTGATAATGATTGTCGAAACCGCTCTCAGTACCCTGGCCGTCACCGAACCCCGGCCGTCACCGATCGTTTCCACGGGCGCGGTGGCGATCTCCAGGTCGAGGTGAGAGGGTGAAGTACGTGGATACGACGACGTCCCCCCTCTCGCTGCACCCGTTCACCCTCGACGACGCGCGGCGCATCCGGTCCGGCGAGCTCGACCCCGCCGACGGCTGGGAGGGCGGCTACTCCTTCATCGACGAGCCCGAGCTCATCGACCAGTACGTCGCCGCCGTGCTCGAAGACGGCGACCCCGCACCGTTCGGGCCCCACCTCGTGCGCCGCGGCGCGGACGGCGCCGCGATCGGCGGCGTGAACCTGTTCGGTCCGGCCGACGCCGATGGAGCGGTCGAGTTCGCGTTCGGCCTCGTCCCCGCGGTGCGCGGACAGGGCCTCTCGGTGCACGCGGTGGTCGCGGCGGTCGACATCATCCGCGCAGCGGGCGGGCGCATCGCGCGCGCCGAGGCCGAGATCGCGAACGTCCCCGCACGCCGTGCGCTCGAGGCCGCGGGCCTCGCCGAGGCATCACGGCACGACGACGTGATCGTCTACGAGCAACGGCTCTGACGACCGCCGGCGCCGCACCGCGGGTCGCCGCGGGTGCGCCCGCGCTCGGCGTCACTCCAGCAGGAGCGCGGGCTCCTCGATGATCGACGCGACATCCGCGACGAAGCGCGAGACCACGTCGCCGTCGACCACCCGGTGATCGAACGATCCGCCGATCGTCGTGACGAAGCGAGGACGCACCTCGCCGTCGACGACCCAGGGCTTCTGCCTGATCGTGCCGAGCGCGACGATGCCGACCTCGCCCGGGTTGAGGATCGGCGTTCCCGTGTCCATGCCGAACACGCCGATGTTCGTGATCGTGATCGTGCCGTTCTGCATCTCTGCCGGCTGCGTCTTGCCCTCGCGCGCCGTGAGCGTCAGCTGCTCGAGGGCGGTCGCGAGCTCGACCATCGACATGTCCTGCGCGTTCTTGACGTTCGGCACGATGAGCCCGCGCGGCGTCGCCGCAGCGATGCCGAGGTTCACGTAGTGCTTGACGATGATCTCGTCGTCGGTCCACTGCGCGTTGACGGTCGGGTTCCGGCGCACCGCCCACAGCATGGCCTTCGCCATGATGAGCAGCGGCGAGATCCGGATGCCCGCGTAGTCGGGTGAGGCCTTCAGCCGCTTGAGGTACTCCATCGTTCGGGTGGCATCGACATCGACGAAGACGGATACATGCGGCGCGGAGAATGCACTCTGCACCATCGCCTGCGCGATCGCCTTGCGCACGCCCTTCACGGGGATGCGGGTCTCGCGGTCGGCCGGCTGCTCGGGGGTCTGGATGTTGCGGAACACGCTCGCCTGGCTCGCCTCGCGGATCACGTCGTCCCGCGTGATGTCGCCGATCGGCCCGGTCGGGGTCACCCGCGAGAGGTCGACGCCGAGGTCCTTCGCGAGCTTGCGGATGGGCGGCTTCGCGAACACCTGCACGTCGGGCGCGGGCGGTGCGGCAGCGACCCCGGCGGACGCCGCCGGTGCCGATGCCGCGGCGGATGCCGCCGGCGGCACGGGCTGGGTCTCGGGCGACGGCGGGATGACCCGCGGCGCGGGCGTGGCCGGGCGGGCGAGCGTCTCGTGCGCGCCACCGGGCGAGGGGTGCCGGCGTCGACGGCTGCGCGCCGGACCCTGGCTGCCGTGGCCCACGAGCACCGCGCCGCCCTCGGCGTCGGCCTCTGAGCCCGCCTGCGCGGCCGGCTGCGCGGGTGCTTCCGCGGCGGCATCCGGCGAGACGGCAGGGACCGCGCCGGATGCCTCGGCGCCCGCCTCCGTCCGGATCACGAGGATCGGCGTGCCGACGTCGACCGTCACGCCCTCGTCGACGAGCAGCTCCGACACGACGCCCTCGAACGCGCTCGGCAGCTCGACGAGCGACTTCGCCGTCTCGATCTCGACGAACACCTGGTCGAGTTCGAGGCGGTCGCCGGGGGAGACGCGCCACTGCACGATCTCGGCCTCGGTCAGGCCCTCGCCGACGTCGGGCAGTGGGAACCGGATCTCGCTCATGCCTTCACCCTTTCACCGCGTGTATCGCCGAACCCGCATACGCGGTGCGCGCCGTCGCGCGCGCCATCGGACCGCATCGTCATCAGAACGCGAGCGCCCGATCGACGGCCTCGAGCACCCGGTCGGGGCTCGGCAGGAACTCCGCCTCGAGCGATGCCGGCGGGAACGGGGTGTCGAACCCCGAGACCCGCAGCACCGGGGCCTCGAGCGAGTAGAACGCCCGCTCGGCGACCGTCGCGGCGATCTCGGATCCGACCGAGACGTTGCCGTACGCCTCCTGCGCGACGACGAGTCTCCCGGTGCGGTGCACCGAATCGAGCAGGGGGCCGTAGTCGATGGGGGAGATGCTCCGCAGGTCGACCACCTCCAGGCTCGTGCCCTCCTCGGCGGCGATGTCGGCGGCCTGCAGCAGCGTCGACACCATCGCGCCGTGCCCCACGACGGTCACGTCGGTGCCCTGCCGGACGACGCGGCTCGCGTGGAGCGGCAGACCCGCGTGGTCGAGGTCGACCGCGCCCTTCGGCCAGTACCGGCTCTTCGGCTCGAAGTACAGGACCGGGTCGTTCGACTCGATCGCCTCGCGGATCATCCAGTACGCGTCGTGCGGGTTCGACGGGCTCACGACCCGCAGGCCCGGGGTGTGCGCGAAGTACGCCTCGGGGCTCTCCTGGTGGTGCTCGATCGACCCGATGTGACCGCCGTACGGCACGCGGATGACGACGGGCATCGACACCGAACCGTCGTGCCGGAGCGTCTGCCGGGAGAGCTGCGTCGTGATCTGGTCGAACGCGGGGAAGATGAAGCCGTCGAACTGGATCTCGACGACGGGGCGATAGCCGCGCATCGCGAGGCCGATCGCCGTGCCGACGATGCCCGACTCGGCCAGCGGGGTGTCGAGCACGCGATGCTCGCCGAATTCCGCCTTCAGGCCCTCGGTGACGCGGAACACCCCGCCGAGCGAACCGATGTCCTCGCCCATCAGCAGGACCTTCTCGTCGTCGCGGAGCGCGTCGCGAAGGCCCGCGTTGATCGCCTTGGCCATCGAGAGGGTCCGCACGCCGCGCACGGCGTCGGCAGAGGCATCCGACCGGGTCGCGTCGACCTCGGCGTCGTTCACCGTCGTGTCGGCCGGTGTCGTATGTGCCACCGCGGCCTCCGTTCCCTGTTCCATGCCGGATGCGGCATACGTTGCGCCCGTGCTCATGCGACGTCTCCGTCGAGGCTGCGTTCGAAGCGGTCGAGCCAGGCGTACTGGTCCTGCATGAGCGGGTGCGGCTCCGAGTAGACGTGCTCGAAGATCACCTCGCGGGTCGGCGCCGGCAGCTCGAGCGCACGCCGACGCACATCGGATGCCGCGTCCTGCGCCTCGGCCTCGGCCTCGTCGAAGAACGCCGCAGAAGCGCCGCGGCCCTCGAGCCAGGTGCGGTACCGGGTGATCGGGTCGCGCAGCTCCCAGTAGTCGACCTCGTCCTGCGTGCGGTACTTCGTGGGATCGTCCGCGGTCGTGTGCGCGCCCATGCGGTAGGTGACGGCCTCGATGAAGCTCGGGCCGAGGCCCGAACGCGCCTCCTCGAGGGCCGTGCGGCTCACGGCGTAGCTGACGAGCACGTCGTTGCCGTCGATGCGCACCCCCGGCATGCCGAAGCCACCGCCGCGGCGCGAGATCGGGCTCCGCGACTGGCGCGAGACCGGCACCGAGATCGCCCACTGGTTGTTCTGCACGAGGAAGACCTGCGGCGTCTGGTAGCTCGCGGCGAAGACCAGTGCCTCGTTCGCATCGCCCTGCGAGGTCGAACCGTCGCCGAAGTAGACGAGGACGGCCTGATCTCGCTCGGGATCGCCGGTCGCGGTCGCCCCGTCGAACGTCATGCCCATCGCGTACCCGGTCGCGTGCAGCGTCTGCGATGCGAGCACGAGCGTGTAGAGGTGGAAGTTGCCGTTCTCCTCGGGCTTCCATCCGCCGAGCGTGATGCCGCGCAGCAGCGAGAGGATCTTCACCGGGTCGAGGCCGCGGATCATGCCGACGATGTGCTCGCGATACGACGGGAAGATGTGGTCCTGCGGCCGGGCGGCTCGCGCCGAGCCGACCTGCGCCGCCTCCTGGCCGTGGCTCGGCACCCACAGGGCGAGCTGGCCCTGCCGCTGCAGGTTCGCGCCGGCGATGTCGATGCGGCGCGAGACGAGCATGTCGCGGTAGAACTGCTCGAGCTCGGCGTCGGCGAGCGCCTCGATCACGGGGAGGAACTGCTCGGCCTCGGGCGTCGGGCGCAGTTCGCCGTCATGCGTCAGGAGCTGGAGCGTCGGCGCGGAGAAGTCTCGTTCAAGGGCGGCCACCGTTCCACGCTACCCGCTCGCGGCACGACCCTACTTGTGGAACTCCGACAACCTCTCCGAAGACCCTTCGAGGTTGACCACAGCGATCAGCGCTTCGCGAGCGGCCGCAGCGTCTCGACGACGACGTCGACGGATGCCTCGTCGCCCACGCTGATGCGCACGCCGTCACCCGGGAACGGCCTCGCCACCACGCCCGCGTCCCAGAGCGCCTCGGCCGCCTCGACCGTCGCCTCGCCGGCGGGCAGCCACACGAAGTTGCCCTGGGCATGCGGCACGGGCCATCCGGTCGCACGCAGCGCATCCGCGAGCCGGTCGCGCCGGTCGGCGAGCACTCCGACGCGCTCGAGCAGCTCGGCCTCCGCCTCGGGTTGGAGCGACGCGATCGCGGCCGCGGTGGATGCCGCCGTCACGCTGAGCGGTACGAGCGTGGCGCGTGCCGCGTCGAGGATCGGAACCGGCCCGATCGCGTAACCCACGCGCAGGCCCGCGAGCCCGTACGCCTTCGAGAACGTCCGCAGGATCACCAGGTTCGGGTAGCGACCCAGCAGCGTCGCGCCGTCGACGGATGCCTCATCGCGGACGAACTCGATGTACGCCTCGTCGAGCAGCACGAGGAGGTCGGCAGGCACCTTGGCCATGAACGCCTCGAACTCGTCGGCGGTGACGATGACGCCGGTCGGGTTGTTGGGGGAGCAGACGATGACGACGCGCGTCCGGTCGGTGACCGCCGCGGCGAGTGCGTCGAGCTCGTGCCCGTGATCGGCCCGGTTCGGCACCTGCACGCTCGTCGCACCCGACACCGTCACCAGCCCGGGATATGCCTCGAACGACCGCCACGCGTAGACGACCTCGTCGCCGGCGCCGGCAGCCGCCTGGATGAACGCGGCGAGCAGCGACACGGATCCGCCGCCGATGATGACCTCGTCGGCCGTGACGCCGAACCGCTGCGCGAGCGCCTCGCGCAGGGCGAGCGCCGTGGCATCGGGGTAGCGGTTGATGGTCGCTGCCGTCGCGGCGACCGCATCGCGCACCGAGGGGAGCGGATCGAACGGGTTCTCGTTGCTCGAGAGCTTGTGGCCGCCCTCCGGAGCCGGCCGCCCCTGGCGATACGGCGGCAGCGCCGCGATCTCGGCGCGCAGGCGGACGGGGGTGGGCTCCGGTGCATTCACGCCCTCCACCGTACCCCGCGACGTGGGCGCGCCGGGCGGCCTCTGGGCGTGCGCGACGGGCTCTGCCAGAGTGTGCACATGCGCTTCCTCATCAAGATCGTCGTCGTCGCGTTCGCACTGTGGCTCACGACGCTGCTGGTCGCCGGCGTGAAGGTCGTGCCGTGGGAGGACACGACCGTCGCGACGATCGTCACCTACCTGCTGGTGGCGCTCATCTTCGGGCTCGTGAACGCCATCGTCGGCACGTTCATCCGCATCGTCGCGTTCCCGCTGTACCTCCTCACGCTCGGGCTCATCTCGTTCATCGTGAACGGCCTGCTGCTCCTCCTCGTCGACTGGATCTCGGGGCTGATGGGCTTCGGCCTCGAGGTCGAGAGCTTCTGGTGGGGCGTGCTGGGCGCGTTCGTGCTCGGTCTGTTCAGCTGGCTGATCGGGCTCGTCGTCCGGCCGTCGTCGGACTGAGCCGGGTCATCCGCTCCGCGGCACCCGGGTCGCGATCCATTCGGTGCGCTCGCCCGTCGCGCCGCGCGTGAAGTCGCGCACGGCGGCCTCGAAGTCGAGCACCCGCTGGTCCTCCGAGCCGTCGACGCGCGCGGCGGTCTCGCGGTAACGCTCGAGGGAGTGTGCGGCGAGCAGGTCGTCGTCGGCCGCGTCGTCGAGCAGGGTGCGACGGATCGAGACGAAACCCGCCGAGCCGGTTTCTACACCGCCCGTCGCCGGGACCGGGTCTTCCCGGTGCTCGATCGAGAGGACTGGAACGTCACCCGTGCGCGCCGCGTCGCTCGGCGATCCGAGCGTCAGCGCACCGGCCACCGCGAGGTCGTCGGCGCGCGCCAGGTCGGCGGCGGCGATGCCTCCGGCGGAGAAGCCCACGGGCAGCACCCGGTCGCCGGGTCGCATCCCCGCCTCTGCGAGCGCAAGCCGCACCGCGCGCTCGGCCGCACCGGACGACTCCGGTGTCGCGGGCGCGAACCAGGAGTCGTCGCCGACGGCGGCGAGGTTGTTCAGCATGTCGAGCGGCTGGCTCCCGCCGAAGCCGGTGAGCTCCACCGTGCCGGAGATGTAGACGATGAAGCGCTGCTCGCCGCCGACCACATACCGCTCGACCGCGATCTGCGGCTCGCCGTCGACCGGGTGGGGGATCCGGCGGGCGAGCTCGCCGACGCCGGCGGGCGGCGGCACGGATGCCCCGGCCGTCGTTGCGGGCGCTCCTTCGGGGATGCCGGCTGCCGCACCCGCCGCTCGCGTCCTGGTGCTCGTTCCTGCGCCGCCGCCCGGTACCGACTGGACGATCTGCACGGGCCGTTCGACCGGCGCTCGGATGCCGAGCACCCCGAGGCCGGCGGCCGCGGAGAGCAGGAGCGCGGCGTTCTCGGGCGTGCGCAGCATCGGGCCCACGAGCGCCTGCACCGGCAACGGCAGCTGCAGCGCCGCCATGACCGCCTCGTCGACGAGCCCGCCCGCGGCCCGAACCGACCGGACGAGGGCTGGATCGGCGAGGATGCGGCGCCATGCGGCGTCGGGATCCCACGCACCCGCCGTCGCACCACCGATCCCGAGCAGGAGCGCAAGGAGCGGGCTCACCGCAGCGGTCGCGCCCATCGCGGTGCCGAACGCCGGATTCTCCCCGAACGCGTGACCGCCGACCCGCGACCCGAGCTCCCACATCGAACGGATCATCAGCTCGGCGTCGCCGTAACCGGTCGCGGCGGTGTCGAGCGCGTGGCGGAGCTCAGCAGCCTCTGCCGAGGCATCCCGCAGCGCCGCGACCGCCCGGTCGATCGACCAGGACGGATCGTCGCCCACCCGGCCCTGCACCGACCCGTGGTGGCTGGATTCCCACAGCTCGCGCCCGACCCGCGAGAGTCGCTGCTCCCAGTCGTGGCATCGGGCGGTCGCCGAGCCGAGCCGGCCCGCCTCACGCATGAGTTCGCCGAGGTCGACCGACGTGCCGCCCGCGGAACGCACCGTCAGCTCGTCGGTCACGCTCCCGCCCCTCGACCGCCGACTCCGCCGAACCCACCGATCCCACCGATCCCACCGAACCCGCTTCCGGCGTTCGCCGCGTTGCGGAGCTCGATCGCCTCGCGGAGCAGTTCCTCGCGTGCCCGCTCGGTCTCGTCGACCGCCGCGCGCACACGACCGGCGAGCCGCCGAAGCGCCGTGTCGTAGCGGTCGGCGGCCTCGCCGCCCCACCGCCGCGCGGTCGACTCCGCGACCCCGGCCGTGAACCCCCGCATCTCGTCGAGCACGGCGTCGACGAGCCGGAGTTGTCGTTCGACCGCGCCCAACCGGTGCGCCGCTCCCGGGTTCGGGGCGGCACCCGCGACATCGGGTTCCCTCGTCTGCTCCACCCGACAACCCTCCGCCCGCACCGCATCGCGCTCCCGGCCGCAGGCATGATCCGTGCACCGACCGTCGAGGCGCCCGCTGTGGAGGACCGGCAGAACCGGAATCAGGAGATCGAAAGCTGCTCAGGACGAAACGTGCAGAACGCTCCTGATTGGCTTCCGATCTCCTGAATCCAGCACTTGCCTCTCCTGAATCCAGCACCTGCCTCGCCGCCATCCAGCCCGGTCTGCGGTCACCCGACGGCGAGCGCGGAGTCGGACGGCTCACGGAGCGACGCCGCGAACGTCCGAAGGTCCGCGACGACCGCCTCGGGCACCTCGAGCGCGGCGAAATGCCCGCCCTCGGCCTCGACGGTGTACCGCTGCACGTCGAAGAACCGGTCGCAGAACACGCGCGGCGCCGAGGCGATGTCGTCCGGGAAGATCTGCATCGCGGTCGGCACGTCGATCTTCAGCGACCAGCCGCCTGCGTCGTCGGAGCCGGCGCCCCAGGCACCTTCCGCTGCGGCATCCGTTGACGGCGCGGCATCCGACCACGCAGCATCCGTCGGTGCAGCGTCCGCAGGCGCAGCATCCGTAGACCATGCAGCGTCCGCGTCCGACCCGGCATCCCACTCGGAGCCCTCCTCGTCCCACTCGGTGCCTTCGGAGTACAGCCGCATCGACGAGCGGATGGTGCCGGCGACCCAGTAGGTCATCACGTTCGTGAGGAAGTCGTCGTCGCTAATCGGCGAGGTGGCGAGCCGCTCGAAGTGGTCGCGGAGCCACGCGGCGAGCCCGACGGGCGAGTCGCTCAGCGCGTAGCTGAGGGTGAGCGGACGGTGCGACTGCACCGGGATGTAGTAGCCGTCCTTCTCGCCCCACGCGTCGACGGCCTCGAGGTAGGCGCGTTCCTCGTCGTCGACCTCGGCGCGGTCGACCATGAACAGGTCGATGAAGGGCAGGTCGGTCAGGTGCATCCCGATGACGCGCTCGGGGAACGCCCGGGCCACCTCCTGCGCGACGACGGAACCCCAGTCGCCGCCGTGCACCATGAACCGCTCGTAGCCGAGGCCCGACATCAGCTCGCCGAGCTGCTGCGCGATCTGCGCGGCCCGCAGCTCGCCCGCGGGGGGCTGCGACGAGAAGTCGAAGCCGGGCAGCGACGGCACCACGACGTGGAACGGGACGTCGGCCGAGGCATCCGTCAGCGGGGCGATCAGGTGCCGGTAGCGCACGAACGAGTCCGCCCAGCCGTGCAGCAGCAGGATCGGCACGGCATCGGCATCCTCCGACGGCGCGTGCACGACGTGCAGGGTGGCGCCACCGACCTCGGCCATGAGGTGCGGGACGGCGTTCAGCGCCGCCTGCTCGGCCGGCCAGTCGTAGCCGTCGAGCCAGTACTCGGCGAGCGCGCGCACCGACGGCAGCGTCGGACCGGTGCCTGGGACTCCGTCGCCCGCCTCGTTCGGCCAGCGCGTGTTGCGCAGCCGGGCGGCGAGGTCGTCCAGGACCTCCGCCGGGACGTCGATGCGGAAGGGGGTGGTGTGCATGACTGCTCCGATCTCTCGATCTCACGGCGTGAGATCCGCTGATGAGACCAGTGTTCCGATCTATGCGGACAGAAACGGTCCGCATTGATCACGGATCGCTCAAGACCTCGGGGATGGTCTCGGTCGCCATCCGGCCGAGCCGACCGCCGGCGCCGGTCGTCGTGAGGATGGCGACCGCCAGCACCAGTGCCCAGCCGCGTGCGCGGGCCCACGTCGCGGCATCCGTGCGCCCGGCCGCGTCGACCGCGCCTCGGAACTCTGCCCTCCCCGCGTCGTCGAAGGTGAGCCACGCGGTCGCCAGGTCGGTCGCCGGGTCGCCGGCGGTGAGGTCCCCGAAGTCGAGGACGGCCGCGAGCGCACCGGGCGGGCCGCCGGAATCGGATGCCCCGCGCAGCAGCAGGTTCGCGGGGTGCAGGTCGCCGTGCACCCACACCGGCGCAGCATCGTGCACAGGTGCCGCGACCGCGGCCGCCCAGACGGCCGCCAGCTCCGCCATCGTCGCATCCGGCAGGGCTGCCGCGAGCTCGGGCGATGAGAGGCGCTCGCGCATCCCCGCGTCGCGGTCGGCGAGCGGCACGCCGCGGAACGGACTGCGCGGGGCGCCCGCCGGCGCCGGCGCACCCAGCGCGCCGACGAACGCGGCGAGCGCCGCGGCCGAAGGACCTCGCGACGCGCGGTCGACGGATGCCGCCTCCTCGCCCTCGAACCACGGCACGATGCTCCAGGCGTAGGGGTAGCCGGCCGCGGGCGCACCCCGGCGCACCGGCGCCGGCACCGGAACCGGGAGTGCCGGCGCGAGCTCCGGCAGCCATCGCAGCTCGCGCTCGATGAGCTGCGCGCCGAGCTCGCGACGGGGCATCCGCACCGCGTACCGGTCGCCCAGGCGGAAGATCACGTTGTCCCAGCCGTTCGCGACGAGCTCGACCGTGGCCGGTGCCACTGCGCCCGGCCCGACCAGGTCGGGATGCTGCTCGGCGACCAGGCGGCGCACGAGCGCCGCGTCGACGTGCACGTCCGGGGGAGGGGCATCCGTCATCGATTCCTCCTGGGATCGGGGCGCTCGGTACCGCGTCGCGGATGCGCCAGAGTACCCCCGAATTCGGTGGTGTGCCGCGCCACGATCTGCTCCACAATGGGACCCATGACGCGTGCGGAACCCGAAGGGGCCGCAGCGCAGCCGTTCCGGGTGTCGTTCGTCTGCACCGGCAACATCTGCCGGTCTCCGATGGCGGAGGTGGTGCTGCGCTCGCTGGCCGACCGCGCGGGGCTCGACGGGGCGCTCGCGATCGAGTCCGCCGCGACCGGCGACTGGCACGTCGGCGAGCAGGCCGACCAGCGCACCATCGACGCCCTCGAACGTGCCGGCTACGACGGCTCCCGCCATCGGGCGCGCCAGTTCGACCCGATGCGGTTCCCCGAGCTCGACCTCGTCGTCGCCTTCGATCGCGGCCAAGCGCGCATCCTGCGCAACTGGGCCCGGTCGGCGGTCGACCAGCACAAGGTGCGACTGCTGCTCGAGTTCGACCCCGAACTCGCCGCGCTCCAGGACGTTCCCGACCCGTACTACTCCGATGCGGAAACCTTCGATCGAGTTCTTGGGATGATAGAGCGGTCGACTCAGTCGCTCTTCCGGCAACTCGCCCCCGCTCTCAGACAAGGAATCCGTTGATGTCGCTGCCCGTCCAGCCCCTCAGCCCGCTCGATGGACGCTACCGCGCTGCGGTCGGCGAACTGGGTGAGCACCTCTCGGAGGCGGGCCTCAACCGGGCCCGCGTGCACGTCGAGGTCGAGTGGCTCATCGCCCAGACCGACCGCGGATTCTTCGGCACGTCGCCGCTCGGCGATGAGCAGAAGGCGGCGCTGCGCAGCGTCGTCGACGGCTTCGGCCAGGCCGACATCGACGAGCTCGCGACGCTCGAGGCGACGACCCGCCACGACGTGAAGGCCGTCGAGTACTACGTGCGCCGCCGCCTCGAGCAGCTCGGCCTCGACGACATCGCCGAGCTCACGCACTTCGCCTGCACGAGCGAGGACATCAACAACCTGTCGTACGCGATCACCGTGCGCGACGCCGTCGAGCACGTCTGGCTGCCCAAGTACCGCGCCGTGATCGAGACGATCGCCGCGCTCGCCCGGGAGCACCGCGACGCCGCGATGCTGTCGCGCACGCACGGCCAGCCCGCGACGCCCTCGACGATGGGCAAGGAGCTCGCGGTCTTCGCGCACCGCCTGCAGCGCATCGCCGCGCAGATCGACGGCACCGAGTACCTCGGCAAGTTCTCGGGTGCGACCGGCACGTTCTCGGCGCACGTCGTCGCCGCACCGGATGTCTCGTGGCCCGAGGTGTCGCGCGAGTTCGTCGAGTCGCTCGGCCTCACGTGGAACCCGCTCACGACCCAGATCGAGTCGCACGACTGGCAGGCCGAGCTCTACGCCCGCATCTCGCACGCGAACCGCGTGCTGCACAACCTCGCGACCGACGTCTGGACCTACATCTCGCTCGGGTACTTCCGGCAGATCCCGGCCGCCGGCGCCACCGGCTCCTCGACCATGCCGCACAAGGTCAACCCGATCCGCTTCGAGAACGCCGAGGCCAACCTCGAGCTGTCGTCGGCGGTGCTCGACTCGCTCGCCGCGACGCTCGTCACCTCTCGCCTCCAGCGCGACCTCACCGACTCGAGCGCCCAGCGCAACATCGGCGTCGGATTCGGGCACTCGCTGCTCGCGCTCGACAACATCCAGCGCGGCCTCGGCGAGATCGACCTCGACCGCGCGCTGCTGCTCGACGACCTCGACCACAACTGGGAGGTGCTCGGCGAGGCGATCCAGACGGTCATCCGCGCCGAGGTCGTCGCCGGCCGATCGACGATCAGCGACCCCTACGCGCTGCTCAAGGAGCTCACCCGCGGCAAGCGGGTCGGCGCCGCCGAGCTCGCCGAATTCGTGCAGGGCCTCGAGATCGGCGACGAAGCGAAGCAGCGCCTGCTCGCGCTGACGCCCGCGACCTACGTCGGCATCGCCGACGACCTCATCGACGCGCTGTAGGGCGAAGACGGGCGGGTCAGCGCCAGCGGGTCAGTGCCCGCGGGTCGGCGGCTCGCCGGGACCGTCGCCGCGGTCGCCGGGCTGACCGTCGCCGAGCTCGGCGCGCTCCGAGGCATCCGGCTTGATCGCCATCTGCAGGAGCGCGAGCATCACCAGCACGATGATGAACACGGCGCCCGCGCCGATCAGCGTGATCGTCCAGTCGCGGGTGCCGGCCAGCGCGATGATGCCGACGAAGACGGCGGCGATCGCCGCGCCGCCGACGTACTCGACCGGCCGCAGGAGTTCGCGCCGGCTCGGCTGGTGGTCGGGCTGAGGGCTCACGAGTTGGGCTCCGATCGGGGCGCGTCGGAGCGCGGGTCGGCGTGCTCGGCGGGCTCGGCCGGCTCGGCGGGTGCGCCGTCGCCCTTGAGCGACAGTCCGCCGATCACGAGCAGCACGCCGACGATGACGAGGTAGGCCCCGAGCAGTCCGACGATGCTCACGGGGTCGAAGGGGAAGACGAGGAACGCGATCGCGGCGAGCGCGGTCGCACCGCCGACGAGGAGCCAGTCGCGCGATGCCGAGGTGCGGCGACCCGCCCGGAGGCCGGCGAGCAGCTCGAGCACGCCGGTCGCGGCGGCCCACGCGATCACGAGGACGACGAGGAACCGCAGGTCGGGTACGACGATCAGCGAGAGGATGCCGGCGATCGCGGTGAGCACCGCCTGGACGGCGAAGATCCAGCGGATGCCCCGATCGACGAGGAACCGCAGCGCGAGCGCACCCACCACGACGCCGGAGACGACGGCCCAGACGCCGAACACGAGCTGGCCGAGCGCGACCGAGTGGTCCTGCGAGAACGTGATGACGATCGCGGGCGCGATCGCGAGGATGCCCCTGACGATGGGGACCACCCGGTAGCCGTCCCGGATGGGCGCAGCGGTGTGGACCTCGGCCACGTGGACCTCTTTCGCGTCGGAGGGGGTTGCCGATCCATCCTACGCGGCCGCTTGCTGGGAGCCCGCCCGACGCCATCGCGGCCCGTTCCGTCACACGGGGTCATCACTCCGGGACGTTGAAACGATGCGGGTCGACGCTCGGGCGCGAAGCTGCTAACTTAGGCAAGCCTCACCTCAGAAAACCCCCCTTTCGGGGGGTGACTTCGCATGCCCGCGCACCCTCGAGAAGGAGTCGCACGTGACCGAGATCCTCACCCAACGCACCGCAGCCGACTACGCCGAACAGGTGGGCGACGTCGTGCAACGCCTCGCCGGCCGCATCGCGACCGTCGAACGCCCATTCAGCGGCGCAGCCCGTGACGACCTCCAGCGAGCGGTCGACCGGGTTCCGCTCGACGGCTCCGGCATCGGCACCAGGGCGGCCCTCGCCGAGATCGACGAGCTCTTCGTCCGGCACGCCGTCTGGTTCCACGACCCGGCGTACCTCGCGCACCTGAACTGCCCTGTGGCGGTGCCCGCCGTCGCCGCCGAGGCCATCGTCTCGGCGGTGAACGCCTCGCTCGACACCTACGACCAGTCCACCTCGGGCACGCTGATCGAGCGCCGCCTCGTCGAGTGGACCGCGGGCCGCATCGGCTTCGCCGCCGGCGACGGCGTATTCACCTCGGGTGGAACGCAGTCGAACCTGCAGGCGCTGCTGCTCGCCCGCGAGGCCGCGCTCACCGCGGCAGGATCCCCACGCGGGCGCGCCCGCGTCGAGGCCCAGGCCGACCTGGTGGTGCTCGCCACCGGATACAGCCACTTCAGCGTGCAGAAGTCCGCGCTGCTGCTCGGCCTCGCCGACGATGCCGTCGTACTCGTCGGCTCCGACGACCTCGGCCGGATGGACCCGGCAGCGCTCGAGGCCTCCCTCATCGCACTGCGAGCCGCCGGCCGGCGGCCGATGGCCGTCGTCGCGACCGCCGGCACCACGGACCGCGGCTGCATCGACCCGCTCGGCGACCTCGCCGAGGTCTGCGAACGGCACGACGTGTGGTTGCACGTCGACGCGGCCTACGGATGCGGGCTGCTCGTCTCGCCGACCCGCCGCGGGCTCATCGACGGCATCGAGCGCGCCCGGTCGGTGACCGTGGACTACCACAAGAGCTTCTTCCAGCCCGTGTCCTCGAGCGCCCTCATCGTGCGCGACGGCGCCGACCTCGCGCCGATCGCGTGGCACGCCGACTACCTCAACCCCCTCGCGAACGCCGAGCCGAACCAGGTCGACAAGTCGCTGCAGACCACCCGGCGCTTCGACGCCCTGAAGCTCTGGGCGACGATCCGCGCGCTCGGCGCCGACGGCATCGGCGCGGCATTCGACCGCGTGCTCGACCTCGCGGCGGAGGTGCACGGTGCGCTGGCGGAGGCATCCGACATCGAACTGGTCGGAACCACGCAGCTCAGCACCGTGCTGTTCCGGTACGCACCAGCCGGATGCTCCGAGGCCGAGGCCGACCGCCTGGTCGCGCTCACCCGCCGCGTGCTGTTCGAGTCCGGCCGCGCGCACGTCGCGAAGACGGTCATCGAGGGGCGCCCGTGCCTCAAGTTCACGCTGCTCAACCCCGAGACGACGCTCGAGCAGGTGCTCGCGGTCGTCGACCTGATCCGCGCGACCGGCGACGCGCTGCTGGACGCCGAGCACCTCGACGACGTCGACCTGGGCGCGATCGGCCTCGGCGCGATCGGGCTGGGCGCGGTCGGCCTGGAGGCTGCGCGATGAGCGGCGCACGTGCGACCGACGCGGGCGGGTCCCGCGTCCACGACCTCGTCGGCATCGGGATCGGCCCGTTCAACCTCGGGCTGGCGTGCCTGGCCGAGCCGCTCGACCTCGATGCGGTGTTCCTCGACGCCGCCGGCGGCTTCCGCTGGCACCACGGCATGATGCTCGAGGGCGCCACGATCCAGGTGCCGTTCCTCGCCGACCTCGTGTCGATGGCCGACCCGACCTCGCGCTTCTCGTTCCTCAACTGGCTCAAGCAGCAGGGACGGCTCTACCCGTTCTACATCCGCGAGAGCTTCTACCCGCTGCGCGCCGAGTACGACGCGTACTGCCGGTGGGCGAGCGAGCAGCTCATGTCACTGCGCTGGGGCCGCCGTGTCGTCGCGGTCGAGCACGAGGCATCCGACGACTGCTTCGTCGTGCGCTCGGAACTCGCCGGCGGCGGCATCGAGACCGTGCGCGCCCGCCACGTCGTGCTCGGCGTCGGCACCGAGCCGAAGGTGCCCGCGGCGCTGGCCGGGGTCGCCGACCGGCTCGTGCACAGCGCCGAGTACCTGCACCGACGCGACGAGCTCGTCTCGGCGCCGTCGATCGCGATCATCGGCAGCGGACAGTCGGCCGCCGAGATCTACCGCGACCTGCTCGAGGAGATCGACGTGCACGAGTACCGGCTCGACTGGATCACCCGGTCGCCGCGGTTCTTCCCGATGGAGTACACGAAGCTCACGCTCGAGATGACCTCGCCCGAGTACACCGAGCACTTCCACGGCCTGCCGCTGTCGCTGCGCGAGCAGCTCGGCCGCGAGCAGCGGGGCCTCTACAAGGGCATCTCGGGCGACCTGATCGATGAGATCTACGACACGCTCTACCGCAAGAGCGCCGCGCGTCGGGTGCCGACGACGCTGCTCACCGACACCGAACTCCTGACGGCCCGGGTCGGGGATTCCGTGTCGGATGCTGCTGCGCCGGATGCCACGGGGTCGGATGCCTCGGGCGCGGATGCCTCGGGCGTCGCGTTGCGGCTCCGCCACAACCAGCTCGGCGAGGAGTACGACTGGCATGCCGCGAAGGTGGTGCTCGCGACCGGGTACACGCCGCGGGTGCCCGCGTTCCTCGACCCGGTCGGCGAGCTCGTCGACCGCGACGCGCTCGGTCGCCTCGACGTCGCCCTCGACTACTCGGTCGACGGCGGACGCCGGCGCATCTTCGTGCAGAACGCCGAGGAGCACACGCACGGGCTGACCGCGCCCGACCTCGGGTTCGGGGCGTGGCGCAACTCCAACATCCTCGCCGCGGTCCTCGGCTCGGCGCCGGGGGAGGAGCCGTACCCGATCGAGCGTCGCATCGCGTTCCAGGAGTTCGGTGTCCCGGCCGCCGCCGGGCGCGGGCCCGTCGACGCCGCGGTGCGCCCTGCCGGCACCCGCGTTCCCGCCCGCGACCTCGCCACCGAGACATCCCGATGAGAGGCCTCCCGATGAGCATCACCGACCTGGACACCACCGCACGCGCGCACGACGGATGGGGCTACCGCATCGACAGCCCCGCCGGGACCCTCGAGATCGTCCGGCTCGATGCCGCCCGCGACGCCGAGCTCGTGCAGGGCTGGCTCGCCGACCCGCACTCGGCCTTCTGGCAGATGGGCGACCTCGACATCGACGAGGTGCGCGACTACTTCACCGGCGTCGCCGCCGACCCGGCCCAGGACGCGTGGCTCGGCCTGCGCGACGGCGAAGCGTCGTTCCTCGTCGAGACGTACGACCCGGCGCGCGTGCTCCTGACCGACGTGCACGAGTCCGCCCCGGGCGACCTCGGCATGCACCTGCTCGTCGCACCGCCGCGCGGCGCCCACGTGCCCGGGCTCACGAGCGCCGTCATGGCCGCCGTCGTCGCGTTCTGCTTCGAGCACCGAGGGGCCGCGCGCGTCGTCGTCGAGCCCGACGTGCGCAACGACGCGATCGCCCGCAAGAACGCCGAGGTCGGGTTCGCCGTGCTCCGCGAGGTCGACCTGCCGGGCAAGCGCGCCGCGCTGTCGGTGCTCGACCGCGCGACGTGGGCGCGGCTCGCAGCCGAGGCATTCGCGCGGCGCGACGAGGCATCCGCGCTCCCAGGCGGGGCATCCGGCAGTCGCGACGAGGCATCCGCTCGTCCTGCGGAACCGGCGCTCCCGATCGCACCGCATCTCACGCCCGCCGCGATGGCGGCCGCGCAGCAGCACCTCGTCGCGAAGGCGATCGCCGAGTTCACGCACGAGCGGCTGCTCGCACCGACCGCCGAGGGTGAGACCGGGCCGGACGGGCTCGGCCGGTACCGGCTCGACACGGGCGTCTCGATCTACCGGTTCACGGCACGCCGCCACGCGCTCGAGCACTGGGCGATCGAGGAGCCGACCCTCGAGCGGCTCGTGGCCGGGCGGCCCGCTCCGCTCGACGCGCAGGAGCTCGTGATCGAGCTGCAGTCGGCGTTGGGCATCCCAGACGCCCTGCTGTCGACGTACCTGGAGGAGCTCGCGTCGACGCTCGCCAGCGCCGCGTTCAAGTCGGCACGGGGTGGGCTGCCGGCGGCCGAACTGGCTGCGGCCGACTTCCAGGCGATCGAGGCGGGCATGACCGAGGGGCATCCCGGATTCGTCGCGAACAACGGGCGCATCGGCTTCGGGCTCGACGAGTTCGCCGCCTTCGCACCCGAATCCGGCGCCGACGTGCACCTCGTCTGGCTCGCCGCGAGGCGCGACGCGAGCCACCTCGCCCTCGGGGCGGGCCTCACCGAAGCATCCCTGTACGACACCGAACTCGGCTCCGAGGTCGTCGCGGCCTTCTCCCAGCGCCTGCGCGGACTCGGTCTCGACCCGGCCGAGTACCGCTGGTTGCCGGTGCATCCCTGGCAGTGGCAGCACCGCATCGCGGTGACCTTCGCACCCGAGGTCGCACGTCGCGACCTCGTGCCGGTCGGGGTCGGCCGCGACGCGTACCGCGCGCAGCAGTCGATCCGCACGTTCTTCAACACGACCCGGCCCGACCGGTCGTACGTGAAGACGGCGCTCGCGATCCAGAACATGGGGTTCCTGCGGGGGCTCTCGCCCGCGTACATGCGCCACACCCCCGCGATCAACGATTGGGTCGCCGACCTCGTCTCGGCCGACGCGACGCTGCGCGCCGCGCGGTTCGAGGTGCTGCGCGAGCATGCGTCGATCGGGTACACCGGCGACGCGTACCACCGCACCACGGCGCCGTCGGCGCACCGCAAGATGGTCGCCGCGCTATGGCGCGAGAGCCCGATCCCGCGGCTCGCCGGCCGTGAGCGGCTCGCGACGATGGCGTCCCTCCTGCACCGGGATGCCTCGGGCGCCTCGGTCGCGACCGCGCTCGTGCGCGCCTCGGGAGTGCCGACCGCCGAGTGGCTGCGCGCCTACCTCGACGCGTACCTCAGGCCCGTGGTGCACACCCTGCTCGCCCACGACCTCGCGTTCATGCCGCACGGCGAAAACGTCATCCTCGTGCTCGACGAGCACGTCGTGAGCCGCGTGTTCATGAAGGACATCGGCGAGGAGGTCGCCGTGCTCACCGATCGCGCACTGCCCGCCGAGGTCGAGCGCGTCCGCCAGCCGGTGGATGCCTCCGAGCGCGCCCTCGCGATCTTCACCGACGTGTTCGACGGCGTGCTCCGCCACCTCGCGGCGATCCTCGACGGCGACGGCACGCTGCCCGAGGCCGCGTTCTGGCAGCTCGTCGCCGAGTGCATCGACCGGCACGCCACCGAGCACCCCGGCCTGGACTCCACCGTCGACCTGCGCGCCGACCGCTTCGCCCACTCCTGCCTGAACCGCCTGCAGCTGCGCAACACGCTGCAGATGGTCGACCTCGCGAACCAGTCGTCGTCGCTGCTGTATGCAGGAACCATGGCCAATCCGATCGCGAGGGTTCCTGCCCCGCACGCCCCGACCGCCCGTGCGTCTACGTCGACGCCGACGCCGACGCCGACGCCGCAGGCCGGGGGGTGAGGTGACCGAGCGGATGCCCCGCGCCGAGCTGTTCCGCGACCGGCTCGGCATCCCGCACCTGCGCGCCGGCGACGAGCTCGCCCTCGCGGAGGCGCAGGGTCGCGCCACCGCGCTCGATCGCGCCTGGCAGATCGAGGTCGACCGCTGGCGGGCCGAGGGCCGGCTCGCCGAGCACCTCGGTGCGGCAGGCGTCGAGTGGGACCGCTTCGCTCGTCGGGTCCGGCTCGCCGACACCGCGCAGCGTGTGTACGACGCGCTGGCACCCGCCGACCGGGACTGGGTCGACGCGTACGTGCGCGGCGTGAACGGCGGACTCCGCGAGGGTCGCCGGGCAGCGCCCGAGTTCGCCGCGCTGGATGCCGCGGTCGCCGACGAGACGGATGCCCCGCCGTGGGAGCCGTGGGAGCCCTGGGCGCCGATCGGAGTATTCCTCGTCGCGCATGTCCTGTTCTCGCCGTTCCCGAACCTGCTCTGGCGGGCGCACGTCGCCCGGGCGCTCGGCCCGGCCGCGGTCGCGAGGTTCACACCCGGCGCCGCGCCCGCCGGCGCCGGCAGCAACGCCTGGGCCGTGCACGGACTCTTCACCGACACCGGGGCGCCGCTGCTCGCCGGCGATCCGCACCGGCTGCTCGAACTGCCCGGCGTGTACCAGCAGGTGCGTCTCGCGTGCCCCGAGTACGACGTCGTCGGGCTCGCTTTCCCGGGTGTGCCCGGTATCCAGCACTTCGGCCACACCGGATATGCCGCATGGGGCATCACCAACGCGATCGCCCACTCCGTCGACGTGTTCGCCGAGCGGCTTCGCGAGCCAGGCGCGGGGGCGGCTCGCGATGCCGGCCCGGAGGCGCTCGGTCCCGACGGATGGGAACCGGTCGAGTCGGCGTACGAGCACATCGTCGTGCGCGGCGGTGAGCCCATCGAGGTACGGGTGCTGACGACCGCTCGGGGCCCGCTGGTCGTCGAGGGCGAGGCCGGCGGCGTGGTCGAGCACGACGGCGACACCGTTCGAACCGGTTACTCCCTCGCCATGCCCGCCAGGATCGAGGCCGATGCCGGCTTCGCGGCCTTCCGCCGGCTGCTCCGCTCGCGCAGCGCCGACGACGTGGCCGCCGCGTTCGAGCACTGGTCGGACCCGGTCAACCGGGTGGTCGCCGCAGACGTCGACGGCACCGTCATTCGGTTCACGGCCGGACGGGTGCCCGACCGCGCCAAGCCCGACCGTGAACTGCCCCTCGACGCGGCGCGGTACGGGCTCGCGCCCGTCCGATCGACAACGCAACCGCCTGAGCCGGTTGCCGACGTCGCGGTCGACGCCAACGAGCATCCGGCGGGGCGGCCCGCCGCCGACCTCGGACTCCAGTACGCGAACGACGCGCGAGCTCGCCGCATCGGCGAACTCCTCGACCAGCAGATCGACCCCCAGGACGACACCGGGCTCGTCGGCTCGGTATCGCTCACGACCTGCGCGCGGATCCACGCCGACACGGTCAGCCTGCGGGGGCTGGCGCTCGCGGCCCGCCTCGAGCCGCTCCGCGGCCGGGCGCGCACCGGCGCCGGCCGCGACCTCGCCCGCCGCCTGCTCGCGTGGGACGGCGACCTCGCCGCCGACAGCGCCGACGCGCTCGCATTCACCCGTTGGCGCGCGGAGATCGTCCGGCAGATCAGCGCGGCGGAGTCGCTTCGGCCCCTGCATGCCGCGCACGGCATGGGTGCGATCTTCGACCCGTGGTTCTCGGTGTCGTCGCGGGTCAACGACGCCCTCGAGTCGCTGCTCGAGGCATCCGAACTCGGCATCGACGGCGAAGCGGTGCTGGTCGACGCGCTCGAGGCCGTCGCTGCCGCGGCCGATCTCCACGCGGACGCGGCGGCCGGTGCTCCGACCGGCGCGGTTGCCGACGCGCACGCCGGTGCGCCCTCGACCTGGGGCGACGTCCACCTGCTCCACCCGCTCCACGTGCTCGCCGACGTGCCCGAGGCCGCGGCGGCCGCACCCGCGCTCGGTGCCGTCCAGCTCGCCGGCGACGGCGACACGGTTCGCTGCACCGGCTCGGTGCCGGGTGTCACGCCGCTCGGCTACCGCGGATCGGTCGCCCGGTGGATCTGGGATCTCTCCGACCGCGAGCGCAGCCGTTGGGGTGTGCCGTTCGGGGCATCCGGCATCGCGGGGCATCCACACTTCGACGATCAACTGACCGACTGGGCGGTCGCCGGGACGACGCAGGTCGTCACCGACTGGAACGCCCTCGAGCCTGAGGAGTGGCGATGAGCCTCCTGATCTCCGGTGCACCGGGGGAGACCGTGTTCCGTGTCCATGACAACGCGCTGGGCGACCTCTCCCTCACCGTGCTCGACGTCGACGACGACGCCGACCTCGACCTCGTGCACGACTGGGTCCGCGAGCCGCGCGCGGCGTTCTGGGGGCTCGGCGAACTCTCGCGCGAGGAGCTCCGCGAGCTGTACCGCTTCGTCGACTCGCTCGACACGCACCACGCGTTCCTGCTGCGCCGGGAGGGCACGCCCATCGCGCTGCTGCAGACGTACGACCCCGAACACGACCCGGTGGGGGAGCACTACGAGGTGCGCGAGGGCGACGTCGGGCTGCACTTCTTCGTCGGGTCGCACGGAATCCGAGCGGCCGGGGTCACGACGCGGATCATCCGGGCGTTCGGCGAGTTCGTGTTCTCGGCGCCGGATGCCCGCCGCGTGATCGTCGAACCCGACGTGCGCAACGACGCCGCGCTCGCCCGCATGACGCGGGTCGGCTTCGAGCTCGGCCCCGAGATCGAGCTCGAGCACAAGCGGGCGCAGCTCGCCTTCTTCGAGCGCGAGCGGTGGGCCGCCTGACAGCCGCCCACCGCTCGCCTGCGGTGCCGACTACAGCACCTTGAGGATGTCCTCCACCCGCTGCTTGGCGTCGCCGAACAGCATCTGCGCGTTGTCGCGCGTGAACAGCGGGTTCGCGACGCCGGCGTAGCCGGCCGACATCGAGCGCTTGAAGACGACGACGTTGCCGGCCTCCCACACGCGCAGCACCGGCATGCCCGCGATGGGGCTGCCCGGGTCCTCCGAGGCGGCGGGGTTCACGGTGTCGTTGGCGCCGATGACGAGGACGACACTGGTCTCGGCGAAGTCGTCGTTGATCTCGTCCATCTCCTCGACGACGTCGTACGGCACCTTCGCCTCGGCGAGCAGCACGTTCATGTGCCCGGGCAGGCGGCCCGCGACGGGGTGGATGCCGAACCGCACGTCGGCGCCGCGCTCGCGCAGGCGGGCCGTGAGCTCGGCGACCGGGTACTGCGCCTGGGCGACGGCCATGCCGTATCCGGGGGTGATGATGACCTTCGTGGCATCCCGCAGCAGTTCGGCGACGTCCTCGGCGCTGACCTCGCGGGTCTCGCCGGTGACCTCGGCCGAGGCGGTCGGCGCGGCGATGCCGAAGCCGCCGGCGATGACCGAGATGAACGACCGGTTCATGGCCTTGCACATGATGTACGACAGGTACGCACCCGAGGAGCCGACCAGCGCGCCGGTGACGATGAGCAGGTCGTTGTTGAGCAGGAAGCCCGCCGCGGCCGCGGCCCAGCCCGAGTAGCTGTTCAGCATCGAGATGACGACGGGCATGTCGCCGCCGCCGATGGATGCCACGAGGTGCCAGCCCAGCAGCAGCGCGAGGGCCGTGACGACGATGAGCAGCCACAGGTCGGGGGTGATGACGTACCAGACGGTCAGCGCCACGAACGCGACGAGCGCGCCGAGGTTGAGCACGTTCTTGCCGGGCAGCATGAGCGGCGCCGACGACATGCGCGCCGACAGCTTGAGGAACGCGACGATCGAACCGGTGAACGTGACGGCCCCGATGAAGACGCCGATGAAGACCTCGGCGTGGTGGATGTCGGCGAGGGCGCCGGTGAGGTGCGACTCCTCGAGGGCGCCGTTCCAGCCGACGAGCACGGCGGCGAGGCCGACGAAGCTGTGCAGCAGCGCGATGAGCTCGGGCATCCCGGTCATCTCGACGACGCGGGCCCGCCAGAGGCCGATCGCGCCGCCGACGATGACGGCCGCGACCAGCAGCACGAGGCCGAGGGTGACCGCGGTCGTGCCCCAGGCGCCGGCGAAGGTGGCCCAGACGGTCGCGACGAGCGCGATGGCCATGCCGGCGATGCCGTAGCCGACACCGGCCTTGGCGGTGACGTGCTTGCTGAGGCCGGCGAGGCTCAGGATGAACAGCAGCGCCGAGACGATGTACGCGGCTCCCGCGATCGATTCGGGGGTGAGCAGGGATTCGGGCAAGGTGGGACTCCTCGTCGAGTGCGTCGGGTCAGCGCTGCGCGCGGGCGGCGGTCGTGGAAGCGGCGTCGGATGCCCCGGCGCCGGCAGCGGCGGCCGGCTGCGGGTTGCCGGCCTGGGCGTGCCCCGCCTGGAACATCGCGAGCATGCGCCGCGTGACGGCGAAGCCGCCGAAGATGTTGATGCTGGCGAGCAGCACGGCGACGGCCGCGAGGATCTGCACGACGAGGACGTCGCTGGTGATCTGCACCATCGCGCCGACGATGATGATGCCCGAGATCGCGTTGGTCACGCTCATGAGCGGCGTGTGCAGCGCGTGGGCGACCTTGCCGATGACGTAGAAGCCGACGACGACCGCGAGCACCAGCACGGTGAAGTGCTGGGGGAGCGGTGCCGGAGCGATCGCGTTCACGGCGAAGAGCGCGGCGATGCCGACGGCGACCAGCGCCGTCTTCTTCACCGCGGACATGGGCTTCTTCGGCTCGGGCGCGGCGGCGGCCGGCGCCGGCGCTGCGGATGCCGCGGGCGCGGCCGACACCTGCACGGGGGGCGGCGGCCAGGTGACGTCGCCGCCGCGGGTGACGGTGACGGCGCGCTGCACGACGTCGTCGAAGTCGAGCTCGAGCCGGCCGTCCTTCGCGGGCGTGAGCAGCTTCAGCAGGTTGACGATGTTCGTGCCGTACAGCTGCGATGCCTGGGTCGGCAGGCGCGAGGCGAGGTCGGTGTAGCCGAGGATCGTCACGCCGTTGGGCGTCACGATGCGCTCACCCGCGACCGAGCCCTCGACGTTTCCGCCCTGGCCGGCCGCCATGTCGACGATGACGCTGCCGGACTTCATGCTCGCGACATCCGCCGCGGTGATCAGCTTGGGTGCCGCGCGGCCGGGGATGAGCGCGGTGGTGACGATGATGTCGACGTCGGCGGCCTGCTCGGAGTAGATCTCGGCCGCGCGGCGGTCGTACGCCTCGCTCGTGGCCTTCGCGTAGCCGTCGGTGGACTGCTCGACCTCGACCTCGACCTTCAGGTACTCGCCCCCGATCGACTTGACCTGGTCGGCGACCTCGGGCCGCGGGTCGGTGGCGCGCACGATCGCGCCGAGGCTCGAGGCCGCGCCGATGGCGGCGAGCCCCGCGACGCCGGCGCCCGCGACGAGCACCTTCGCCGGCGGCACCTTGCCGGCGGCCGTGACCTGGCCGGTGAAGAAGCGGCCGAACTCGTGCGCGGCCTCGACGACGGCGCGGTAGCCGGCGATGTTCGCCATCGAGCTCAGCACGTCCATCGACTGCGCGCGCGAGATGCGGGGCACGGCGTCCATGGCGAGCGCGGTGACGCCCTGCTCGGCGAGCGCCTGCAGCAACTCGGGCTTGAACGCCGGAGCCAGCAGGCCGATGAAGGTGGTGCCGAGCGCCATCCCGGCGACCTCGGCGTCGGTCGGCGCGTTGACCTTCAGCACGATGTCTGCGCCGAGCGCATCGGCCGCCGTGCCGATCACCGCACCGGATGCCGCGTACGCGTCATCCAGGAACGCCGAGGCGGCACCCGCTCCCGCCTCGACCACGACCTCGTAGCCGAGGGCGGTCAACTGCTTCACCGTCGCCGGTGTCGCAGCGACCCGCGTCTCCGGGGCCTGCTCGGTGACGATACCGATACGCGACATGCAGCACTTCTCCTCTTCATCGAGCGCGCGCCTCAGGCGTCGCTGTACCTCGGTCGCTGGACCTGGCGCGCCATCGGCGTCGGGGCAACCTGCGATCAGAGTAGGGCCGCGACGAAGTGTTACGTGCGATATGACACCGAATCGATGCGCAAGAACGGCGATTCTTTCGCGAGGCGAAACGTTCGAGGGTTGCTCAGCGTGCGTCGGTCGTATCGACGGGCGTCACAGCGACGGATGCCTCGCCGCCGGCGGATGCCTCTCCGTGGGCCACCGCCTCCGCCACCACGACCGCCCGCCGGAACGGGATCGACTCGGCGAGGTACAGCACGACGAGCAGCGACGCGCCCAACACGGCGAGGTACGCCCCGCGCGCCTCGGTGACCGCGAGCATCCGTTCGCCGCTGAGCGCGCCGACCAGGGCGAGCCCGGCTGCGGCGGCACCCGCGACGACACCGCACACGATGCGCGCCCACATCGGCGGCACCGTGCCGAACGCCACCCCGCCGGCCACGGCGACCGCCGTCACCAGGAGTGCCGTCGCGGCCTCGCCGAGCACACCGGTCGGACCGGGCACCGGCATGAACACGACCACGAGGAACGAGAGCGGCGCGAGCGCGAGCCGCCGCCAGCGGCCGGTGCCGCCCGTGCGCCTGCGGAACTCGGCGTAGCCGAGGATCGCGCCCGTCAGCAGCCCGGGCAGCAGCACGCCGACGAACGTGTTCGTCCAGTCGTAGCGCGAGCCGTGCCCGGCGATGCCCGACATGAACGCTCGGAGGGATGCCGCCCAGGCGAGGCCGCACACCGCGCCGGTTGCGGTGAGGCCGATCGCGTTCGCGATGTTGCTCCGTTGCTGTGACATGGCGCGGACGCTACGACGACAAGGGGCGAGCGGCATCCGTGGAACCACTGAACCGACCGCCGCGTTCTATTATCGAACGGTGACTGAGGAGCCCCAGAAGCCGGCAGGTTCGCAGACGCTGAGCCGGGGCATCCGCGTGCTCGAAGTACTCGCCGCCGCCGATCGCAATCTCTCGATCGATGAACTCGCCGCGGAGCTCGGCCTGCACCGGTCGGTCGCGTACCGGCTGCTGCGCACGCTCGAGCACCATGGACTCGTGGCGCGCGACGCATCCGGCCGGCTGGAACTCGGCACCGGGCTCGCCGCCCTCGCCGCCGGCGTCTCGCGCGACCTGCAGCAGGTCGCGCTCCCCGAACTCAACGAGGTCGCCAACGAGCTGGGCATGACGTGCCTCGTCGCGGTGCTCGCCGACGTCGACGAGGCCGTCACGCTCGTGAGCGCCTCGCCGCGCCGCAGCACCGCGGTCATCTCGTACCGGCCGGGGCACCGGCATCCGATCACGCGCGGCGGACCCGGCAAGGCGATCCTCGCGGGACTTCCCGACGACGCGTGGCCGGCCGGCGTGCCCGACGAACTCCGGCAGGAGATCGACGAGAGTCGGCGCCGCGGCTACACGCACAGCCACGACGAGGTCGTGCCGTCGCTGCGCTCGGTCGCCGTCCCGCTCATGCTGGCCGGTCAACCGCCCGCGTCGATCGCGGTGATCCACGTGTCGATGCCGAAGCCCGAAGACGAGATCGCCGAGCGGCTGCGCGCCGCGGCCGACGCGATCACGCGCGCGTACGGAGGCTGAGCGACGGGCGCATGATGGATGCATGCTCAACGCGATATCCCTCCCCGTCGAGCTGAACGTCGTTGCGGGAGGCGTCACGCTCAGGCGCGCCGACGCCGATGATCTCACCGACCTCATGCGCCTCCTGTCCGACGATCCGATCAGCGCAGGACGCGGAGACCTCGACGCTGCCGCGGACCGCCCGTTGTACGCCGAAGCGCTCACTCGGATCATCGGCATCCGTCCAATGAACTGATCGTCGGCGTCGACGACGGCGCTGACGACGGCGCTCGCCTGGTGGCGACCTTGCAACTCACGGCCATCCCCGGCATGGCTCGCCGCGGAAGCACCCGACTCCTGGTCGAAGCGGTGCGAGTGGCGGGCGACCGGCGCTCGTCGGGTATCGGTGCCGCCATGATGAGGTGGGTCACCGACGAGGTCGCGCCCGCGATCGGAGCGTCGCTCGTCCAGCTCACGTCGGACGCGGCTCGCGAAGACGCTCACCGGTTCTACCGACGACTCGGATTCGCGGACTCGCACATCGGGTTCAAGTACCGCGTCCCTGAGAGCGGAGGAGCGACTCCATCCTCGAACCACACGCCGACGAGGTAGGTTCCTTATCAGCCACCAGGCATGACGTACCGAAAGGGTCTCGATGAACGGAGTCGCCGCCGGTGCGGCATCACCGCCTCCAGGGTGGTACGAGGATCCCGAGGCCGCCGATCTCGAGCGATGGTGGGACGGATCGTCGTGGTCCGATACGGAGTTCCGCGGGAAGCCCCAGTCCTTCGTCGAGTACTACTTCGAAGAGCACCTCGAGCTCCTGCCAGACTCACCGACGAATCGGCTCGCGAGCTCATCACTGTTGAGCGCATCGATCTCGCTGATCGGCGCGACCGCGATGCTGATCGTGGCATCGACCGCGGGGGAAGCCGGCGATGTGGTCGTCGCGACGCTCCTCGTCTTCGGCATCGTGGTATTCGGGGGCGCGGCGGTGACGTCTCTCGCGACGAGCCTCGTCTCGATACGCAACGCGAACCGAAACGACGGGCGGCGTCGTCCACAAGCTGTGACCGCCCTGGTGCTGTCGTCGACGGCGGTGGCCCTTGCCGTCTGGTGCTCGATCATCGCAGGGCCGATCGTGGTGTCGCTCTGGTCGCGGGTGTGGCACTGACATGGCCGACCGTCCCTCTACGTACGCGAAGCTGACGTTCTCGGAGCGACCTTCGCTGCCGAAAGTGGTCGAACTCGCATCGGGAGCTCTCATCGTCGGCGGCGTGTGCGCCTTGCTCATCGGCGTGACCGACGTGCTCTACTTCGCGGCCTCGGTCGACAACCCCGCGGTCAGGATCGCGCTCGTCGCGGTGGGGGCGACGTATTCGCTCCTCTTGGGCGTCGGTGGGATCATCTGCGCCATCTCCGCACGTCGTGGCCGCTCATGGCCGAAGTGGGTCGTGGCACTGTTGGCCATCGCGGCTCTGCCGATGGTCGTGCGAACCGAGTTCTTCAGCACCCTGGTCGCGATCCTCCTCACCGGCGCCGCGGTACTGCTGTGGCTGCCGAGCGCCCGGAAGGCCACGAATCAGCGTGTGTGATCCGGACCTGCGAGCGCCCGGGTCGACCGCCTTCCGCCGCGACTCCTGATGAGGACCTCCCACGTGCCCGAAGCATCCCCCCCTGTGCCGCGGCGGACGGCGAGCACCCTCGGTGGAAGCGTCTCCGTGCGGCGTCGACCCGGTCTGCCACGGCGACGTCGCATCGGTGCGCTACCGGTGGTCATCTGGTTGGTGGCCTCGACCACGTTCGCTGCGGCGTTGCAAGTTCCGCTCGACCCTCGCGCGATCCTCGTCATCCTCGTCTTCGCCACGCTCTCAGCGCTCGGTTGGTCGATCGGCATCGCCGTGGCCCGCGGGGCGCTCCGGCGTGCGGCCGCCCGCATCGATGACGGGATCGGCGTTCGAACGACCGCGGACTTCTCCGTATTTCCCCCGCGAGAGATCGGGCTCTGGACGTCGTACACCCGACCTCGGCGGTCGTACCAGGTGGCGGTCATGGAGACACGCGGGCTCGAGCTTCGGCGAATCTCTGGCGGGGGACGTTCCGCCGGCGCCCGATTGAGATTCGATCGGATGACCCGCATCGACGTCGGCACCGCCTCATTCGGCGACACGACCGAGCGAGCCGTCATCATCGCGGGAAGCGAGCGGGGCGTGGAGTACACGATCGGCGTCGTTCCCGTCGATCCCTCATCCGGAACCCTCATGCCGGTCGACGACGCGACGTTCCGGGCATTCGCCGAGGGACTGATCGCGCGCGCCGAAGAGACGGTTCCCGTCGGCCCCGCCAGGCACCGACTGAGCCGGGAGAACCTGCCGCGTCGAATCGGTCCGGGCACGCCGTTGCCCACGTCGCACGACTCTTCAGACCGATACCGTGCATGAGAATCCGGCGTAGACACCGGCTGCAGGGCCTGTGGGCCGGATTCTCATGCGCTGGGTCGGGGGACGAGGCGGAAGGGCCGGGCAGACCTGGGCAAGGCCGGACAGACACCGCCCCGCCCACGGTCACGCTGCCTCGACGGTCACCCCGCCGCAACCCTCGCCCGCTGCGGCAGCAGCGCTCCGTCGAAGAACGCGGCCAGCTCGTCGGTCGCGTCGAGCGGCAGGATGTGCGCGACGTAGTGGTCGGGCCGCACCACGACGACCACGCCGCCGCGGTCGAGCCCGCGCGCCTCGAAGATGTCGTCGTCGGGAGCGGCCGCGTACACCTTCTCCGCGTCGACGAGCCCCCACGGGCCCTTCCGCGGGAAGAACACGGCCGGCGCGTCGGTCAGGTCGAACTGCGTGTGGTCCTGCTGGTAGACGACCTTCACGTCGAAGACGCTGTCGAGCTCGGCGCCCTCGGGCGTGAACCGCACGACCGGTGAATCGGATGCCTCGCCGAGCCACTTCGCCCAGGCGGCGAGCTTCGACGCAGAGGCATCCGTCACAGGGGCATCCGTCACCGAGGCATCCGACGTCGGCGCCGCCGCGTCGGCGAACGCGTAGATGCGCCAGCGTCCGTCGGCGCGGTGGTGGTGACCGAGGTGCACCCGGTTCGTGTCGCAGACGCGCTCGACCTCGGCCGACTTGAACCGCTTGCCGAGCGGGAATCCGGTTGCGAGCTCCTGACGCGCGCCCGTGCCGACGATGATCGACGGGCGGTACTCGGTCATGAATCCGGCGGGGAACTCGGCGGTGCGCACGTAGAAGTCCTCGAGCTCCGACGGGTCGGCGAGGTCCTCGGGTTTCGTCGCCATCAGGGTCGACCATTCGCGGTCGAAGTCGATGAGGTTCTGCGCGATCTCCTGGCGCTCGGCGGAGTAGGTCGCGAGGAGCTCCTCGGGCGCGAGGCCGCTGAGCACGTGACCGAGCTTCCACGAGATGTTCCAGCCGTCCTGGATCGACACGTTCATGCCCTGCCCGGCCTTCGCGCTGTGCGTGTGGCAGGCGTCGCCCGCGATGAACACGCGCGGCGTGCGCGTGCCGACCTCGTCGAGGGGCACGTCGTCGAAGCGGTCGGTGACGCGGTGGCCGACCTCGTAGACGCTGTGCCAAGGCACGTGCTTCACGTCGAGCGTGTAGGGGTGCAGGATCGCGTTGGCCTTCTCGATGATCTCCTCGAGCGTCGTCTTGCGCACCGCGCCGCGATCGTCGGCGGAGACCTCGCCGAGGTCCACGTACATGCGGAACAGGTGCTGGCCCTCGCGCGGGATGTGCAGGATGTTGCCCGCCTCCGACTGGATCGAGCACTTCGTGCGGATGTCGGGGAAATCGGTCACCGCGAGGGTGTCCATCACGCCCCACGCGTGGAACGCCTGGGCGCCGATGTGCTTCGCGCCGATCGCCTCGCGCACGCCGCTGCGCGCACCGTCGGCGCCGAGCACGTACTTCGCGCGGACGACGCGGAGGTCATCGGATGCCTCGCCACCCGCAGCGTCGCCGTCGGATGCCGCAGCGGAGACGCCGTCGGATACCTCCGCGCGAGCGGATGCCCCTTCGGATGCCTCGTCGGCACCCGGCACTCGCCGCAGCGTAACGGTGACCGGGTGCGACGGGAGGCCTCCCTCGGCGTCGGGCTGCGTGATCTCGAGTCCGACGAACTCGTAGCCGTAGTCGGGGCGGATGCGCGCGGGGGAGTTGGCGGCGAACTCGGCGAAGTAATCGAGGACGCGCGCCTGGTTCACGATGAGGTGCTCGAACTCGCTGATGCCGTGCTCGTCGTCGACGGCCCGGGCGGCTCGGTGGATGCGGGCCGGGTCGGCGGGGTCGGGCTTCCAGAACGCCATCTCGGTGATGCGGTACGCCTCTTCGACGATGCGGCGGGCGAAGCCGAACGCTTGGAACGTCTCGACGCTGCGCGCCTGGATGCCGTCGGCCTGGCCGATCGCGAGGCGGCCGGGGCGGCGCTCGACGATGCGGGTGACGACGCCGGGGAACTGCGCGAGCTGGGCGGCCGCGGTCATGCCGGCCGGGCCGGATCCGACGATGAGCACGTCGACCTCGTCGGGGAGCTCGGCGGGCCGGTCGATGCCGACGCCCGCTGCGGGCTCGACCCGCGGGTCCGTCGACAGGTAGCCGTGGTGGTGGAACTGCACGGGCTTCTCCTCACCTCATCGTGATTCGTTCGATTATCGAACAGTGCATTCGCATATCGCGCAGGATCCATGGTAGGTCGGGGCCGGCGTAGACACAAGCCGTGCGGATGGACGCGCACACGCCACCCTGATACCCTCTGGGGGTATACGTCGACCACCGTGAGGGGTAACCATGACCATCGAACTGACGATCACCGAGAAGAACGCACCCGCCGCGTCGGAGCACCTCTGTGCGTGCGGCGACGCCTGCGCGTGCGGTGCGTCGTGCTCCTGCCCGAGCGTCTGAGGACAGCGCCTACGCCACCGGTGCCTCGCGGAACTGCGGCGACCCGAGCACCCGCTCCACCCGGATCTCCAGCACGACCCGCTCGGGGTTCACGCGCGGCGCCCGATAGCGCTGCGTGTAGAGCTCGACGGCCTGCGCGACGGAGTCCGCGTCCTCGACGATGCGCGCCGGGCCCTCGAAGCTCAGCCAGCGCCAGCCGTCGACCGTGTTCACGCTCGCGCGCCCGGTGCGCTGCACGTTCAGGAACTTCTGCGTGCCGCGGGTGCCGATCACGCGGACGACCCCGTCGAGGTAGGTGATGCCGACGGGCACCGAGTGGATGCGCCCGTCGCGACCCACGGTCGACAGGGTCGCGAGGTGGTACTCGGCGAGGAATGCACGGGCTTCGTCGGTGATCACCCGACGAGTCTGTCAGGAGACGGCTGAGCGGTCGCCGCGTACGTCGCCGTGCGACGCACGCTTCCGCAGCCGCCGCACGAGCGCCGCGATCAGGCGCCAGCCGACGAGCGCGGCGAGGAGCACGACCGTCGCGACGACGATGAATGCGGCGGCGGTGCCCTGGCCAGAGACCGCGCGAAGCAGCATCCCGACGACGAGTGTCGCCACCCACACGCCGAGGCCGGTGCGCACCGGAGCGGCGGGTGCCCGCCAGGCGAGCGTGACCACCCACCCGATCACGAGCCCTGCGAGGAACGGCCACGCCGTCTGCCAGAGGCCCGCGAGCACGTCCTCTGCGTGACTCGCCCGACCCGACGCCGCGAACGCGACGACGAGCACCACGTCGAGCGCGAACGCCGCCGCGACCCATCCGATCGGGGCGCGGCGACGACGATCGACGGATGCCTCGGGCTGCGCGGAACTCACCCGACGAGCCTACGTTCACGTCAGTGGAGTCGGCTCCACCGTCGGTCGACGCACCAACCGGAGAGCATCCCCCGATCAGGGGCTTTCCGTGAGCACCGCTCAGGTTCTAGATTCAGCTCGCCGTCATCGTGAGAGAGGTCGACATGGCAGAGCCTCACGTTCTCGAGTTGCGGATCCACGGGATCGCCAATTCTCCGCCGGCGCAGATGCTCTGCGTGAAAGAAGACCACGTCGAGCGGGTCACCGGTGACGAGTACGGGTCGTTCTGGGTGGCGTCCGAGCAGTCGGACGCTCCCGAGCAGGTACGCGTCGAGGCCTATTCGTGGGGCAACCTCGCCCGAAGCGGCGGGTCGGCCCTCGCCGTGATCGGGCGGGCCTTCGTGCACCTCGGCTGGTTGTTCGTGCTTCCATTCGGCCTCTGCAACCTCGCGTACTGGGCTCGGCGCAACATCCCCGGCGAGGAGCGGGCGTCACGCTGGTGGGACGGCGGGCCCGGTGCGATCGGCGTGCGCATGTTCGCCCTCCTGCAGACGCTGTTCTACGTCGCGGCATTCATGTCGGTGAGCGTGGACCTCATCGCCATGCAGTGCCTCGACGACCAGACACCGTGCGCCGCGCTCCCCAGTTGGTTCGACACCTTCGCGCGTCTCGAAGCACTGCCGAGAGCCGCCCTGTTCAGCACGGTGCCGATCCTCCTCATCGTGCTCATCTACCTGATCGGCCTACGAGCGCGCGGGTCGTTCGATCCCAACACCGACCTCCCCGATACGACGTCGTCCACCAGCGCCGGCGATGACGAGAAGCCGCGGAACACCGGACGTTGGTTGCGGGGCGATCGACCTGAGCAGAGCGAGTTCCCGCCGCTGCTCGCGTCGAAGGGATTCTGGCGGCGTTCGAAGGTGGCACAGGCGACCGAACGTTCACACCTCGCGGCGTCGATCTCGCTCGTCCTGCTGCTGCTGGCCTGGGACGCGTGGATCGGCGACTCCGGCAGTGGATCCGAGTGGGATCCAGCGGCTTGGTTCGCCTTCGACCGCGGAGGCGAACCGGTCGCCTTCATCGCCGTGGTCGCCGCAACCGCGCTCCTCGCCGGCTCCGTCGGCATCACGGCCGTGTCGGGCCTGACCCACACGCACTGGTCGTTCCGATCCAAGCGCGCATGGGCGACCGTTGCACTGATCGCCTCGACGCTCGCGTACCTCGCCTGGCTCGTGTGGGCCTTCCTCCCGTCCTCGGCGAGCATCCCCGATGACGGGCGCGCCCAGGGCCTGATCATCACCCCCGGCGTGATCGCGACCATCTGCGCGCTCATCGCCGTCGCGAGCCTGACGTGGGGCTGCGGGTGGCAGCGGTGGATCGCATGGATTCTGCTCACCGGCGCGTTCACCGTCGTGATCGTCGCCGAGGTCTGGCAGGCAGAGCACGGGCCCGTCTGGCGTGCAGGGTGGTCGTGGGCCGCGGTGGCGTTGACCGGCACGGCCGTCGCAGCCGGTTACCTCCTCCGTTCGAGATCCACGAAGCTCGAACGGAAGCGCCTGGGCTGGCACGGCAACGGGGCGGCGGTCGCACTGCTCGTCGCACTGTTCACGTCGCTCGTCATCACGAGCCTGATGGTCGTCGGGGCGCATGCCTGGCTGGCCGCCTCCGCGGAGTCGCCGAAGATCACCGGGCACCAACGCGAGCTGCCGAAGCCACGGAACGGGGATCTGCTCGACGCGCCGGACTTCTACGAGCGCTTCGCGGTGGTCCTCCTCGCCGTCCTGATTATCCTGATCCTGCTCGCCGCGACCGCGGCAGGCACGGCACTGCGGCGGTTCGCGCGGTACACGGTGCCGACCCTCGCAGCCGAACCGGGTCCCCAGCCGTCGCCCGATCGAAACCGCGCCGGCACCGACGGCCCCGGCCCCGGCTACCCGACGACGCTCGACGAACACGACGAGAAGGACCGCAAGGTCGTCTCGGCTCGTCGGGTCGCAAGCCTCGCGCACCGCGGCGAACCGATGCTCCGGTGGCTGGCGATCCTGACCGCGGTCGCGCTCGTGCCGCTCACCGTTCCCCTGTTCGGGGAACAGCTGCAGATGAGTTCGGCCTGGGCATCGGCATCCGGTCTCGCCAACTGGGCTCTCGGGCTGCTCGCCCTCGCCGCCGTCGCGTGGGTCGTTTCGAATGCCGCGACCTCCACGGAACGACCGCTCGGGTTGGTGTGGGACATCATCTGCTTCTTCCCCCGGGCCGGTCATCCCTTCACGCCTCCGTGCTACGCGGAACGCACGGTCCCGGAGTTGCAGGAGCGTATCGGAGACTGGCTCCACGCCGAGGGCGGCGATCATCGGCGGATCATCCTCTCCGCCCACTCCATGGGCGGAACGCTCGCCGTCGCCACGCTGTTCGCGATGCACGCCGCCGAGCACGAGGACGCCGGGCATCAGGATGCCTGCCGAGCCGTGGCCCTCCGCGACGAAGACCATCCCGACACCCGGCGCATGGCGTTGCTGACCTATGGAGTGCAACTGCGCGCGTACTTCAGCAGGTTCTTCCCGGAGGTGTTCGGCGCCCAGGTCCTCGGCGTTCCCGGGACGCTCGGCCCGTCGCTGCTCGGACTCGACCCGTGGAAGAAGCAGGTCGTGCAGGAGTGGGCGGATCGGCACCAGGAGGCGCCCGAGCCCGAAGAGCCGCCGTCGCTCACCGAACTGCTCGGCGCCGACCCGAGGGTGTCGCGCGCGCCACGTTGGCGGAGCCTGTGGCGCCGAACCGACTACCTCGGTTTCCCCGTCTCCGGCTACCGCACGGAGGACAACCCGATCGATCGCGGGGCGACCGAGCGGTCACCGCGCACGTACCTCTGGACCGTGGCGAGGCACAACGGCTACCTGGAGACTGCGCAGTACGCCGCCGCGCGCCGCGAACTGCTCGACCGCTTCGCTGCGGATGCCGCGGCTGAACCACACCACTATGTGATCTGACGGTCCCGAGCGCAGATCCGCCGATATCGTGAGCGGATGCACCTCGCCTCGGTCGCCTGCGCAGCCCGCGCGGTGACCCGCGCGACCATCACGACGATTTCGGCGCGCGGGCGCCCCGCATGACCTGGCCGACCGACGCACTCCCGCTCTGGGCGATCGGCCTCGTGTTCGCGGCCGCCGTCGGCGTCGTCTGGTTCGCCGGGGTGCAACTGTCGAAGACGACCGAGGTGCTCGACGACCGGCTCAGGCTCGGCAGCGCGCTCGGCGGCCTCGTGCTGCTCGGCATCGCGACGAACCTGCCCGAGATCGCGATCACCGTCGGCGCGGCGTTGTCGGGCAGCCTCGATCTCGCGGTCGGCAACATCCTCGGCGGCATCGCGGTGCAGACCGTGGTGCTGGTGCTGCTCGACGCGGTCCGCCCGAAGCGAGCGAACGGGTCGACTCGGCTGCCGCTGATGACCCGCGCAGCCTCGCCGGTCCTGGTGATCGAGGCCGCCGTGGTGGTCGTCGTGCTGCTGCTGGTGATCGCGGGCGGCCAGGTGCCCGGCACGGTCGAGGTGGCGGGTGTCACGCCCATCCCGGTGCTGATCGTCGGCGTCTGGGTTCTTGGGTTGCTGCTCGTGCGGCGCGCGCACCGAGGCGCGGCACACGTTGCGGCCGAGGCATCCGGACATCGCGACGGGCCGCTGCCCACCCGGCCCGGCCGGCCTGCACGTGCGAGGTCGGTCCACCATCGCCGCCCGACCTGGAAAGTCGCCCTCGTGTTCGGGGCCGCGGCCGCCGCGACGCTCGTCGCTGGCCTCGCGCTCGAGTGGTCCGGGGATGCCGCAGCCGACCGCCTCGGCGTCTCGGGCGTGGTGTTCGGCGCCACCGTGCTCGCCGCCGCGACCGCGCTGCCGGAGATCTCGACCGGCGTGCAGGCGATCCGCACGGGCGACGACCGACTCGCGGTGAGCGACATCTTCGGCGGCAACGCGTTCCTGCCCGTGCTCTTCCTGCCCGCGGCCCTCATCTCCGGCCAGACGGTGCTGGTCGGGCTGGACCGTGTCGACGTGTACCTCAGCGCCCTCGCCGCGTTGCTGACGGTCGTCTACCTCGTCGGACTCACGCTCAGATCGCGGCGACGCGTCCTCGGGATCGGCGTCGACTCGCTCGTCGTGCTGTTCGCCTACCTCGTCGGGATGGTCGGGTTGGCCGCCGTCGCCGGGGCGTCGTCCGGCTGATCCGGATCGGGTGGGTGAGGGACGCCGCCCCGCCCGTGAGTCGAGGATTCATCGGCGAAGTCTGGTCACCGGGCGCCGACGCGCGTAGCGTCGAGCCATGGGGAAGCTGAGTGAGACGTTGGCGGGGGCCGTGCCCTCGTGGGGTGCGAAGGTCGCGTACGGCGAGAAGATCAGTCTGAATGGTGCCGACTTCGTGCCGGTCGCACTCGTCGGTTTCGGGTTCGGCGCGGGCGAGGGATCCGGTGAGACGCAGGAGGGCACGCAGGTGCCGGCCGGTCACGGTGAGGGCAGCGGCGGTGGCGGAGGCGGCTTCTCCGTGCCCATCGGGGCCTATATCGGTGCTCCAGGCGGCCCGCGGTTCCATGCGAACCCGATCCCACTGCTGGTCGTGCTGACTCCGGTGCTCACGGCCATCGGGTTCGGGCTCGCGGCCATCATCGGGGCGTCGAAGATCCGCGGCGCCGACTGACCGGCGCAGGCCGGCCCCGCCGGCTACGCGTCCGCCGCCACCCGGAAGCCGACGTGGCTCATGCCCGTGTCCTCGGCCTGCGGCGAGCGCGCCGCCGGCCGGAAGCGCAGGCAGTAGTCGGGCGAGCAGAGGAACGAGCCGCCCTTGAGTACGCGGCGGGGCATGTCGACGCCCTCCTGCGCGCTCGCGGCGGCGAGCAGGTTCTCGCGCTTGCCGGCGTCGACCGGCTTGTCCGACAGGCGCAGGTGCCGCGGCGTGTAGTAGTCCGTCGTCCACTCCCACGTGTTGCCGGTCATGTCGTACAGGCCGTAGCCGTTGGGCGGGTACGACCCGACGGGCGCGGTGCCGCCGACGCCCTGGTTGTCGTAGGGGAAGCGTCCGAGCCACGAGTTCGCCTGCGCGACACCGTCGGGGTAGGGCTCGTCACCCCACGCGAACCGCTTGCCGTCGAGTCCGCCGCGCGCGCCGTATTCGTGCTCGGCCTCGGTGGGCAGGCGCAGCCCGGCCCACGTCGCGTAGGCGGCGGCATCCTCGTAGGCGACGTGCACGACCGGATGCCGCATCCGGTCGTCGATCGTCGATCCGGGGCCGAACGGCGCACGCCAGGAGGCGCCCGGCTGCCAGCGCCACCAATTGCGCCAGTTGCGCAGGTCGACCGGCCCTGAGGTCGGCGTGAACACCATCGCGCCCGGCACGAGGTCGGCGGGGTCGGCGCCGACGAAGTCCGCCGGATCCATCTCGCGCTCGGCGACCGTGACGTAGCCGGTGTCGTGGACGAACACGGCATACTGCTCGTTCGTCACCGCGTGGCGGGCGATGCGGAACGCCGCGACCTCGCGCTGATGGGCCGGCCGCTCATCGGCGTAGAACTCCTCCGACCCCATCGTGAAGGTGCCACCGTCGAGGAGCACCAGGTCGTGCGAACCACGCGTCATGCTCCCACCGTATCCGCCGCGTGCACGCCGCGGCCCGATGCGCGTGTCAGCGGCCGCGCGGAGTCCACCCGGCGGGCATCGGCCCGTCGACCTCCCCGCGCGCGAGATCTGCCGCCGCCGACCAGCCCTGCGCGGCATCCGTGGCATCGAACCCGCCGCGTGCGACGCGGAGGCCGACGTCCTCGTGGTGCATGCGCGGCGCACCGCCGCGCCGAACCGACGCCCGCACGCTCCAGGCGTCGTCGGCGAAGCCGCCGCCTCGGAACACCCGGTACTCGTCGTAGCGGGCCGGGTCGAGCAGGTCCCAGCACCACTCCCAGACGTTGCCGAGCGTGTCGAACAGGCCGAAGAGGTTCGGATGCTTCCCGCCGATCGGCTGCGGCGAGGTCACGCCGTCGGCGCTCGTCCATGCGACCTCGCGCAGCGGACCGTAGTGCGGTGCCGTCGACCCCGCGCGGCACGCGTACTCCCACTCGGCCTCTGTCGGCAGGCGGAACCCGTCGGCGTCGACGTGCCAGTGCACCTGCTCGCCGTCGAACGTGTAGGCGGGGTCGAGTCCCTCCCACTCGGATGCCGCGTTGCAGAATCGCACCGCCCGCAACCAGCTCACGTCGGTCGCCGGACGCCGGGGATGATTCGCCGTGATGCCCAGCAGTTCGCCGACCTGCTCCTGAGTGACCGGGTAGACACCGATCTCGAACGCCTCGAGCTCGACCGTCCGATGCAGCTTGCGCCTGGCGTCGTGCAGGGTCACCGCTCCGGCAGGAATGGTCGCCAGCTCGAGGTCGGACATCCCGAAAGCATGCCACGCGTGGCAGGAATTCCTCTGGCCGTGGCGGCGCCGGCCGCGTAACGTGCGCGCGGTGAGCGAAGACCGCGACTCCTCGAACGGGCTCCTCGACGTCGTCGTCATCGGCGGCGGACCAGCGGGACTCAGCGCCGCGCTCTCGCTCGTGCGCGCCCGCCGACGTGTGGTCGTCGTCGACGCCGGCCGCCCGCGCAACCGGTTCGCCGCGCACATGCACGGCGTACTCGGCCACGACCACCTGCCACCGACGCGCCTGCTCGAGCTCGGCCGCACCGAGATCGAGGGGTACGGCGGCCGCATCGTCACGGGCGAGGTGCGCGACATCCGGCTGGCCGACCCGGCGATCGAGGTCGCAACCGCCGACGACGCAACCGGCGACGGGATGCTCCGGGCCCGGCGCCTGCTCGTCGCGACCGGGCTGACCGACGAGCTCCCCGACATCCCGGGCCTCGGCGAGCAGTGGGGTCGAGGTGTCGTGACCTGCCCGTACTGCGACGGCTGGGAGCACCGGAACGACGTGATCGGGCTCCTCGCCTCGATGCCCGCGAACCACGAGGGCGCGCAGATGCTGCGCCAGTGGTCGGACCGGGTCGTGTACCTGCCGAACGGCATCGGCGACCCGAGTCCTGAGGACCTCGAGCGACTCGGACAGCGGGGCATCCGGGTGGAGCCGGGCGTCGTCACCCGGCTCGTCGTCGATGCCGACGATCGGGTCACCGGCGTCGAGGTCGACGGCCGTCACGTCGCGGTCGACGTGATCTTCACCCCGCCGACGCTGCGGCCCAACGACGCGCTGCTGCGCGCGCTCGGGGCATCCGTCTCGGTCGACCAGCCGGGCCGCGCAGGGGAGTGGGTCGACGTCGACGCCGACGGACGCACGAGCGTCGACCGTGTCTGGGCGGTCGGCAACGTCGTCGACCAGCGGTCGAACGTCCCGGTCTCGATGGGCGCGGGGTCGCTGATCGCGGGGGCGATCAACTCCGACCTCCTTGCGGAGGACATCGAACTGGCGGGTCAGCGCGGCTGACGGCTGCGGCGGCCCGACCGCGGAGCACTGATCCGCGACCCGCGTCGCGACGCGTCGGATCCGGGCGACGAACCGCGCGCGGCGGCATCCGCAGCGGCGTCGCGCGCCGGAACCACGGGGATCGACTGCGTGACGACCGCGTCGACGACCATCGAGCCGTCGGTCGGTCCGATGATCGGCACCGCCGTCGTCTCGGTCACGACGGTCGGGTTCACGGGCATCCGGCCGAGTCGGCGGTGCTCGCGCACGTACGCGGGGACCAGCATCGCCGCGGCGCCCAGCCACGCCAGCGGGTTGCTCCAGACCACGCCGACGTACCCGACCAGCGCACCGAGCACGACCGCTGCGCCCACGCGCATGACGAGTTCGATGATTCCGGTCACGGTCGGCACGAGGGTGTGCCCGAGGCCCTGCAGCGTGCCGCGGAGCACGAACAGGACGCCGAGCGCCGAGTAGCTCGCACCGTTGATGAACAGCATGAGGGCCGCCATCCGCACGACCTCGTCGGATCCCTCGCCGACGAACAGGCGCACGAGGAACGTGCCGAACAGCACGAGCACGACCCCCAGCACGAGCGAGGCGGCGAGCGCCATCCAGGTCGCCTCGACGACGCCGCGGCGCACCCGGTCGGGGCGGCCGGCGCCGATGTTCTGCGCCGCGTACATCGATGCGGCGAGGCCCAAGGACTGCAGGAGTGCGACCGCGAGCCCGTCGACGCGGGAGGCCGTCGTGTACGCGGCGACCGCGTCGGCGCCGAGCGAGTTGAGCGCGACCTGCACCGCGAGCGTGCCGATCGCGATGATCGAGGCCTGGAACCCCATCGGGAGGCCGAGCCGCAGGTGCTCGACGATGTCGCCGCGCGAGATCCGCCAGTCCGCGCGGCGCACGTGCAGCACGGGCAGCCGGCGGCGCACGTGCACGAGGCAGAGCACCACCGAGATCGCCTGCGCGATCACCGTCGACGCGGCAGCCCCTGCGACGCCCCAACCGAGCGGGCCGACCATGAGCACGACGAGCACGACGTTCAGCACGCACGCGACGGTCAGGTAGACCAGCGGCGTGCGCGAGTCCCCGATGGCCCGGATGATCGCCGAGAGGAAGTTGAAGCCCATCATCGCGGCAGCGCCGAGGAAGCTGATCTGCGTGTACACCGTGGCCTCGGCGAGCAGCTCTGGCGGGGTCTGCAGCAGGCGCAGGGCGGGTTCGGCGATGAGCGGTGCGCCGACCGTGAGCACGAGGCTGATCGCGCCGGTCAGGAGCGTGCCCGTGGCGACCGAACGCCGCACGGCCGCGTGGTCGCCGGCGCCGAACGCCTGCGCGGTCGGAATCGCGAACCCCGAGGTCACGCCCCAGGCGAAGCCGAGGAGCAGGAACAGCAGGCTGCCCGTCGCACCGACGGCGGCGAGCGAGTCGACGCCCAGGTGCCGGCCGACCACGAGCGCGTCGGCGAACTGGTACAGCTGCTGCACGACGTTGCCGATGAGCAGGGGAACCGAGAACAGCAGGATGACGCGCCAGGGGCGCCCGGTGATGAGGGTCGTGGACATGGAGGCTCGCGGGAAGAGGCTGGATCAGGGGATGTGGTGCGGCACGGCGGATCGACGATGGGTGCCGACCGACCATCCTAGTCGAATCGATTCGACTCGGCGAGCATCGAAGCTCCGGAGCCCGTGAGCGAGATGATCAGTGCTCGGCTGGTTCGGCCTGCTTCGGCGCACCGCCCCACTGCTGCGCGGTGCGGTGGCCGTGCGCGGCACGCTCTGCGTGCAGCACAGGGTAGATGCCCAGCAGGGTGATCATCGGCGCGAGCGGCCGGAGGTCGTGGATGCCGTGCGCCTCGTACGTCCGCTTGAACCGCTCGACGTAGTAGAGGTAGTCGCGCGGCTTCGAGTCGAGGCGTCGCGCCGAGATGTTCGCGACCATCGACGAGACGTAGCCGACGCGCAGGCCCTTCAGCGCGAGGTGCAGCGCGAGGTCGAGGTCCTCGTGCATGAGGTCCTCGCGGTCGGGGCAGACGTCGGCGCGCACCGCGAGCCACGCCTCCTTCGTGATCGCCATGTTGCTGCCGAAGAGGAAGACGTACTCGCCGGCGAGCTTGACCTGCACACGCCGCACGGCGTCGTCGGCGAGTTCGCCGAGGCGGTGCATGGGCATGTCGTAGTAGCCGACGGGCCCGCTCGCGGCCACGAACTGCCCGGTGGCGAAGGCGCGCTGCACCTGCTCGACCCAGTCGGGTTCGAGGATCGAGTCGGAGTCGATCCGCCCCAGCACCTCGCCGGTCGCCGCGTCGAAGCCGGCGTTCCGGGTCGGGGTGATGCCCTGCTCGGCATCCTGCGCCACGATGCGGATGCCGGATGAGGGATGCTCCGCCTGCACGTCCTCGACGACCGCGCGCGTGCCGTCGGTCGAGCGGTTGTCGACCACGACGATCTCGTGCGCCGCGACCGTCTGGGCAAGGGCTGCCTCGAGGCAGCGGCGGATGTTCGCCTCCTCGTTGTACGCCGGGATGACGATCGAGACGGTCGGCATCGCCTCAGGAGGTGTGGTCATGGCTGCCACCGTATCCGACGGCGACCGGGCGAAGGCGAGGCCACCAGCAGCGCACCTGGGCGCGGTATCGCCGGAACGGGTCGCCGAAGCGCGCCTCGAGATCGGCCTCCTCGTGCGGGCGGATGACGTGATCCCAGAGGACGGCGCCGGCGACGGCGTAGACCACCACCAGCCAGGAGCCGAGGATCAGCCCGACCGCGGCGCCCTGCATGATCCCGGCGACGGCCATCGGATTGCGCACGAACCGGTAGGGGCCGGCGACGACCAGGCGGTTCGGCATCGCGGCGGGCAGCGGCGTGCCGTCCCCGCGCACCGACATCGCGACCGCCGCCCAGATGCCGAGCGCGCTGGCGAGCAGCAGCACGGCGATGCCGATGGGCACGGCGGGCGGCGGGAAGTCGACCGAGAGCCGCCACCTGGACTCGAACCACGCGATCACGATCGGGATGACGCAGAGGAACAGCCCCCAGAACACCACGATCTCGAGGCCCGTCCCGGCGAGGTGCGCGCGGGCGTCTCCACGCCGATCGGCCGGCCGGAACTCGAACGGACCTCGGATCAGCCATTCGGTCGGCACCCTGCCGAGCGTCACGAGGCACAGCGCGAGCATCGAACCACCGGATGCCGCCGCCATCGCGAGCACGCCCCACCCGGCCTCCCCGGTGAACGTCGCGTAGCCCGCGAGGCCGAGCGCGACGAGCAGCGTCCATCCCGTCGCGATGAACGCCGCCCATCGAACACCGGCCGCGGCGATCCCCGAGGCGAGGACGAACAGCGGCAGGTCGAGCGCCGCGATCACGATGGGATCGAGGCTTCCGAGCGTCGCCTCGCGCACGAACGGCACGGTGAAGACGGCGACCCACCATGCGGCGCCGGCAGCCGCCTGCACGGCGAAGTACACCCGACCCCAGCGCATTCGGCAACGGTATCGCGGGCTCGCCCGGCAGTGGCGCGGCCGCTCAGTCGTCGAGCAGCTGCACGTCCACGCGCTCGAACGCGCCCGGACCGACCGAGATGGTCCCGGCGTACGGGTGGTCCATGTCGGCGGTCACGAACATGACGAGCCCGATGAACAGGGCGAGCATCCCCGCGATGAACACGTGCATGCGCCGGCTCGACACGTCGATCAGCCCGATCAGCACCGCGTTGATGATCGCGCCGACCCAGATGACCAGCCAGAACAGCAGGGGGAGCTGCAGCGTCACCGCGTCGATCCGCTCGCGGCGGTCCTCGACGAACTCGTCGAAGGTCGCCAGCAGCTGGAGGTACACCGCCTCCTGGCCGGCCGTCTCGGGCTCGAACCCGTGCAGGAGTCGATCGAACTCGTCGACGTGGGGGGCACTCGCCTCGGGGATCAGGCCCTCGCGCTGGTCGGGCCAGTCCTCGTTGATCACCACGTGCACGTAGGCGTCGAGCCGATCGCGCATCTCCTCGCCGATGGACTCCGGCAGGCCGTCGGTGCCGCGGTGCAGCGCTCCGAGGTCGACCGCCTCGTCGAGGGTCGCCGCGTGCGTGCTGGCGTAGTTCTCGTAGACGGAGACGGCGACGAGTGCGAGGAGGATGCCGAAGAAGACGCCGAACGTGCCGATCACGTGCGCCAGGGCGCGGTCCCACTGCTTTCGGTCGTCGACGAAGCGGCGCACCAGTGGGCGCAGGCCGAGCGCGATCAGGCACGACGCCAGCACGAACCCGCCGACGAACACCGGCAGCGTGATCCACACGCTCGTGTCGTAGAACCAGTTCACGTGCCCTCCCCCCGGGGGCGCAGCCGGCGGCTCCGCCCGCCGGTCGGGCGACAGCATACTCGCGGTCGAATCGGGTCCGCACGACCGCGAATCCCGCGATGACGCCGCCCGCGGCGTACGGTCGGCCGGCCCGGCGCAGTACCGTGACGGTGTGATCCACGAGGAACGCGACCCCCCGAGCAAGCTGGCGGGCATCGTCGTGCGCGCGTGGTTCCTCGAGACGCAGCCGGCTCGGCGGTTCGAGAAGATCCTGCCGATGCCGTTCGCGCACCTGATCGTCAACCTCTCGACCTCGTACCGACAGTTCGATGCCGGCGGCGTCGCCACCGAGGTGTCCGATGCGTTCGTGTCGGGTCTGCAGTCCGGATACCTCGTGATCGAGTCGCCCGCGCTCATCCGGCACGTCGGCCTCGAACTCGCGCCGACCGGGTTCCACGCGCTCGGAGCGGCGGCGCCCGCGGCGACGGCGGGGCGCGTCACGGATGCGCGCGCGGTGTTCGGCGGCGTCGACGAGTTGGTGCAGCGGCTGCGGACGATCGATCGCCCGACGGAGGCGGTCGACGCCCTGCTCGACTTCGCCGAGGAACGGACTCCTGCTGCCGGCGGCCCTCGCTACCCGCTGGTCGAGGCAGCGCTCGAGGAGGTCCGGACCGATCCCGACATCCGGATCGGTCCGCTCGCGATGCGACTCGGCGTCTCGCACCGTGCGCTGCTCGCCCGCGTTCGAGCGGTCACCGGCACGACGCTGAAGCACCACGCGCAGGTGCAGCGGTTCCACCGGTTCATCGACGCGGTGCACGCCGCCGGAGGCCGACCGGACTGGGCCGGCCTCGCCGCGGCATCCGGCTACTACGACCAGCCCGACGTGATCCGGGCGTTCCGACGGTTCAGCGGCTGGACACCCGCGGAGTACTACCGGCTCGTCGCCGAGCACGGGCCCGAGGTCGCGCATTTCGTGCCGCTCGACCAGGTGCCCGCGTCGTAGCGGCATCCGGATTCAGGCCTGCATCCCGCCGATGATGGCGCCCATCGCGGTGAAGGTGACGACGTGGTACCCCGCATCGATCGCCCAGAGGGCGAACGGGCGGCGTTCGAACAGGTAGGTGATGGCGAGGCCGGCGGCCACCCACGTCAGCCCGGCCGCGAGGCCCGCGACGGTTCCGAACGCGAGGCCGCCCGCGCCGATGAAGGCGGCGAGGCTCGCGGCCATCACGACGGCGAGCAGGAACGAGCCGATGAAGATACGCGCCATGCCCGTGCGCAGCTGCTCGTCACTCACCCCGGCTGCGCGTTGCCACGGCTTCGCGAACAACAGCGAGTACCAGATGCCGCCGACCACGAAGGCGGCGACGGCCGCGAGGCCGACGGCGAGCGGGTTCATCACGAGGTCCATGTCGAGATGATGCCGCCGCCGGCAGCTCACCGGATTGGAGATTCTTGACGCATCCGGGCCTTGCGGGGCCGCCCCCGGCGCGCCTCAGTGCTCTGGGCCGCCGAAGACGGCGTCGATCGCCATCGTGAGCGTGGACGCCTCGAACTTCAGGCGCTCGGACGCGGGGAGGATCGCGCGGTCGAGCGAGAGCCCGTCGATGACGGCCATGAGAAAGCGGGTGCGTTCCCGGGTGTCGCCCGGCGCGAGCGCTCCCTCCGCTTCGAGGATCGCGAGCCAGGACTCGACGCGGAGCTCGGCCTGCCGGATGAGCACGAGGTATCCCGTCCGCGCCTCGTCGGTCGATTCCGGGGAGATGAACGCCTCGTAGATCGTCTGCCAGGTCTCTCGCGCCTGGGTTTCCGTTGTGAACGGTTCGAGGAGGGCCCACAGGCTCTCTCGGAGCCGTTCGCGAGGCGGAACCGACGTGTCGTGGATCCTGGCGTCGGGCATCGCCTCCGCGTAGATGTCGGTGAGCACCGCGTCGATGAGCGCGCGTTGCGTCGGGAAGTAGTGGCGAAGGGTGCTCGCACCGACGCCGGCCCGCGCCGCGACGGCGCGCACGCTGGGTCGCTCGAGCGCTTCGCGCGTGATCTCCTTCGCCGCGTCGAGGATGCGCTCGCGAGTGCCGATGGTCACCACCTCCTGTCTCAGGGAATACTACCGACCCGCACAGCGTACTAGTACAGTGTGCTAGTACGCTGTACTAGCGAGACATGCACTCCAGCGAAAGGCAAGCTCATGACCGACCAGGCCGGACACGACGCGACGACCACCCGATACGGCGTCGCCGACGACCTCCTCCTGCTCCTCTTCCAGCCGGCGTCCGGAACCGTCTCCGGCGAGAACACGCTGTTCTACGTGCTCGCGGGGGCGGTGCTCACCGACCTCGCGCTCGAGGACGCGGTGGCGGTCGACGACCGCGGCGCCCGGGGCACCGTCGTCGCGGCAGCGGGCGACACCGCACCCGACGACGAACTCCTGCTCCCGATGTGGGAGTACCTGGCCGACAAGTCGCGCGGCGTGCAGACCGCACTCGCCGCGATCGGCCCGCGCCTGCGCGAACCCGTGCTCGACCGGCTCGTCGCCCGCGGCGACCTGCGGCGCGAGCGCGGCAGGGTGCTCGGGTTCATCCCGACCGAGACGATCGAACTCGGCGACACCGGCCGGCGCGAGCAGTTGGTCGCCGCCGTCCGGGCGACCCTCGTCGACGGCGCCGAGCCGACCGCGCGCACCGCGGCGCTCGCCGCCCTGCTCTCGGCGAGCGGCGCGCTGCCGACGCTGCACCGCGAGATCCCCTGGGGGTCTGCCGTCGCCACCCGCGCGAAGGAACTCGAGCGCGGCGACTTCGGCGCGGATGCCGCGGCGCAGGCCGTCACCCGCACGATGACCGCCGTCGTCGTCAACGCCGTGATCGCCGCGGGGGTCGTGTCGGGCCGCTGACCGAACCGCCGACCTGATCGAACCACTACCTGACCGAACCACTACCTGACCGAACCACTACCTGACCGAACCGCTGAAAGGACCGTCGTGAACCTCATCGAGGCACTCCAAGACCTCATGTCCCAAGTCCCCCTGCTCGTGCAGCCGCTGATCGTGGCCGCCGCAGCAGCCATCCCGTTCGTCGAGGGCGAGCTCGCGTCGGTGCTCGGCGTCTGGGCGGGCCTGAACCCGTTCGTCGCCTTCGCGGCAGCCGTCACGGGCAACTTCCTCTCCGTCTTCGTCGTCGTCGTGTTCGGGGCGCGCATCCGCGCCGCCATCGTCGCGGCGCGGGCGCGTCGCCGAGCGCCGGAACGCGTCCCGGCGATGGTCGGCGCGAGCGGGTCGGATGCCGCTCCACTCGTCGAGCCGGATCAGCCCGAGGCATCCGCGACGTCGGCGAAGGCCGAATCGAAGGGCCGCCAGCGCTTCCGCCGCTTCCTGGTCCGCTTCGGCGTGCCCGGGGCGAGCATCCTCGGCCCGCTCGCGCTGCCGACGCAGATCACCTCGGCGATGCTCGTCGCCTCCGGCGTCTCGAAGGGCTGGATCCTGCTCTGGCAGGCCGTCGCGATCGTCCTGTGGACCGCGTTCACGACCGCCGTGAGCGTCGGGGTCATCACACTGGTCGCGGGCTGACGGCCGACGAGCGGTGTGTCAGACTCGCGCCATGACCACCGGGCTGAAGGACCTGCTGGAGCGGCACCTCGAGCGCGGGACCATCCCCGGCGCGGTTGCGATCCTCGCGCCGGCCGACGGCGAGAGCGAGGTCGTCGCGGTCGGCGCGAGTGCGATCGAGGGCCCGCCGATCACGCCCGATGCGATCTTCCGCATCCAGTCGATGACGAAGGCCATCACCGCGGTGGCGGCGCTCCGGCTCGTCGAAGCCGGTCGCGTCGGCCTGGACGACGCGCTCGACGAGTGGATGCCCGAGCTGCGCGGCCGACGGGTGCTCACCTCGCCGACCGCGCCGCTCGACGACACGGTGCCGGCGCGACGGTCGATCACGCTGCGGCACCTGCTCACGAACACGAGCGGGTACGGCGGCATCGTGGTCGACTCGCCGCTGCAGCGCGCGATGGAGGACAACGGAACCGCAGCGGATGCCGAGCCGGTCGCGCTGGGCGCCGGCGAGTGGCTGGCCCGCCTCGCGGAGCTGCCGCTCGCCTTCCAGCCGGGGGAGGGTTGGCGGTACCACCACTCGTTCGGCATCCTCGGCATCCTCATCTCCAGGATCACCGGCCGGCCGACCGGCGACCACCTCGCCGAAGACCTGTTCGGTCCGCTCGGCATGGTCGACACGGGATTCTGGACTCCCGCCGATCAGGCGCACCGGCTGCCCGCCGCGTACCGTCACGAAGGCGGCGGGCTCGTCGAGACCGAGCCCGCCGGGGGCGGGTTCTACGCGGGCACTCCACCGTTCGACGTCGACCACGCCGAGCTCGTGTCGACGGCGACGGACTACCTCCGATTCCTGCGGATGCTCGCGCTCGGCGGCACGGTGGACGGTGAGCGAATGCTCTCGGCCGAACACCTCGCGGCGATGACCGGCGACCAGGCCCCCGCCCGGGTGAAGACGGACGACAGCTTCTACCCCGGGTTCTGGGACGGCATGGGCTGGGGCTTCGGGGTCGGGGTGCAGACCTCGGGGCCGCGCGCGGGCAGGTACGGCTGGTCGGGCGGGCAGGGCACCGACTTCTTCGTCGAACCCGACGGCACGATCGCGATCCTGCTCACCCAGGTCGAGCTCGACGGGCCGATGTTCCCGCTCCTCGACGAGTTCCAGGACGTCGTCGGGGAGTGAGTGCGTCGGCGGGAGGCACGGGCGTACACTGCCCGCATGACCGGTCCAGCGACGATCGACGAGTACCTCGCAACCGTTCCTCCCGAGGTGGCGGAGCGCCTGCAGCGCATCCGCGAGGTGATCGAGGCGGAAGTCCCCGATCCCGAGGAGCGGATCCGGTACGGGATGCCGGCCGTCATGCTCGGCGGCCGGTACGCCCTGCACTTCGCCGGCTGGAAGAAGCACATCGGCATCTATCCGGTGCCGACCCTCGACGAACTCCTCGAGTCGGAGGTCGCGCCGCACCGCACGGAGAAGGACTCGGTCGTGTTCCCGCACTCCGCCCCCGTGCCCTACGACCTGATCGGTCGGATCACCGCCGCGATCGTGGCGCGACGGAAGGCGAGCACCGCGTCCACCGGAAGGTAGAGGACGAAGATCGCGAGCAGGGCCTTGCACGTGGCATCCGCCTCCGGGGAGACGAAGATCGGACCGCCGAGGATCCACCAGAGCATCACCGCGAACGTGGCGACATCCAGCACCCGTGGAGGCGATGCAGCGGCGGAGACCAACGGCCCGCGATCAGCAGCGCGATCCCCAGCCCGACGTACGCGGCTCCCACGAGCAATATCCATGGAGCGCGGAGGGCGAGGAACTGCTCGTCGAGGGCGAGTGCGTCCAGCGCCGGCTGGGGGAGCCAGGGTGCCACCGAAGGCAGTCCGGGCAGCGCGAGGAGTGTCGTCGCTCCCAGCAGGCTGAGCGCCATCGTGACGACCAATCCCGTGCGGCTCACCAGATCGCGATCGATCGTCTGCGCTGGGATGCGGGGCGCTGCTCGAGGAGTCCAGGACTCGGAGGATGCGTCGCGTCGTCGGTTCGCCAGCGCGGCGAGCAGGGTGTAGGTGATCAGGAGCCCCGGCCACCAGAACGCACCGATTCCGGGGCCGAGCCACCACACCGTCAGCCGGCCCCACCACGCGTCTGCACCGTAGTCCCAGCCGACGACGGGGATGGCGCCCGAGAGGTAGCCCGCGAGCGACACCACCCAGATCACGCCGACTCCACCGAGGGCGAGCCAGGTGAATCGCGGGGCATCCGACGGACGGATCACGGTGAAGCCGGCCGGACGGTATCGGTCGGCCACGTCCTGCGGGGCGCCGAATGCCGTGAGCAGGTCCATGGTCATCGCGGCATCCGGTGCCCGATCGGAATCGGTCGCTCGGCCGGCCAGTTCGTCGTCGAGCAGCGAGCGCAGTTCGAGTGCGACATCGGTGCGCTGCCGTTGCGGAAGGTGTCGCACCACGTCGCCGACGTAGCTGTCGATGATGGCCTTCGGGTCCATCAGTCCTCCTCGCTCAGAAGCCGGTCCATGACCGACGCCAACGACCCCCACGCGGAGGTCAGCTCATGGAAGAGCAGAGTGCCCTCCGCGCTGAGTTCGTAATAGCGGCGCGGCGGACCGTCCTCCGCGTGCCACTCGGAGGCCAGGAGTCCCTGGCTCTCGAGGCGCCGCAGCAGCGGATAGAGCGTCCCCTCCTCGATCGGCATCCCGCGCCTGCCGAGCGCCTGCCGGAGGGAGTAGCCGTACTGCTTCGTGCGCAGTTGGGAGAGCACGGCGAGCACGAGGACGCCCTTGCGGAGGTCCTGCTCCAGCTTGGCGAGCTGTGCGCCGCTATCTGCCATTCGACACACAGTACATAGCGCCGCACAGTAGGTCAATCCTGTGCTTTCCGCGGCTCAGCCGCGGCGACGTGAAGCCGGTGGAGGCGGAACCTCCCTCGCGGCGACGACCGCGCCGCGGGGGATCGTCTCGAGACCGCGCTTGCCGTCGACCACGAGTTCACGCTCGTCGATGGACACGAGCGGACCCAGCGCATCCGTCGCCTGGCCGGTCGGCAGGATGTACCGCACCACGACCCGCATGCCGGGATCGAGTCGGTTCAGCATGTTCCCATTGTGGCCCGATCGCCCACGCCGTCGACCTGCGCCGACGACTGGCCGCGTCGAACCGTACCGTCCGGTGTTCCCGGGGCTACCCGCTCGTCGGCCCGGCGTCGGCCGCGAACTGCACCCGACCGGCGACGATGGTCTCGAGGACGCGGGCCGTCAGCAGCGCCCCCTCGCCTTCGGTGAACGGGTCGGTGTCGACGATGACGACGTCGGCGGCGTACCCGGGGGCGATGCGTCCCCGCCACGCGCCATCGCCGACCGATGCCGCCGCGTCGCGGGTGGCGTGGCCGAGTGCGCGCTCGAGCGGCAGCGCGTACTTGGGATGCGTCGCGGGGACCGTCGGGTCGAGAGCCGAGGCCCGGGTCGAAGCGACGTACAGGTTCGCGAGCGGGTCGTGGGGCGCGGTGGGGGCGTCGGTCGAGAAGGCGAGCAGCGCACCGGCGTCCTCGTACTCGGGCCAGGGGAACGCCCGGTCCACTCGGTCGTCGCCGAGCATCTCGGCCCAGTTCGCGAAGATCGCGGGGTCGGCGTGCACGGGCTGCATCGAGGCCGTGACCCCGAGGCGCGCCATCCGTTCGGCGGTGCCGGGCGCGGCGTACTCGAGGTGCTCGATGCGGTGCCGGCGCGGGCGGTCGCCGTTGACGGCCACCGCGTGCTCGATCGCGTCGAGCGCGATCTCGCTCGCGAAGTCGCCGATCGCGTGCTGGGCGATCTGGAGGCCTGCGGCATCCGCGGCGGCGACCACCGGCTTCAGCGCGTCGAGCGGCCAGATCGGCTCGGCGTTGCTGCCGTCGGCGTAGGGATGCCGCATCGCCGCGGTGCAGGCGTCGATGACGCCGTCGAGCACCAGCTTGATGCCGATGACCCTCAACCACGGTGTCGCGGGATCGGCGGCGAGTTCGGCGGCGCGCGCGACCTGGGTGAGGTTCGCGTCGGGGTCGCCGGTGTTCGCGACGAGCCAGTGCCCCGAGACGCGGAGGGGCAGGTCGCCGCCCCGCTTCGCCTGCGCGCGCTGGAGTGCGGCGAGTCCGAGCTCGTCGAGCCCCATGTCGATCGCACCGGTGACCCCGGCCGCCGCGTAGGCGGCGAGCACGCGCTCGACGGCCAGGTCGCGGTCGGCGTCGGTCGTGGTCCGGTCGCGGTGGGCCCACGCGAAGTTCGTCGCCGCGGTCTCGAAGAGCATGCCGTTCGGCTCTCCGTCATCGTCGCGGCCGATCGAGCCGCCGAGGGGGTCGGGGGTGTCGCGGGTGATGCCGAGCTCGGTGAGCGCGGCGCTGTTCACCCAGCACGAGTGGAAGTCGTTCGCGTCGAGGTAGACCGGTACGTCGGCCACGGCCTCGTCGATCATCCACCTCGTCGGCCGTCCCCCGGGGACCGAGTCGAAGAGCCACCCGCGCCCGCGCAGCGCGGTCGCCGTCGGATCGGCGGCCCTGGCCTCGCGCAGGCGGCCCTGGATCTCGTCGAGCGACCGCGCATCGGTGAGTGCGACGTCGCCGAGGGCGTTGCCCAGGTGGAGCACGTGGGTGTGCGCGTCGGTGAACCCGGGCAGGGCGATCGAGCCGGCGAGGTCGACGACCCGATCGGTGCGCGGTGCGTCGGCGGGGCGGCCGACGAACGAGATCGTGTCGCCGTCGATCGCGAACGCCTCGGCCCACGGGTGCTCGGCGTCGGCCGTGAAGACGCGGCCCACGTACAGCGTGCTCACGGCCGGCCTCCCTTCGCGAGCGGGGTGCGCAACAGCAGTGCGTACGCGACCGCGGCCACGATCATCCCGATCGGCACCGACAGGTCGATGAAGCCGGTCGACTCGGCGACCGGCCCGGCCCAGACATCCGTCGCGAGGCAGACCGCGGTCGCGACCGCGCCGAGCAGGAGGGCGATCAGGCCCGCGAAGCCCCAGCCGCCCGTGTACCAGAAGCGGCCGCCGGGTCGCTCGTCGAACAGGTCGATCCCGTCGTAGGCGAAGCGGCGGAGGAGCACGTCGACGGTGAAGATCGCCATCGCCGGGCCCGACACCACGACGAGGAACTGGAGCATGAGGTTCGCCGCCTCGAGCAGGCTCGACGAGAGCACGAGGTAGATGGTCAGCGCGGTGCCGACGACGCCGACGATGATCGCGGCGGGGATGCGCCGCAGGGGGAGTCCGATCGCCTGCAGCGCCATGCTCGAGGTGTACGCGGTCATCGCGTTCAGGGCGATCGTGTTGATGATCACGCCGATGACGAGCATCGGGCCCAGCCACGCGGGCAGCATCGTGAACAGGGCGACGTCGATGCCCGCGGCGAAGCCGTCGGCGCTGAGGCCCGTGGCCAGGAGGGCGCCGACCCCGGTGAAGACCGCGAACGGCAGCGCGCCGCCGAGCGCCGTCGCGGCGGCGATGTGCGAGGGCTTGGTCGAGCGCGGCAGGTAACGGGCGATGTCGGGGCTGTTGATGAACGACAACGGCGTGGAGGCGAGGATCGTGAAGCCGATCGTGATCGCCGACCACAGCGGCACTCCGGACAGCGGTTCGGGCGCCGCGTACCGCCAGTCGGCGGTCGGGAGGATGAACGCGGCGACGACGAGGAAGATCGCGAAGAGGGCCGCCGCCAGGTATGGGTAGACGCGCAGGATCAGGCCGTGGCCGAAGATCGCGACCAGGATCGTGGCCGCCGAGACGACGATCGTCACGCCGATCGGCACCCAGACGGGATCGGAGATGCCGACCTGGGCGAGCAGCACCGATCCCATGAACGACGAGGCGAGCCAGGTGAGCGACAGGAACACGGCGCCGATGAACCAGCCGACGAAGGCGACGAACACCTTGTTGCCGTGGATGCCGTACATCGCCCGCGTGACGACCGAACCCGAGGTGCCGGCTGCCGGTCCGCTCGCGGCGATGACGCCGGGGAAGACCCACAGCAGTGCCGACGCCAGGATGACGGCGAAGGCCTGCCAGAGTTCGAGTCCGAGCAGGATGAGGGTCGCTCCGACCGTGAAGTTCAGGATGCTCACCCCGGGCGCCGCCCAGACGAGGAAGAGGTCGCGGGCGCGACCGTGGCGCTCGCCGTCGGCGATGAGCTCGATGCCGCGCGTCTCGGGGCGCGTGGCGACGTCGGCGAGTTCCTCGGTGGTCGTGGACATGACACCCTCCCGGACTTCATTGGTCGGTCGACCTTTATTGGTCGGTTGACCAATGGCTTATTGGTCGCCAATTCAATAACATGGATGCCATGGCGTCAAGCACGGAATCGCGCCGGACGCGGAAGCGGCCCGAGGAGCGGCGCGAGGAGATCGTCGAAGCGGCCGCGACCATCGCGCTCGGCGAGGGCCTCGAACGCGTCACGCTGCGGGCCGTCGCCGACCGGCTCGGCGTGCGGCCCGGCCTGATCACGCACTACTACCCGGCCGCCGAAGACCTCGTCACCGAAGCCTTCGGGCGCGCGGCATCGGTCGAACGGGAACGCTTCTTCCCGCATGACGGCACACCCGTCGAGCGACTCGCCCGGTTCCTCCACCACGTCGAGAGCGGCGCATCGGCGCCCCTTGCGCAACTCTGGCTCAACGCGCGCCACCTCGCGCGGTTCAGCCCGGCGCTCGCGGGCGTCCTCGAGGAGCAGGACGCTCTCGACCGCGAGCGGCTCACTGCGATCATCGCCGCGGGCGGGGCGGCCGGCGACTTCGACGTGGCCGACGCCGAGGTCGCGAGCATCCGCATCCTCCTCGCCATCGACGGCAGCGGCTCGTACGTGAACAGCGGCGACGAGATCGATCACCCCGTCCGCCGAAGCTTCGCGGCCGACGTCGCCGAGTGGTCGCTCGGCCTGCCCGTCGGCAGCCTCGCTTGGGCTGTTCAGCGGGGGTGAGCGCGCGGGTGAGTGCGCAGGCCGGCGTCAGGCGGGCGAGCGTCGCCGCGGTCGGTGGAGTGATCGCTGTTCGGGGAACTTCCAGTCGAAGACGACCGCGGCGACCCGGACGACGGTGGTGACCGCGACGCAGATGGTCGAGGCGATGAGCACAGCGACTCCGAACTCCACGAGCAGCACCAGGACCCCGACCCCGGAGCCGGCTGCAACCGCGTAGAGGGTGCCGACCCGGAGGAACGAGACGGGGATGCTGAGCACGATGTCGCGGAGCATCCCCCCGCCGATCGCTCCGACCACGCCGACGACGAGCGCGCCCACCTCTCCGACACCGAGGGAGAGGGCCTTGGTCGCGCCGATCGCGCCGAACAGCCCCATCACGACGGCGTCGAGCAGGGTGATCAGCCATCCGGCGTGAGCGATCAGGGGTTGGAGCGTCATCCCGATCAGGGCGGAGCCGCCGGCGACGACCAGGTACCAGTTCATCCAGATGACCACGGGCGGCTGGTTCAGGACGACGTCGCGCAGCAGGCTCCCGCCGAGCGCGACGATCAGTCCGATGACCAGCACGCCGAGGACATCGATGCGTCGGTGGCGCGTGTCGGCGGCGAAGAGCGCGCCTTGCAGCCCGCCGAGTCCGGCGGCGAGCAACTCGACCCACAGCGCAACCTGGAATGTCGTGATCGACATGATCGTGCTCCTCCGGAGTGGCCGGGGTCGGCTCGCCGTGGCTGCGCACCGACCCCGGGCGGGTGCGAGACGTCAGCTGACGACGGCCTCGGCGGATTCCCGGGCGGCCGACTTCGCGGCGGTGACGATGACGTCGGCGACGGTGTCCGCCTGCGTGATGAACAGGGCGTGACTGCCGGTGACATTCGTGATGTCGGCGCCGATGCGGCCGGCCATGTGCTGCAGCATCGCCTGGTCGAACGCCCGGTCTTCGGTGGCGATGACAGCCCAGCTGGGCTTGTCCCGCCACGCGGCGGCGCTCACGACGGAGTCGAAGACGTCCATGTTGATCGGCACCTGGCTGTCGGCCAGGAATGCGGCGTCCGCCTCGCTCAGATCGGCGGCGAAGCCGGCGTGGAACCTGTCGCGGCGCAGGAATCCGTAGCCGTCCTCGCCGACGTCGATGACGAACTCGGGGGTCTCGGCGAATCCCTCGTACTGCTGCGAGGTGGTCTCGCCGGCGTCCGGCGCGAGCGCCGATACGTAGACCAGGCCCGCGACGTTCGGATGCACGCCCGCCTCGGTGATGACGGTGCCGCCCCAGGAGTGGCCGACGAGGATGGCCGGGCCGTCCTGCAGGTCCAGCACGCGGGTGGTCGCGGCGACGTCGTCGGCGAGAGAGGTGAGCGGGTTCTGCACGATCGAGACGCGGTAGCCCCGGGCGGTGAGCAGGTCGTAGACCCGGCGCCAGCCGGATCCGTCGGCGAATGCTCCGTGCACGAGGACGACGTTCGTGATCTCTCCGTTGGTCGACATGACGCTTCCTTCCAGATGCGGCTCGGTGGAGCCGGGTTGGTGGTGGTGCCTGGTACAACGCGCGCAGTACGCAATATATTGCATACTGGATCGTGCGACAAGGAATCCGGCGACTTGCAATCGACGTCGAAGGCGTGCGCAATATATTGCATGCCTATTCCTCGCACGGTCCCGGGCGTGGATCGCTCACTCCTCCGCGACGACGTCTTCCGCCGACTGCGCGACGCCATCGTCGACGGCACGTTCCTGCCTGGGGAGCAACTGAGGGACGGAGAGCTCGCCGAGTGGCTCGGGGTGAGCCGGACCCCGGTGCGCGAAGCGCTGCTGCGCCTGGGAGCCAGCGGACTGGTCGTCGCCAAGCCCGGTCGATCCACGACCGTGAGCACGATCGACCCCAAGGCGGTGCGCGACGCGAAGGACGTGGTCGCCGCCATGCATGTGCTCGCCGTCCGCGAGATGGCCGGGAACGCCACAGAAGCCCAGATCGAGCGGATGACGGACGCGAACCGGCGCTTCGCCGAGGCGTTGCTCAGCGGCGACCTCGCCGCAGCCCTTGACGCCGACGAGGACTTCCATCGGGTGCCGGTGACAGCGCTCGGCAATGCGGCGATCGCCTCCGTGCTCGACCAGTTCGGACCCGTCGTCCGCCGTGCGGAGCGTGGACGGTTCGCCGCCGACGGTCGGGCCTCGTTGGAACGCCACGAACAGCTCATCACGCTCCTGGTCGCGGGCGACGTCGAGGGGGCGTCGGATCTGACCTTCGAGACCTGGCACAGCCTGTCCGACGAGGCGGAGCAGGCGCCGCAGCGGAGCTGAGGGCGAACCCCTACACCTGCGCCATGTCGGCGAACTTCGAGAAGTGCCCCTGGAACGCGACGGTGATGGTCCGCGTCGGTCCGTTTCGGTGCTTCGCCACGATCAGGTCGGCCTCGCCGGCTCGGGGGCTGTCGCGCTCGTAGGCCGATTCGCGGTGGAGCAGGATCACCATGTCGGCGTCCTGCTCGATCGAGCCGGATTCACGCAGGTCGGAGAGGGCCGGCATCTTGTCGGCGCGCTGCTCCGGTCCACGGTTCAACTGCGACAGCGCGATGACCGGCACCTGCAGCTCCTTCGCGAGGAGCTTCAGCGCACGCGAGAACTCCGAGACCTCCTGCTGGCGGCTCTCGACGCGCTTGCCGCTCGTCATGAGCTGCAGGTAGTCGATGATCACCATCTTGAGTCCGACGCGCTGCTTCAGCCGGCGGCACTTCGCGCGGATCTCGACGAGCGTCATGTTGGGGGAGTCGTCGAGGTAGAGGGGCGCGTCGTTGATACGGCCGCGCGTCGACGCGATCGTGGTCCAGTCGCGGCCGTCGACGGTGCCCTTGCGCATGTTCTGCAGCGGCACGTTGGCCTCGGCCGAGAGCAGTCGCATGGCGATCTCGGCCTTGCCCATCTCGAGCGAGAAGACGATGGTCGGCAGGTCGTGGTGGATCGACGCGGCGCGCGCGAAGTCCAGCGCGAGGGTCGACTTTCCCATCGCGGGTCGCGCGGCGACGATGATCATCTGGCCGGGGTGGAACCCGTTGGTGAGGTCGTCGAGGTCGTGGAACCCCGTCGGCACGCCGACCATCTTGCCGTCGGTGTGCTTCGCCGCCTCGATCTCGTCGATGGCCGCGGTCACGGCCTCGGTGAGCGGCACGTAGTCCTCGGTCTCGACCGATCCGGTGACGCCGTAGATCTCGGCCTGGGCGTTGTTGACGAGTTCGGTGACCTCGCCCTCGCCGGCGTAGCCCATCTGCACGATGCGGGTTCCGGCTTCGACGAGCCGGCGCAGCAGGGCGCGCTCGGCGACGATCGTCGCGTAGAACCCGGCGTTCGCCGCCGTGGGCACGAGCGAGGTCAGCGTGTGCAGGTACTCGACGCCGCCAGCGCGCTGGAGCTCGCCGTTCTTCGTGAGTTCGTCGGTGACCGCGATGACGTCGGTCGGCTCGCCGTGCGAGTACAGCGAGAGGATCGCGTTGAAGACCACCTCGTGCTTGGGCACGTAGAAGTCGACGCCGCGGATCGTCTCGATGACGTCCGCGACGGCGTCCTTCGAGAGCATCATGCCGCCGAGCGCGCTCTGCTCGGCGAGCAGGTCGTGCGGGGGAGTGCGTTCGCCGCGGCGGGACTCACCGTCGTCGGGAGGCTGCTCCGCGAGTCCGATGTGCGCGATCGACAACTCCATGACCTCCGGTTCCGGCAGAGCGGATGCCCCGCGCGAGCGCGCGTCTGCCTCTCGGATCAGTCCTATCAAGGACTTCCGACACCGGAATCGGGGGCTGGCCGTGGGGCCGGTCGGGAGACGCTGATTCAGGCTAGGGAACCGATTCTCCACACACAACTGCACCTGTGGATAACTCTGGGGAGAAACTGGGCGAAACGCCGGTGATCGTGTGCACACCGCCTGTGGAGAACTGTGGAAATCGTGTGAATTACACGGTTGCAATTTCAACTTGATCAGGGATTTACACAATCCACACCTGTGTGGGAAAAGTTCTTTGGAAATCCACGGGCCGGGCCGCGCCACCTGTGCACAACCATCTGGAAAACCCGAGGGATGCTCTTGCATCGACGGCGGTCGCGGGTGTATCGAGCGGGGGCGGCCGGTCGCACCGATGAGGGCCCGCCACGGCGGCGCCGGCACTCATCCACCCGTCACGCGAACGTAACCGAGGGGCTGTTGCCCGAAACATCCCATCGCATAGATTTGCCAGCACATCGCCCCCGGCTCATCGTCGAACCGAGGCCGTGCCGCGGGCGCAGCACCACCCGACCCAGGTCGGCTGAACCTGAAATGGAGAATCCGTGCTCAAGCGAACCCTCGCGGGCGTGTGCACCGGGGCCGTCGTCATGACGTCGGCCCTCGTCGCGACACCCGCCTTCGCCGCGGTGGAGCCGCCGGTCCTGGACATCGTCCGACCGCTCTCGCCGTACATCCAGATGCCCACGCAGTATCCGTCGCAGCCCGAGCTCGAGGTCGTGCCCGACCTGCCGACGGATGCCTCGATCGCTCGCGGAGTGATGCCGTACGACGAGATCGCACCGTTCATCAACGGCCTGATGGAGTCCAGCGACCGGGTCTCCGCGCAGGTCGTCGGCAAGTCGGCGCTCGGTCGCGACATCTACATGGTCACGGTGACGGCGCCCGAGACGGCCGCCGAGGTCACCCAGCAGTCGGCCTGGCGCGACAAGGTGAAGTACGACCCGGCCGGCGCGGCCGCCGACGAGGCGCTGCAGGCCGGCTACAAGGTGCCGATCTGGTACAACGGCAACATCCACGGCAACGAGTGGGAGGGCACCGACGCGACCCTCAACTACATCGAGGACCTCGCGACGAGCGACGACCCCGAGGTGCTCGACCTCATCGCGAAGAACCGGCTCTACTTCACGGTCACCAACAACCCCGACGGCCGCGCGCTCGGCCAGCGGGCGACGGCCAACGGGTACGACGCGAACCGCGACTTCGTCACGGGCGCGACCGCGGAGGCATCCGTCGTCCGCGATCTCGCGAGCATCATCCAGCCGACGTACTTCGTCGACCTGCACGGCTACACCAATGTGCTCCAGGTCGAGCCGTGCGGTCCGCCCCACGGCGAGAACTACGAGTACGACCTGTTCGTGCCGCACGCCTACGCAACAGCCCTCGAGATCGAGGATCGCGTCACCGCGGCGAACATCCCCGGCAACACCTACTACGACCCGGCGTCCGGCGGCGTGGTGAACACCAACACGGGGTACATCAACATCCCGTTCCGCGACCAGCGCGCCGGCTGGGACGACTGGCCCCCGATCTTCGCCCCGCAGTACGTCGCCTACCAGGGCGCGATCACCAACACCGTCGAGCTGCCGCTCGGCCGTTCGGGCGACCAGCCCGCCCGGTCGAAGATCAACATCGAGGTCGCCGAGATCGTCGTCGACACGGTGTCGGACTACGTGCAGGAGCACCGCGACTCGCTGCTCGACAACCAGATCGAGATCTTCCGCCGCGGGCTCGCGGGCGAGCCGAGCAAGGTGATCCCGGCCGACATCGCGCCCGAGGACCTCGCGCCCGGGGTGCCCACCGAGTGGACCGACATCTGGGACGAGACCGACCTCTACAACGCCGACTACCCGCGCGCCTACGTCATCCCGACGGACGGCTCGCAGCGCTCGGCGTCCGACGCTGAGACGCTCGTGCAGCAGCTGCTCGTCCACGGCATCTCGGTGTCGAAGACGACGGCGCCGTTCACGGCCGGTGACGTGACCTACCCGGCGGGGTCGTTCTACGTCGACATGCACCAGCCGCTGCGCGGCCTCGCGAACGTCCTGCTCGACGAGGGCAGCGACATCTCCGAGCGCGTCCCGGCGATGTACGACATCTCCGCCTGGAGCCTCGCGCTCCTCTGGGGTGCCGACGTCCTGTCCGTCGGCGACACGATGGATGCCGCTCCCACGACGGACCTCGAACCCGTCGAGGAGGCGCCGCTCACGGGATCGATCCCCGCCGAGGGGACCTACCTCGCGTTCCAGCCGCGCGGGGTCGCCGACTACCAGGCGGTCAACGAGCTGCTCGGCGAGGGCGTCGCGCTCTCGCAGTTGGCCGACGGCACGATCATCCTCGGACCGGATGCCGCGTCGTACGACGCCGCCGAAGCGGTCGCCGACGTGTACGGCGTCGACTTCGTCGCGAGCGACGGCCTGGCGCTGGCCTACGAGGAGAGCACCGCGCTCGGCTCGGTGACGGTCGGGTACGTCAGCAGCTCCGACGACCGCGACGCGCTCGCGAAGCTCGGGTTCGCCGACGCGGTCCCCGTGACCGCGGCGACGATCACCTCGGGCGCCGTCGACCTGTCGACGATCGACCTGCTGTTCGTCGGCGGGAACCTGACGTTCAACGCCTCGCAGGCCGCAGGGCGTGCCGCGCTCGACGCCTACCTCGCGGCGGGCAAGCCCGTCGTCGGCCGCGGCACGGCGGGTTCGAACTTCCTGAGCACGTACGGCATCACGACCGTGACGGGCGTCACCGGGACGAGCGGTTCGAACGGCATCATGACGGTCGACACCCCGGCCACCGGCGTCCTCGGCGACTACCCGCAGGACACCGTGTTCGGTTCGTCGTTCGCCTGGTTCACGGGCCTCGGCGCCAACGCCACGGTCGAGCAGACCTACGCGGCAGGCGACCCGTTCGTCTCCGGCCACTGGGTCGCCTCGGCAGGACGCTCGCAGGCGGATGCCGCCGGCCAGGCCTCGGCGATCTCCGCGGTCGGGCCGACCGGTTCGAAGGCCTTCGTCTTCGGCACCAGCCCGACGTACCGCAACCACCCGGTCGGCGCGTTCAGCGACATCGCCCGCGCGATCTTCTGGGCTGCACCCGAGGGCGCGGACGTGCCGGTGCCGGCGGACACGATCAAGCCGGTCGCCACGCTGGTCACGCCGACGACGGCAGGGCCCTTCCAGAAGTTCGACGTACAGGTGGATGCCACCGACGACCGTGGTCTCGACCGCGTCGTCGCGAACATCTACAAGGACGGCAAGCTCGTCAAGAGCACGCAGACGCCGGCGAACGGGGCGAAGGCCGCGACGCACACGGCATCGGTGACCCTGCCGGACGGCGCGTACACGGTGAAGTACAACGCCTCGGACCTGGCCGGCAACATCGCGAAGACGGGGACGTTCGCGTTCACCATCGACGCGACGAAGCCGAAGGCCACGGTCAAGGACGGCGCGTCGTTCACCGTCAAGACCGGCGACACGTACGACCTGATCTCGTACAAGCTGTCGGATGCCGGGAAGATCGACAAGGTCGAACTCAACGGCAAGGTGAAAGACCTGACGAACAACGCCTGGTCCGACGTCAACTTCATCAAGCCGGGTGTCTTCGGGGCGGTGCAGGGGGTCAACACCCTCGTCGTCTACGACGTCGCCGGCAACACCGAGACGTACACGTTCACCCTGAACTGACGTCCTGACACGACGAGGGGCCCGGGCGAATCGCCCGGGCCCCTCGTTCGTGCGTGCGCGAAATCACTTCGCGGCGACCACCTGCAGGGTGATCGTGGCGCTGACGTCGTCGTGCAGACGGACGTTCGCTTCGTGGTCGCCGACCGACTTGATCGGGGTCGGGATCTCGATCTTGCGCTTGTCGACCGAGCCGAGACCGGCGGCCTCGACCGCGGCCGCGACATCCGACGTCTTGACCGAGCCGAACAGGCGGCCGCCGTTGCCGGCCTTGACCGACAGCTTGACCTTGCCCTCTTCGAGCTTGGACTTCAGCGCCTGCGCGTCCTCGAGGGAGTGCAGGGCGCGCGACGCGCGCGCAGCCTTGATCTGGTCGACCTGCTTCTGGCCGCCGCGGGTCCACGGGGTCGCGAAACCCTGCGGGACGAGGTAGTTGCGGGCGTACCCGTTCTTGACCTCGACGACGTCGCCGGCCTCACCGAGACCCGACACTTCGTGCGTGAGAATGACCTTTGCCATGATGGTGCTCCTTAGCGGCCCGAGCCGGAGTAGGGCAGGAGCGCCATCTCACGCGCGTTCTTCACTGCGCGGGCGATGAGGCGCTGCTCCTGCACGGAGACACCGGTGATGCGACGGGCGCGGATCTTGCCGCGCTCCGAGATGAACTTCCGAAGGGTGGCGACATCCTTGTAGTCGATGACGCCGACCTTGACGGACTTCGCGGGGGCTGCGTTCTTCGCACCCTTGCCGCGAGGCTTGCGGCGGTCGCCGCTGCTCTTTCCAGCCATGGTTCTTTCCTGTCTTGTGAAAACGATTCGTGCGAGGGATGTCTCGGGCGAGGCATCCGTTCGCGGCCTGCCGGCCTAGAAGGGCGTGTCGTCCCCGTAGTTGGTGCCGGGCGTGTTCCACACGTCCCCGCCGCCCGAGGAGGCGGCCGGAGCGCTGGGCGCCCAGGCGTCGTCGGACGAAGAGGAGCCCCCACCGTAGTTGGAGCCTCCGCCGACACCGCGGTTGGACTGCGCTCGCGTGACCTGGGCGGTCGCGTACCGCAGGCTCGGACCGATCTCGTCGATCTCGAGCTCGATGCTGGTGCGCTTCTCGCCCTCCTTGGTCTCGTAGGAGCGCTGCTTCAGCCGCCCGGTAGCGATGACCCGTGAACCCTTGGTGAGCGAACCCGCCACGTGCTCGGCGAATTCACGCCAGCAGCTCGCGCGCAGGAACAGCGCCTCGCCGTCCTTCCACTCGTTCGCCTGGCGGTCGAACGTGCGGGGGGTGGACGCGATGGTGAAGTTCGCGACCGCCAGCCCGTTCTGCGTGTACCGCAGCTCCGGGTCGGCGGTGAGGTTGCCCACCACGGTGATGATGGTCTCGCCGGCCATGGGGACTAGGCGTCCTTCTTCTTCGCAGCGGCGGCGGCCTTCTTGGCGGCCTTCGCCTCTTCGGCCTTCTTGACGGCGGCGACCTGGGCGATCGCCTCGTCGGCGCGGAGGACCTTCGTGCGCATGACGGCCTCGCTGAGGTTCAGCTGGCGGTCGAGCTCAGCGGTGGTCGCAGGCGTCGCGGTGAAGTCGACGACGGCGTAGATGCCCTCGGCCTTCTTCTTGATCTCGTAAGCCAGGCGACGGCGTCCCCAGATGTCGACGTTGTCGACAGAACCGCCATCGTTGCGGATGACGTTGAGGAACTTGTCGAGGCTGGGAGCAACGGTGCGCTCGTCGATCTCGGGATCGAGGATGACCATCAGCTCGTACTGGTGCATGACGTACCCACCTCCTTCGGACTATGCGGTCGCAGACGTTCTGCGACAGGAGGGTGTCAGGCGTCGAACTGCGGAGGCCCGGATTCGGGCACGCAGACAACCTGTCAAGTGTAACGGATGCCCCGCGCCCACGCCATTCGGCCGTGAGCCATCCTCACCGCGGCCAGGTCGTCGGTCACGCGCCGCGGGCGGCCCACCAGGCGCGGAGGCGCTGCTCCGCGGCATCCGCGCCGATCGGACCCTCGTCGAGGCGCACCTCGAGGAGGTACCGGTACGCCTCTCCGACGACGGGGCCGGGCTTCAGGTCGAGCAGGCGCATGATGTCGGCGCCGTCCAGCTCGGGGCGCACCGCCGCGAGCTCCTCCTCCTCGGCGAGCACGGCGATGCGCTCCTCGAGGTCGTCGTAGGCGAAGGCGAGCATGTTGGCCTTGCGGCGGTTGCGCGTCGTGACGTCGGCGCGGGAGAGGATGTGCAGCCGTTCCAGCTGGTCACCGGCGTCGCGCACGTACCTGCGCACGGCCGAGTCGGTCCACGAGGCATCCGTGTACCCGAAGAACCGAAGGTGCAGTTCGATCAGCCGCGCGACGGCCGCGATCGTGTCGTTGTCGAACCGCAGCGCCCGCAGGCGCTTCTTGGCGAGCTTCGCGCCGACGACGTCGTGGTGATGGAAGCTGACCGCTCCGCCCGGCTCCATCCGCCGGGTCGCGGGCTTGCCGATGTCGTGCAGCAGCGCCGCGAGGCGCGCCACCAGGTCGGGGGAGTCGAGGCGGCCCCGCGACCGCTCGTAGTCGATCGCCTGGTCGAGCACGGTGAGGCTGTGCTCGTAGACGTCCTTGTGCCGGTGGTGCTCGTCGCGCTCCAGCCGCAGGGCGGGCAGCTCGGGCAGCACCCGGTCGGCGAGGCCGGACTCGACCAGGAGTCGAAGGCCCGGCACCGGGGCATCCGTCAGCAGCAGCTTCGAGAGTTCGTCGCGCAACCGCTCGGCCGAGATCCGGTCGATCGCGGCGGCCAGGGCGACCATCGCCGCGCGGGTGCCCTCCTCGACCTCGAAGCCGAGCTGCGACGCGAAGCGCGCCGCGCGGAGCATCCGGAGCGGATCGTCGCCGAACGACACCTCGGGAGGCGACGGCGTGCGGAGCCGCTTCGCCATCAGGTCCTCGACGCCACCGGACGGGTCGACGAGTTCGAGCCGGGGGAGCCGCAGCGCCATCGAGTTGACCGTGAAGTCGCGGCGCGTCAAATCGCCCTCGAGGGAGTCGCCGAAGACGACCTCGGGCTTGCGGGAGTCGCCGTCGTAGGTATCGGCGCGGTACGTCGTGATCTCGACCTGCTCACCGCGGATGCGCGCGCCGATGGTGCCGAAGTCGCGCCCGATGTCCCAGTGCGCCTGCGCGATCGGCTTCACGATCTCGAGGATCTCGTCGGGACGGGCATCCGTCGTGAAGTCGAGGTCGTGCACCGGTCGCCCGAGGAAGGCATCGCGGACCGGCCCGCCGACGAGGGCGAGCTCGCGGCCGGCCGCCTCGAAGGCGTCGGCGAGCGTCGACACGGTCGGCGAGGCCGCGAGTTCCCGAAGTCGACCGAGGGCCGAGGCGACGTCCTGCATGCCTCTCATGGTAGGCGGCGGTCCGGTCCGCGCCCTGTGGACGTCGAGCGGCCGCGGAGCCGCCACGCCGTAGAATCGCACGCATGGTGGCCGCGTCGAACCCTGTGCTTCGACTGCGCCGACTCATCCGGGAACGACGCCGCGGCATCATCGCGGCCGCCGTCGCCGCGACCGTGGCCACGGCCCTCGCCGCGCCGGTCGCTGCGGGCGCCGGCGTGTTCGGAATGGAAGCGGACCGAGCGGATGCCTCGGCCGGCGCAGCGGCCGCGGGCGCCGGCGCATCCGCCTCGACCACCGAGGAAACCACCGAGACCGGTTTCGTCTCGATCGACCTGGCCCCGACCGTCGGAACGACGCTGGACCCGGCGGCGGTGGTGGCCGTCGACGTCGAGATCACGAACGGCACCGGTGAGCCCGTCCCGGCCGGGATCGTTCGGCTGACCCGCTCCGAAGCCGCGATCGACGACCGTGCGGAGCTCGCGGCCTGGCTGGACGACGGCACCGAGCACCCCGCCGAGATCCTCGCCGAGACCGCCTCGCCGGCCCTCGCAGCCGGCAGCACCGTTCGGGTCGCGATCACCGCACCGGCCGGCTCGCTCGACCCGGTGATCGGGCCGGTGTTCGGCGTCGGCGCCGAGATCGTCGTGGAAGGCGGCGCGGTCGCCGCGGAGACCGCGGTCTTCGCGTCGTCGGCCCTCACGCCGACCGCGGCGACGCCCCGCCTCGCGCTCGCCTACGCGATCACCGTGCCGGCCGAGACCGACGGCCTGATCGCGCCCGACCTCCTCGAACTCTGGACCGGACCGGTCGGCCTGCTCTCGCGCGAGCTCGACGCGGTCGCCGACCAGTCGGTGGCGGTCGCCGTCGATCCGCGGATCATCGCGTCCATCCGGGTGCTGGGCTCCTCGGCGCCGGCCTCCTCGCTCCTCTGGCTCGACCGGCTGGCCGGGATCTCGAACGAGGTCTTCCCCCTCGCGTACGCCGATGCGGACCTCACCGGGCAGACGCAGTCCGGCGTCGGGGTCCTCCCGGCACCGTCGTTCGCCGACGTGCTCGACCCCGACGACTTCGGCACCGGCGCGGGCGGGGAAGGCGATGAGGGTGCCACCGCGCAGGACGCCGCGGCATCCGCCTCCCCGTCGCCGAGCGTCGAACCGACGACCGAGCCCGAGGCCCCCGACACGCTCCCGACGACCGATGAACTGCTGTCCTGGCCGTACACCCGCACGGACCTCGCCTGGCCGGCTGCGGCGACCGTCGCGTCGGGCGACCTGGCCGCATTCCGCACCGCAGGCCTCACGACGACGATCCTCGAGGCGGCGAACGTCACCGGCACCGCCCCCGACTCGAGCGCGACGGTCGAGGGCGAATCGGTCGTCGTCGCCGACGCCGGCATCTCCGACGCGCTGCGTGCCGCGGCCTCGGCATCCGGCGAGATCACGTGGGCCGAGGCCACCGGCCGGATCGGTGCCGAGCTCGCCATGCGCGCGAGCGTCGGCGACGGCGGCATCGTGCTCGCGACGTTCCCGCGTGGCGCGACGACGCAGAGCGCACGCGTGGGGTCGTTGGTCGGCGAGCTCGGCACGTGGGGCTGGGCGGGCAGCGCGAGCCTGAGCGAGGCGATCGGCGCGCCGCCCGTGGACCTCCCGCTCGTCTCGACGTCCGAGGACGCGACGCGCCTCGACTACCTCGCCCGCCTGTTCGACAGCGACGCGCGCATGGGGCAGTTCGCCACGGTGCTCGCCGACCCGACGCTGCTGACCGCGCCGACCCGACGCGCCCTGTTCGCGCTGCTCGACGAGTCGTGGCGCACCGACTTCGACGCCTGGGCGGATGCGGTCGGCGAGCGACTGGTCGACCAGACGGCCACCATGAACGCGATCTCGGTCGCGCCGAGCAGCACCGTCAACGTGCTGTCGAGCCAGACCGGGGTCCCCACCACGGTCGAGAACCTCCTGCCGTACCCGGTCACCGTGTTCGTCGACGCGCAGCCGTCGAACGGGCGGCTGCTCGTCGAGGAGCGGGTCGAGACGACCGTGGCACCCGAGTCGCGCAGCAACGTCATCGTGCCCGTCGCCGCCGGCGTCGGACGCGGCGAGGTGACGCTCACGGTCTCGCTCTTCTCGGCCGCGGGCGTGCAGGTCGGCCGTCCGATCGAGATCACCGCGAACGTGCAGGCCGACTGGGAGGGCATCGGCGCCGCCATCCTGGCAGCGCTCGTCGTCGCGTTCTTCGGCTTCGGCATCTGGCGCAGCGTCCGCCGTCGCCGGCGCACGAAGGCGGAGGCATCCGCGTCGGCGACGACGGATGATGCGGATGCGACGGATGACGCGGGGCCTGCGGACCCCGCAGCTCCCGCCGATGCACCCGGCGCGACCGAGCTGCCCAGGGCCCAGCAGCCCACGACGGAGGATCGCACGGATGGCTGAGGACCGGATCGGCCGCGCGAGCGTCTTCCTCGCGTCAGGCACGCTCGTCTCGCGGATCCTCGGGTTCGTGAAGGCGATCGCCCTCGCCTCGACCATCGGCATCATCGGGTCGCAGGGCGCCGACGCGTTCGCCGTCGCCAACGGCCTGCCGAACACCGTCTTCGTGATCGTCGCAGGCGGCGTGCTGAGCGCCGTGCTCGTGCCCCAGATCGTTCGCGCCGGCGCCCATGCGGACGGCGGCAGCGCGTACATCAACAAGCTGCTGACGCTCGCGTTCGTCGTGCTCGCCGGCGCGACGGTCGTCGCGACCCTCGCGGCACCACTGCTCACGTTCCTCTACGGCGCATCGCTGCCCGACGAGACGTTCGCCCTCGCCGTCGCCTTCGCGTGGTGGTGCATGCCCCAGATCTTCTTCTACGGCATGTACACCCTGCTCGGCGAGGTGCTCAACGCCCGCCGGAGTTTCGGCCCGTTCACCTGGGTTCCGGTGCTCAACAACCTCGTCGCCCTCGCGGGGATCGCGGTGTTCGCGATCGTCTTCGGCGCCGACCCGATCGGCGCTCGCGCAGCTTCCGAATGGTCGCCCTCGATGATCGCGGTGCTCGCCGGGAGCGCGACGCTCGGCATCGTCGCGCAGGCCGTCGTCCTCTTCTGGTTCTGGCGGCGCATCGGCCTGAAGTACCGACCCGACTTCGCGTGGCGCGGCGTCGGCCTGCGATCGGCCGGGCGGCTCGCGGGATGGACGTTCGGCATGCTCCTGGTCACGACGGGCGCCGGCATCGTGCAGACGCTCGTGGTGAGCTCGGTCTCGGGCTCGGCGGCATCCGTGGCGGCGATCGACAATGCCTGGCTCATCTTCATGCTCCCGCACTCCGTCATCACCGTCTCCATCGCCACCGCGTACTTCACGCGCATGAGCGAGCACGCGGCGGTCGACCGCCTCGTCGACGTGCGGGACGACCTGTCGAGCGCGATCCGGGGCGTCGGCACGATCATCGTGCTCGCGGTCGCCGTGCTGCTCGTTGTCGCCTACCCGTTCGCGGCGGTCTTCACGCGGGAGTTCTTCGCCGACGTGGCCGCCCTCGGCAACGTCATCATCGCGTACGTGATCGGCCTGCTCGGCTTCAGCATCCTCTTCATCGTGCAGCGCACCTTCTACGCGCTGCACGACACCCGCACCCCGTTCTTCTTCACGCTCTTCCAGGCCGTGCTGTTCAGTGCGTGCGCGGTCGCGTGCCTCGCCCTTCCCGTCGACTGGGTCGCGGTCGGCGTCGCGGCGTCGACGACGCTCGCCGGGACCGCGCAGCTCGCGGTTGCGCTCGTCCTGCTGCGGCGACGCCTCGGCACGCTCGACGGTCGGCGCGTGCTGGTCGCTCTCGGCCGCGCCGCCGCGGCTGCCGTGCTGCCCGTCGCGGCCGGTATCGCCCTGCTGATCGCACTCGGCGGCACGCAGGCCGGCGGCTTCGCGGTGAGCAGCATCGTCGGCGCGATCACCTCCATGGCGGCCATCGGCGTCGTCATGGCCGCGCTCTACTTCGGCGGCCTCTGGGTGATGCGGTCACCGGAACTCCGGGGATTCGCGGAACCGCTGGTCGCGCGACTGCGTCGCCGCTGAGCGCTCCGTCCGCGACGCGGTCGCTCCGACCGGTCGGCGTTCGGGCGGCGTCGACGGCCTGCATCGGCGGCATCCGTCGCGCGCCGCAACGGAGCGAGGCGGCGGAATAGGTGCCGCCTAGACTGTGTTGACCATGTCGTGACATCCGTGAACCAGCGGATGCCATATCCACGTCACGACCGCACGTCACAACCAGGGAGCAGTGTTGCGCGACATCATCATCATCGGCTCGGGCCCCGCCGGCTTCACCGCCGCGATCTACGCCGCGCGCGCCGAACTGCAGCCGCTGCTCATCGCCAGCTCGGTCGAGATCGGCGGCGAGCTGATGAACACGACCGAGGTCGAGAACTTCCCGGGTTTCCCCGAGGGCATCATGGGCCCCGACCTGATGACGCAGATGCAGCAGCAGGCCGAGCGCTTCGGCACCGAGGTCGTCTACGACGACGTCGTCGAGCTCGAGCTCGACGGTCCGGTCAAGCGCGTGAAGCTCGGCAACGGCGGCGTCGAAGAGGCGAAGACCGTCATCTACGCGACCGGGTCCGCCTACCGAAAGCTCGGCCTCCCGGAGGAGGAGCACCTCTCGGGCCACGGCCTCTCATGGTGCGCGACGTGCGACGGGTTCTTCTTCCGCCAGAAGACCATCGCGGTCGTCGGCGGCGGGGACTCGGCGATGGAGGAGGCCACGTTCCTCACCCGCTTCGCCGACAAGGTCTACGTGATCCACCGCCGCGAGGAGCTCAAGGCGTCGAAGATCATGCAGCAGCGCGCGTTCGACAACGAGAAGATCGAGTTCGTCTGGAACGCGGAGATCGCCGAGATCCTCGGCGAGACCCAGGTGTCGGGCGTGACGCTCCGCGACACCGTCACCGGCGACCTCCGCCCGCTCGAGCTCGACGGTCTGTTCGTGGCCATCGGCAACGACCCGCGCACCCACCTCGTGCACGGCAAGCTCGAACTCACCGGCGAGGGCACCGTGTGGGTCGACGGCCGTTCGTCGCGCACGAGCCTCCCGGGCGTGTTCGCCGCCGGAGACGTGATCGACCCGCACTACCGCCAGGCCGTCACGGCCGCCGGGTCGGGCACGGTCGCGGCCCTCGACGCCGAGCACTACCTCGCGGCGCTCGCGGACACCTCCTCGCCCGCGGAAGCCGAAGCCGAGGCCGAGGCCGTCGAGCGGCTCGCATCCGTCAACTGACCTCTTCGACGACATCCGTTCGTCCAGGTTCTTCCATCCAAAGGAGATTGCAATGACTGCACGCGCAGTGACCGAGGCCACCTTCGAGCAGGAGGTCCTCAACAACGACAAGCCCGTCCTCGTCGACTTCTGGGCCGAGTGGTGCGGCCCGTGTCGGGCCGTGAGCCCGATCCTCGACCAGATCGCGACCGAGCACTCCGAGAAGCTCGACATCGTGAAGCTGAACGTCGACGAGAACCCCGGTCTCGCGATGAAGTACCAGATCACCGCGATCCCGGCGTTCAAGGTGTTCGACAAGGGCGAGGTCGTCAAGACCGTCGTCGGCGCGAAGCCGAAGCCGGCCCTCGAGGCCGACCTCGCCGCCTACATCCAGTAGTCGGCAGCCTCGTCGTGAAGGCCCGCCCGGCTCAAGCCGGGCGGGCCTTCCGCATATCCGAGCGGATGCCTCGCCGCGGGCATCCGTCATTCCGGCCCCGACGCGGTGACTAGCATGAAGACCTTGAGCAGAACGGATGTGATGTGACCACCGACGGCGTCCCGCAGCGGACCGGCAACAACCTCGACCCCTGGTACGCGAACTACGCCGCGCGAGCCGCCGGCTTCGCCGCATCCGAGGTTCGAGCCCTGTTCGCCGTGGCGTCGCGGCCCGAGGTGGTCTCGCTCGCCGGCGGCATGCCGTTCGTGTCCGCGCTGCCGCAGGAGCTGATCGCCCAGTCGATGGAGCGGGTCATGCGCGAGCACGGACCGACGGCGCTCCAGTACGGCGGGGGAGCAGGCATCCCGTCGTTGCGCGAGCACATCCTCGAGGTGATGGCGCTCGAGGGCATCCGCGGGGCGTCGGTCGACGACGTCGTGACCTCCACCGGTTCGCAGCAGGCGCTTGATTTCGTCGCGAAACTGTTTCTCGACCCGGGTGATGTCGTCCTCGCGGAGGCACCGTCCTACGTCGGGGCGATGGGGGTCTTCCGCTCCTACCAGGCCTCGATCGTGCACGTCGCGATGGACGACGACGGCCTGATCCCCGAGGCGTTGCGTGAGACCATCGCGCACCTGCGCGGTCAGGGCCGTCGGATCAAGTTCCTGTACACGATCCCGAACTTCCACAATCCAGCGGGCGTCACCCTGTCGGCCGCCCGACGCCCCGAGATCCTCGAGATCTGCCGCCAGAACGAGATCCTCGTGCTCGAGGACAACCCCTACGGCCTGCTGCACTTCGACGAGCCGGCGCCCGATGCACTCCGGTCGATGGACCCCGAGAGCGTCATCTACCTCGGCTCGTTCTCGAAGACGCTCGCCCCCGGATTCCGCGTCGGCTGGGCGCTCGCCCCGCACGCGATCCGCGAGAAGCTGATCCTCGCCGCCGAGTCGGCGATCCTCTCGCCGTCGTCGTTCAACCAGATGATCGTGTCGGAGTACCTCTCGACGGCCGACTGGCGCGGCCAGATCGACACGTTCCGCGGCGTGTACCGGGAGCGGAAGCAGGCGATGGTCCAGGCGCTCGAGGACTACCTGCCGCAGTTGAGCTGGACCGACCCGAACGGCGGGTTCTACGTGTGGCTCACCCTGCCCGACTCGCTCGACTCCAAGCAGATGCTGCCTCGCGCCGTCCGCGAGCTGGTCGCGTACACCCCCGGCACGGCGTTCTTCGCGGATGGGCGTGGACGTCACGCGATGCGTCTCTCGTACTGCTATCCGACACCCGATGCGATCCGCCTCGGTATCCGGCGGCTGGCCGCGGTGATCAACGGCGAGCTCGCACTGCGCGACACCTTCGCGGGCACCGGCTCGCTCGAGGCTCCGCACGAGCTCGAGATCGAGTCCTCGGCACCGCCGTCCGACCTGAAGTGACCCCGACACCCCCCATCCGACGTCGAACTGGACTGGAGCATCTCCCGATCATGACTGACTCAGAGCCTGTTGCCCCCGCCGAACGCGAAGCGTCGAGCGCGGTCACCGCATCCGATTCCGGCAGTCTTCGTGTCGTCGTCCTCGCGGGTGGCATCTCCCACGAACGCGAGATCTCGCTGCGCTCGGGCCGGCGGGTCGTGGATGCGCTGAGCGCAGCGGGGCACCGCGCCGAACTGCGCGACTCGGATGCCGGACTGCTGCCCTTCCTGACCGCCGATCGCCCGGACGTCGTCTTCCCGGCACTCCACGGCACCAGCGGGGAGGACGGGTCGCTCCTGTACCTGCTCGACGCACTCCGCCTGCCGACCGTGGGATCGAGCGGCCCAGCAGCACGTCGGGCGTGGTCGAAGCCGGTGGCCACGTCGCTCGCCCGCGACGCCGGCATCAACGTCCCCCGCTCGATCGTCCTCTCGAACGAGTCGTTCCGCGAACTCGGAGCGGCGAGCATTCTCGGCGTCGTGCGTGAGGCGTTCGACGGCGACCTCGTGGTGAAGCCGGCGTACGGCGGCTCCGCCCAGGGCGTCACGATCGTCGACGAACCGGGCGAACTGCCTCGCGCCCTCGTCGAGGCGTTCACCTACGCCGACGTCGCCGTGATCGAGCAGCGGATCGTCGGCGCCGAGATCGCGGTGTCCGTCGTCGACACGGGGGAGGGGCCGCGCGCACTCCCACCCGTCGAGATCTCGCCGACCGCGGAGTTCTACGACTTCGAGGCCAGGTACAACGCCGGCGAGACGACGTTCTACGCTCCTGCGCGGATCGACGCCGACGTCGCCGCAGCGGCGTCCGAGGCAGCAATCCTCGTGCACCGGACCCTGGGGCTGCGCGACCTGTCGCGGGCGGACTTCATCGTCGATGCGCAGGGGACGCCCTGGTTCCTCGAGACCAACGTGCTCCCAGGCCACACCGAGACGTCGCTGCTCCCGCTCGCGATCGGAGCGAGCGGGACGACGTCTGCTGCGCTCTACGATGCGCTGGTTCGCCGGGTGCACGCGCGCGGGTGAGGCTCGCATCCGACACATGTTCCGGATGTTTCACGTGAAACGGTGACGCCCTGAACATCGGAGGTGGAGGCTGCGGCCATGTTTCACGTGAAACATCGTGACCTGACGCCGAAGGGGTGGAGCGCATCGCGCTCCACCCCTTCACGTTCGCCGCAGAAGCGCGGTGACGGCCGGCATGACGGCCTCGCCGAGCAGATGCTCAGACGCCCTCGAGCTCTTCGCCGAGGTCGGTAAGGATTCGCCGGAGATCCTGCACCGTCGCGAAGTCGATGTTGATCGTGCCCTTCCGCGCGCCGAGGTTGATCTTCACCCGTGTGTTCAAGCGATCACCGAGACGAACCGCGAGGTCGTCGAGGAACTCCTGCCGCTTGCCCGCCGCGGGCTTCTGCTTTCCCGGCTTCGGCTGGGCAGCGGCGATGGCCTCGGCCTGCCGAACGGACAGTTCCTCGTTCACGATCTTGTCGGCGAGCTTGAGCATCGACTCGGTGTCGCCCAGCATGAGGATCGCGCGTGCATGACCAGCGCTCAGGACCCCGGCCGCGACCCGGATCTGCACCGCCTCGGGCAGCTTCAACAGCCGCAGCGTGTTGGAGATCTGGGGGCGGGAGCGGCCGATTCGCTCCGCGAGCTCCTCCTGGGTGATGCCGAAATCCGCGAGGAGCTGCTGATACGCGGAGGCTTCCTCCAGCGGGTTGAGCTGCGACCGGTGGAGATTCTCGAGCAGGGCGTCCCGCAGCATCGCCTCGTCGGCGGTGTCCTTGATAACCGCGGGAATCGTGTCGAGTTCAGCAGCCTTGCTCGCCCGAAGTCGACGTTCACCCATGACGAGTTCGTACTTGCCGGCCTCGTCAGGATGGGGACGGACGACGATCGGCTGGAGCACGCCGAACTCGCGGACACTGTGCACGAGCTCAGCGAGGTCCTCGGGATCGAAGTTGGACCGCGGCTGCTGGGCGTTGGGCACGATGTCGTGCGGGTTCAGGCGAGCCAGGCGAGCGCCCGGCACTGCGAGGAGGCCGTCGTTCGCCGCGGCCTGCTCGACGACGGCGACCGCCGCGAGGGTCGGCGATGCCATCGCGATGCCGGCATCCACCGGCGACTCGCCGCCTGCGGCCGCGGCAGGGGAACCCGTGCCCGGAGCGGCGCGATCCGCCTCGGGAAAGAACACGTCCACCGGGCGATTCGCCTTCGATGCGTCGTCTCCGGTCGGAATCAGGGCGCCGATGCCGCGTCCGAGTCCGGTGCGCTTGGTTGCCATCAGTGGTTCTCCTTGACGTCAGGACGCGCTGCGCCTGCTTGGCCGCGATGGGCGATCTCGGCGGCCGCCTCGCGATACGACAGCGACCCGGTCGACCCGAAGTCGTATGAGATCACGCTCTGCCCATAGCTCGGGGCCTCGGACACCCGGACCGAGCGCGGAATGATCGTCTGCAAGGCCTGGGTGGGGAAGTGCTGGCGGACCTCCTGGGCCACCTGTTGCGCCAGGTTCGTCCGCGAGTCGTACATCGTGAGCAGGATCGTCGACAGTCGGAGTACCGGGTTGAGGTGCTTCTCGATCAGCTCGATGTTGCTCAGCAGTTGGGAGAGGCCCTCGAGCGCGTAGTACTCGCATTGGATCGGAATCAGCACCTCACGAGCCGCGACGAAGGCGTTGATCGTCAGCAACCCGAGCGACGGAGGACAGTCGATGAAGACGTAGTGGTACGGCTCGTTCATCGACGCGAGGTGCGCGTCGAGCGCCCGCTTGAGTCGCTGCTCGCGCGCGACCATCGAAACCAACTCGATCTCGGCACCCGCGAGGTGGATGGTGGCGGGTACGCAGTCCAGCCGCTCGTGCTCGGTCGAAGGCCGCACGACCTCCGTGAGCGAGAGATCCTGTACGAGGACTTCGTAGACGCTCTGCTGGTCCGACTGATGGTCGACACCGAGCGCGGTCGAGGCGTTACCCTGCGGATCGAGATCGATCACCAGCACGCGCGCGCCCGACCGAGCGAGCGCCGCCGCCAGGTTGACGGCAGTCGTGGTCTTGCCGACGCCGCCTTTCTGGTTCGAGATGGTGAAGATGCGGGTCGCCGGCGGCAGCGGCAGTACCGATTCCTCGAGCGCCATTCGTCGACGGGTCTCGTCGAGCAGTTCGTCGGCCAGGGGAGTGCCTCCAGTGGTCAGTGATGTTTCACGTGAAACATCGGGATGGGGGAGCTGTGGCGGCGATGCGACCGGAGGGGCGTGCAACGCGACCGGCGGCGCGTGCAGTGCGGCGGCGGACGGCGCGTGCACCGCAGCGGGCGCGCCTGTGAGCGGCACCTGCGGATCAGCGGGCGGGGTCGGCTGACCGGCGTCCGACGGATGCGGCGATGCGGGCGGAACGGATGGCGCCTCGACCGCGGGTGCTGGGCCCGAAGCTCCGTGGACATCGGCCTCGGGCACGGTGTGCTGCTCGGGTTGCGCCTCCGCAACCGGGCCCGCATACCGCGTGCCGACCGATGACACCTCGAAAGCAGCGACCTCCACCGGTTGAGCGGGCTGCTCGCCCTGGGTTACCTGCAAGGGTTGGCGAGCCGGCTCACCGTCAGTGGACCGCGGCACCGACTCGTGGTCCTCGACATCGGCATCGGGCAACGCGTCGATCGCACCACCTGCAGCGTCGGGTGACGGCGCCGCGGGTGCGACTGCATCCGCGGGTACGACTGCATCCGCGGTTGCGACTGCATCCGCTGTCGTGTCCGAGGCTCGGACAGCCTGCTCTGCGGCCGGATGCTGCAGTGCGGAAACCGTGTCCGCGGCGGCATCACCGACGATCTCGCGGATGAGATCCTCTAGCATCGCGTCGGCGCCTGCGGGCCTGGTCAATTGCTTCCAACCGGCGTCGACATCTTGGTCGAGCGATCCGTCGCCGGCGAGGGCGGCCGCGGTCGCGGCATCCCAGTCGATGGGCCGTGTCGTAGGCGCGGCTGTGCCGCCAGCCGGCCGCGGGCCGTTCGTGGGCGGGGCCGACGGCGCGGACGACGGTTGCGGGGGAGCAACCTGAGCATGATCGCCGGCGACGGCGGAAACACCTGGCGGAGTCGTGAAGGGCAGATCGCTCGAGGGCGCATCGGCGAGGGCCGGAGGCAGAATCCCAGAACGGTCGGGTCCATCGCCGCCTGCGCCTCCGCCGACAGGTGCTCCGCCGGCTGCGTAGGGCTCGCTCATCGGCGGCACAGCCGATTCAGATCGTTGGGGGTAGGCAGGCGTGACATGCGCTTCCGATGGAGTGGGAGCCGCCGGACCAAGGCTCGGACTCGTCGGCGGAGCGGGCTGCACCAGGGGGTGCTCCTGCGCAGGCGTGATCGTCGGTGGTGGGGGATTCATCGTCGTGGGTGCCTCGGGTTCGTGCGCTGCTGGTTCGGGATTCGTCGGCGCGGACGCCGTCCGTCTGCGGAACCAGCCGCGTCCCCCGCCTTGCGCCATTCCCGACTCTCCCGCCGTGTCCGTCGTGCCGAGCCCGACGTCCTCGGAGCGGTTCGACGGACCTGAGACAACAGCCTAACCGGCACTTCGGACGTTCCGAGGATCCGCGGTCGATGCGACGCAAACGACCTCGTGGAGGTCGACATCGGGCAGTGTTTCACGTGAAACATTCGGGACTCCGGTCGACTGCGGGCACGCCGGGTCATCCGCGTGGATCCTCGACGTATCGGGCAGGGCGGCGCACGTCCTGAGTGGCGATTCGCACCGCGGGCGTTTCACGTGAAACGTCTCCGAGAACGGGCCTGCGTTCCGGCCTGCACCGAGTTCGGGCGGCTCAGCCGACGGTCGCGCGGAACACCCGGGTGACCTCGTCGAGTTCACCCTCACCCAGCACCAGGACCTCCTGGTCGTGCACATGGAACTTGCGGAGCACCTTCTCGGCGGCACCGATCTCGCCATCGACGCCCGCGCCCTTCATCAGCACGAGCTCGCCGCCGGGCCGCAGCAGGGGAGCGGTGATCGGGATGAGTGTCCGAAGGGCGCTGACCGCCCGCGCGGTGACCTGGTCGAGGCGACCGCGGAGCTTCGAATCCTCAGCTCGCGCTCGGACCACGTCCACGTTCTCGAGCCCGAGTTCGTCGACCTGACGCTCGAGCCATGCGACGCGGCGCTCCATCGGTTCGATCAGCGTGAACGAGACATCCGGGCGGGCGATCGCCAGCACCAGCCCGGGCAGGCCCGCGCCGGACCCGATGTCGCCCACGAGGCCCGGGCGCAGCAACGGCGCGACGACGACCGAGTTCAGGATGTGTCGCGTCCAGAGCCGGGGGAGCTCCAGCGGACCGATCAGGCCGAGTTCTTCGCCGTGCTCGGCGAGCGACTCGGTGAAGGCGCGGCCGAGCGCGATGCGGTCCCCGAACAGCGTCGCCGCGACGGCAGGTTCGGGTTCGAGGTCGAGGCGATCGGTCATCGTTCCACGTGAAACGGACGGAGCGTCAGCCGACGCGGGTGATGACGGTGTGGCGCTCCGCGCCCTCGCCACGCGACTCCGAGTGGAGTGACCGCTCGGCGACGAGGTCGTGCACGAGCTTGCGCTCATACGACGACATGGGCGGCAACGCGGCCTCGGAGGCCCCGGCTTCGATGCGCTCGACGGCACGGGCGACAAGCGCCGACAGTTCGTCGCGGCGTGCGTCGCGGGATCCGCCGATGTCGAGGATGAGGCGTGAGAACGCCCCGGTCTTCGTCTGCACCGCGAGGCGGGTGAGTTCCTGGAGCGCGTTGACCGTGTCGGGCTTCGAGAGGAGGCGGAGGTTCGCGCCGTCGCCGGCGTTCACCGAGAGGTACGCGCGACCGTTGCGGGCATCGATGTCGATGTCACCGTCGAGGTCGCAGATGTCGAGGAGTTCCTCGATGTAGTCAGCCGCGATGTCGCCTTCTTCTTCGAGTTGCGCGACCGACCGCTCGGCCGTTTCCTGCTGCACGTCCGTCATGACTGCTTCCCCTGGTTGTTCTTCTTCGCACGCTGCTTGCTCACCGGCTGCTGGCGCTGGGTGGGCTGCTTCTTCGCGGGCTCCTCGGCCTCGGCTCCGGGCTCCTCGATGACGAGCTTGCCCTTCTTCGCGAGGCGCGCCTCACGGGCCTTCGCCGCTTCGCTGCCCGGCGTGGGCATGTTGCGGATGACCACGAACTGCTGGCCCATGGTCCAGAAGTTCGAGACGAGCCAGTAGAACATCACGCCGATCGGGAACGCGACGCCCGAGAACGCGAAGACGAGGGGGAGCAGGTACAGCAGGATGCGCTGCTGCCGGAACATGGGGCTCGCCTTGGTCTCCGGCGACATGTTCTTCGACACGATCTGCAGCTGCGTGATGAACTGCGACGCGGTCATCAGGACGATCATGACGACGGCGACGACCATGACCTGCCACGGGTACTCGCCGTTCACGGCCCCGATGAAGGTGCCCTTCAGCGGTGCGCCGAGGAAGGTCGCGTTCGCGAACGAGTTCGCGAGGTCCTGCGTGAAGACGCCGACGCCGGCCTTGTCGTGCTGGGCGTCGTTCAGCACCGAGAACAGGCCGAAGAAGATCGGCATCTGCAGCAGCAGCGGAAGGCACGACGAGAGCGGGTTGGTTCCCGTCCGCTTGTAGAGGTCCATGGTCTCGCGAGACATGGCCTCGCGAGAGAACTGGTCCTTCTTCCCCTTGTACTTGTCCTGGATCTTCTTGAGCTGCGGCGCCACCTCGAGCATCCGGCGCTGGCTCTTGATCTGCCGGACGAAGATCGGGATAAGTGCCGCACGCACCACGATGACGAGACCGACGATCGAGAGGACCCAGGTGACACCGTCGTCCGGGTCGAGGCCGATGGTGGTCCACAGGGTGTGGAAGGCGACGAGGATCAGCTCGATGACCCACTTGATGGGCCAGAGGATGATGCTGATGGGATCCATGGGGAGGGGTCAGGCCTTTCGAAGGGCGATGGCGGACACGCTTCGGTCCGACTCGTGCTGGTGCCCCGGGTGATCCGGGGTGGCGGTGGGAGCTGAGTGGAACACGGGTGCCGGGTCGGAGACCCATGCTGCCGGGAGCACCCAACCCGAGCGGGTCACGCGATCGCGGTCGTGCCGGGCGGTTCGGACGTCGTCGATGCCGCCCGCGGTCCACGGGTTGCAGCGGACGATGCGCCATGCCGTGAGCAGTGCGCCGAAGACGAGGCCGCGCTGCTGGATGGAACCGAGCCCGTAGGCCGAGCAGGACGGGTAGTACCGGCAGACGTCGCCGTAGAGCGGCGAGACCACCTTCCGGTAGGTCAGCAGCAGCGCCACCCCGACGTTGCGCGGCACGAGCAGCAGGAACCGGCCGATGTCACGCATGGAGCGACCCGAGCGAACCTGCGCCGGCGGCGCGGCTCGACGCAGCGTGCCGCAGTTCCTCGCGCAGGGACGGAAAATCCGCGTCCGCTGCGGACGGCAGGGCGCGGATCACCAGGTCGAAGCCCGACACCCCGTCGCGCACGAGCTCGTGGCCGGCGGCCTTGAGCCGTCGGCGGACGAGATTACGGCGCACGGCGGTGCCGACCTTCTTCGAGACGATGAAGCCGAAGCGCGCGTCGGCGCCCGACGACCGTGAGCGGATGTAGCTCACGGTGTGGGCACCGGCGACCTTCGCTCCACGGCGCACGACACTGCGATAGTCGTCGGCGCTCGTGATGCGGTTGGCTTTGGCGAGCACCGATGGACTACGCGGAGAGTTCGGTGCGGCCCTTGCGACGGCGGGCCGCGAGGATGGCGCGGCCGGCGCGGGTGCGCATGCGCAGGCGGAAGCCGTGCTTCTTGGCGCGGCGGCGGTTGTTCGGCTGGAAGGTACGCTTGCTCATTCTTCTTCTCCGGCGATTCGGATCTCCGCGAGCGAACGCGTCACATGTGCGTACGTCGGGAAAACAGGGTGCCCCTGGGGGCTGCGGTCAACTGATTAAAACTACGGCCTGAACGGCGCGCGGTCAAACCGGCCGCCGGTGCGGGAGGCGCGGATCGAAACCGACAGTATCCCACGAGCCTGCGGATCCGCTGTGGAAGACACGCCGCGACGACACGCCCGAATGAACGGATGACGTTCTCGGCATTTGTCGGGCAGGCCGACTTTCGATACGGTTTGAGACCAGTTATCCCCAGCCTCGACCGCGGAATTCCGCTGTTTCAACAGCCTTTGCCCACAGGCGGTGGATAACCGATGATGTACTTCAGCCTGGAGCCGCTCGCACGTCGATCGGGGGACCGACGAGCGGCACGGCCAGGCGCCATGACGA